>NZ_JAUIZP010000070.1:0-72809 GCF_041414735.1 Rhodococcus sp. GXMU-t2271
CGCGCGGGTTGTCGATCAGCATCCGATCGATGTCCGCCTCGCTCACCCCGGCCTCCCGCAGCGCGGGCAGCACGTCGTTGTGCAGGTGCATGTAGCTCCATCGCGGCGTCGCCACGGCGAGCATCTGCGGGTCGAGCCAGTCGTTGAGGGTGGCGTAGTCCTGCGAGAGCAGCATCCGGCCGGCGTAGCCGCGTTCGACCAGCGCCGCGATGGTCTTCACCCGCTGCTCGAAGCCGAGATAGACGTCCACGCCGCAGCGATCCATGCCGATGTACGAGCCGGCGTCCATCAGCGACGTCAGGTAGCCGATGTCGTCGGAATCGCCGCTGTGGCCGACGATCACGCGCGAGAGGTCGACACCCTCCTCGGTGAACAGGCGCTGCATCACCCGTCCCGACTCGGAGTGGGCGTGGGTGTGCACCGTGATCGGCACGCCGGTGCGTCGGTGGGCGACCGCCACGGCCCGGGCCGTGCGCTCGACTCCCGCCGTCAAGCCCGGGGCGTCGATGGCGCACTTGAGCATTCCCGCGCGCACGCCGGAGTCGAGGATGCCCTCCTCGATGTCGCGGACGAAGAAGTCCACCATCGGTTCCGGGCCGCCGAACAGGGTGTCGGGGCCGCGGTAGTGGAAGTAGTGCGGCAGGTCCATGTAGGTGTAGAGACCGGTGGCCACGACGATGTTCATGTCGGTGGCCTCGGCGACCCGTCGGATGAGGTCGATGTTGCGGCCGGTGCCGACCACGGTGAGGTCGACGAACGTGTCGAAACCGGCCGCGTGCACCTCCCGTACGCGAGTGATCGCCTCGGCGACCGCCGCGTCCAGGTCGACGCCGATGTCCCAGTTGCCGTGCAGTTCGGGGGAGAGGACGAACAGGTGCTCGTGCATCAGTGTCCGGCCGAGGCTGCCGCTGTCGACGGTACCGGTGACGGTGGGGACGGTGGTCATGACGTCTCGCTTCCTACGACCTGAATGAGAATTCAGTTTCGTATCAGATCACGATGAGACGCGCATCACAAGACCCCGAGGGTCGTCAGTCCCGCGGCTGGACCCGCGTCATCGCGAGCACGTCGAGCCTCCGATCCAGCTCCTCTTCACTCAGGCCGTCACCGATCAGGCCCCGGTCGATGACCGCCTGCCGGATGGTCTTCTTCTCCCGCAGCGCCTCTTTCGCGACCGCAGCGGCCTCCTCGTACCCGATCGCCGAGTTCAGCGGCGTCACGATCGAGGGCGACGATTCCGCGAGGGTACGCAGATGTTCGGTGTTCGCCACGAGCCCGTCGACGCACCGCTCGGCGAACAGGCGCGAGACGTTCGCCAGCAGGCGCAGCGACTCGAGCAGGTTGCGGGCCATCATCGGGATGTAGACGTTGAGTTCGAACGCACCCGCGGCACCACCCCACGCCACAGCCGCGTCGTTGCCCACGACCTGCGCCGCCACCTGGGTCACCGCCTCCGGCAGCACCGGGTTCACCTTTCCCGGCATGATCGAGCTGCCGGGCTGCAGATCCGGCAGCTGGATCTCGGCGAGACCTGTCAGCGGCCCGGACCCCATCCACCGGATGTCGTTGGCGATCTTCGTCAGCGAGACCGCAATGGTCCGCAACGCCCCGGACGCCTCGACGAGACCGTCCCGGGCGGCCTGCGCCTCGAAGCTGTTCTTCGCCGGGGTCAGCGCTTCCACCCCGGTCGCCCGCACCAGTTCGGCGACGACGCGGGGACCGAACCCCTCGGGGGCGTTCAGGCCCGTCCCGACGGCCGTGCCCCCGATGGCCAGCTCACCCAGCCGCGGCAGGGTCGCCTGCACCCGCTCGATGCCGGCCTCGATCTGCCGGGCGTAGCCACCGAACTCCTGGCCGAGTGTGACCGGCACGGCATCCATCAGGTGCGTCCGCCCGGACTTGACGACCAGTTTCCACTCCGCCGCCTTCGCGGCGAGCGAGGCCCGCAGCTGATCGAGGGCCGGGACGAGATCCTTCACCGCCGCCTCGGTGGCGGCGACATGTGTCGCAGTCGGGAAGGTGTCGTTCGACGACTGCGACATGTTGACGTGATCGTTGGGATGTACCGTCACCCCGCGCTGGGCGGCGATGCTCGCGATGACCTCGTTCGCATTCATGTTCGAGCTCGTGCCCGAACCGGTCTGGAACACGTCGATGGGGAACTGGTCGTCGTGCAGGCCCTCGGCGATCTCGGTGGCGGCGGCGACGATCGCATCGGCCTTCTCCGCGTCGAGCAGACCCAGATCCTTGTTGACCTGGGCGCACGCCGCCTTGAGCAGACCCATCGCGCGGATCTGGGTGCGCTCGAGGCCGCGACCGGAGATCGGGAAGTTCTCCACGGCCCGCTGGGTCTGAGCGCGCCACAGGGCGTCAGCCGGGACTCGGACCTCGCCCATGGTGTCGTGTTCGATTCGGAACTGCTGCTCGGAATTGTCGGCCATGGCTTCACAGTAGGCGGCGCGAGCGGCAGCGGCGCCCCTTCGGACAGGCAGAGATCCGAAAGGGCGCCACGACCGCGGACCGGGTCACGGCAGGGGAGGAACGGCCCCCGCGACGCCGTGGAAATCGATCGAGGTGAATTCGCTGAGCTTCTTCAGCCGGTGGTACGCCTCGACCATCCGGACGGTGCCGGACTTGCTGCGCATCACGATCGACTGCGTCGTCGCGCCGCCGCCGTAGTAGCGGACACCCTTCACCAGCTCACCGTCGGTGACGCCGGTCGCGCAGAAGAAGATGTTCTCGCCCTTGACCAGATCGGTGGTGGTCAGCACGCGGCCCGGCTCGTGGCCCGCGTCGATCGCCTTCTGCCGCTCCTCGTCGTCCTTCGGCGCCAGGCGACCCTGCAGCGCGCCGCCCATGCACCGCATCGCGGCCGCGGCGATGATGCCCTCCGGGGTGCCGCCGATGCCCAGCAGCATGTCGACACCCGAACCCGGGCGTGCCGCGGCGATCGCGCCGGCGACGTCACCGTCGGAGATCAGCCGGATGCGCGCGCCGGTCGCGCGCACGTCGCTGATGAGCTGCGCGTGCCGGGGACGGTCCAGGATCGTGACGGTGATGTCGGAGATCTCCGAGTGCTTCGCCTTCGCGACACGGCTGATGTTCTCGGCGACCGGTGCGGTGATGTCGATGACGTCCGCGGCCTCCGGGCCGACAGCGATCTTGTCCATGTAGAACACAGCGGACGGGTCGAACATGGCGCCGCGCTCGGCGACGGCGAGCACCGCGATGGAGCCGGGTGCGCCCTTCGCCATCAAGGTGGTGCCGTCGATCGGGTCGACCGCCACGTCGCACAGCGGCCCGTCGCCGTTGCCGACCTCCTCGCCGTTGTAGAGCATGGGCGCCTCGTCCTTCTCGCCCTCGCCGATCACGACGACGCCGCGCATGGACACCGAGCTGACCATGTGACGCATGGCGTCGACGGCGGCGCCGTCGCCGCCTTCCTTGTCGCCGCGGCCTACCCAGCGGCCCGCAGCCATCGCCGCGGCCTCGGTGACACGCACCAGCTCGAGGGCGAGATTGCGGTCCGGGGCCTGGCGGCGGGTCGGGGTGCTGGCCGTCATGGGCTACTGCCTCCTGGTGCGGTCGGTCGACGTGGACGCCGACGCGGGACGGCCGTCGAACAGGCGACCGTCGGGTTCCGATGGTTTCGAGTGGTAATTCTCTCATCACCGCCCCGTGAGCGGGGCTCGGACCCGGCCACGTGCGGGTATCGGTGCCGGCGGCTGTCAGACTGGAGACGTGGCCCCCCAGAAACCCCGCATTCTCCACGACACGCGCGACATGGCGTGGTCGCTGATTCCGCTGCTGCTGATCATGGTCGTCATCGCCGCCATCGCCAGCCAGTGCTCCTTCAGCCCCGGCGGCCCCACCGCGGGGCCCGTGCCCAGCTTCGACGTCGACGCGGGCCTGAAGTACGACGCGCGCGAGCTGGACTTCCCCATCCGTCAGCCGAAGGTGCCGGAGGACTGGCAGGCGAACTCCGGCAGCCGCAGCATCATCACCGGCGAACAGGGCGGCGACTCGAGCACCGTCGGGTTCATCACCCCGGCCGGCCGGTACGTGCGGTTCACCCAGTCGAATGCGGGGGAGGACGAGCTGGTGCGATTCGTCGCCGGGGAGCCGCGCACCGCAACGGGGGCGCAGGACATCGCCGGCCGCGACTGGGTGGTCTACGGGGGGCAGGGCGTCGAACCGCTGTGGGTGTCCGACTTCGGCGACGTCCGGATCCTCGTCGGTGGTTCCGGCGACGAGGCCGAGTTCCGCGAACTCGCGGCCGCTGCGGGCGCAGCCGAGCCGCTACAGCCCTGACGGGCGAGGCCACTTACTCCTCGTCGTCGCCCACCTCGTCGTCGCTGTGCGCCAGCGCGGCCTCGACACGCTGCCGGGCGCCGGCGAGATGCTCCTCGCAGCGACGCGCGAGCGCCTCGCCCCGCTCCCACAGCGTCAGCGACTCGTCCAGGTCCAGGCCACCCTGTTCGAGCATCTTGACCACGTTGACCAGCTCGTCGCGTGCCCGCTCGTAGCCGAACTCCGCAACGTCGTCGTTCGGGCCGCTCACGGGCGTGTCCTTCGTCTCGCTCATCCGCTCCTCGTCACTTCTCTCGTCCGATGACGGCCGCGCGCACCGCACCGTCGGCAACCCGTACCCGAAGCTGGGTGCCGGGCGGTGCGTCGTCGACCGACCGCAACACCTCCGCGTCCCCGTCCGGGACCATCCGCTGCACCACCGCGTAGCCGCGGGCCAGGGTGGCGGCGGGACCGAGCGTCCCGAGCCGCGCCCCGAGATGTTCGATCCGGGTGGCCTCGGCGGCGATCGCCCGGCCCACATCGCGCCGGGCGCACTGCCGCAGCCGCTCGATCTCCTCGCTCCGCTTGTCGACGGTGCGCAGCGGGTCGGCGAGTACCGGTCGGCTGCGCAGCTGTTCGATCACGTGTTCCTCCCTGCGCACCCAGTTGCGCAGCGCCGCGGCCGCCCGCGCCCGCAGCTCGTCCACCAGGTCCTGCTCGGCCACCGCGTCGGGCACGATCCGTTTCGCCGCGTCCGTGGGGGTGGCCGCCCGCAGATCGGCGACGTAGTCGGAAAGTGGACTGTCGGGTTCGTGCCCGATGGCGCTGACCACCGGCGTCGTGCACCGCACGATCGCTCGGCACAGCGCCTCGTCGGAGAACGGCAGCAGATCCTCCACGCTGCCGCCGCCGCGCGCGAGCACGATCACGTCGACGGACGGGTCCGCGTCGAGTTCCTCGAGCGCATCGAGGATCTGCGGGACCGCGGTGGGCCCCTGGACGGCGGTGTTGCGGATCTCGAATCGGACGGCCGGCCACCGGCGCTGCGCGACGCTGAGCACGTCCCGCTCGGCGGCGCTCGCCCGACCGGTGATCAGACCGATCCGGTGCGGCAGGAACGGCAGTGGCCGTTTGAGCCGCGGGTCGAACAGCCCCTCGGCCGCAAGCAGTGCGCGAAGCCGCTCGATTCGAGCGAGGAGTTCGCCGATTCCGACGGCACGGATCTCGGTGACCCGCAGGGCCAGGGTGCCGCGGCCGGTCCAGAACGACAGCTTGCCGAACATCACCACCCGGCTGCCCTCGGTGAGCGGCACGGGGGAGTTCTGCACCAGCTGCGGCGAGCATGTCACCGACAGCGACATGTCCGCCGACGGATCCCGCAGCGTGAGGAAGGCGGTGCGGGTGCCGGGACGCACATTGAGCTGGGTGATCTGTCCCTCCACCCAGACCGAGCCGAGCCGGTCGATCCAGCCGGCGACCTTCTGTGAGACGGTCCGGACCGGCCACGGATGCTCCGCGGAGTTGGACGGGGTGGCCGTGGGCGCGGAGGTCACTTGGTGCTTGCGTTCGCGATCCGGTTGGACAGCATGGTCTCGAACGGGTCGCGCGCGCGGGTGGCGCTTTCGTACTCGAGCAGCGCCCGCAGGTCCTCGACTGACAGGGTGCGCATCCGCGCTCGCAGCTGTGCCAGGGTCAGCGACGGGTAGTCGAGCAGCTCGACGATCTCGGGAAGCTCGGCCCCGGCCGCGCTCCCGGCGGCAGTCTTCTTCGCCGCCTTCTTCGCCGGTGCCTTCGCGGACTTCTTCGCGGGTGCCTTCGCGGACGTGTCACCCTCGCCGCCGGCCGCGGTCGTGCCGGCACTGATCTTGGCGGCGGTGGACTCGGCGGTCGACTCCGCTCCGGCGCGGGGCCCGGACCCCTCCGTCCGGGCGTCGGCCGACGTGCCCGCCTCGGGGCCGGCCGAGACCGGGACCGCCGCCTCGGTGGCTGGTGGCATCGAGTAGAGAGCGAAGCGTCCCGGCGTCGCGGCGGTCGACGGCTCGGCAGTGCCCACCGGCTCGACGTCCTCGTCGAAGGTGGCCCACGACGGCGCCTCGGCGGGCGCAGCGCCGAGCAGCTCGAACAACTGGTCACCCTTGATCGCGAGCGACGTCATCGTCTGCTGGATCCGCATCGTCGTCTGAAGGATCTGGCTGACCGTGGTCATCGGCAGGGCGACCGCCGTGGACGGCAGCTTGAGGGTCTCTTCGTACGCGGTGACGGCCAGCCCGGCCGCCACCCGCGCCATGAACGGTGGACGGATCATGTGAAACAGACTGCCTCACGTGCCGCCCGATTGGTAGCCGAGGAGGGCCGGCCCCGCGGACGGCCCGTACCCTGGAGACATGTCTGCGCCTGTTCCCCTCGAAGTCGGAATCACTCGGTCGGCCGGTTCACCGGCCGCCGGTAAGCGCGTCCTGCTCGCCGAGCCGCGCGGGTACTGCGCCGGTGTCGACCGAGCCGTCGAAACGGTGGAGAAGGCACTCGAGAAGCACGGTGCCCCCATCTACGTCCGCAAGGAGATCGTCCACAACCGTCACGTGGTCGAGACCCTCGCCGAGCGCGGGGTGGTCTTCGTCGACGAGACCGACGAGGTACCGGAGGGCGCGGTGCTCGTGTTCTCGGCCCACGGTGTCTCCCCCGCGGTGCACGCCTCCGCCGCCGAACGCAACCTGCGCACCATCGACGCCACATGCCCCCTGGTGACGAAGGTGCACCAGGAGGCGAAGCGCTTCGCTCGCGACGACTACGACATCCTGCTCATCGGGCACGAAGGCCACGAGGAGGTGGAGGGCACCGCAGGCGAGGCCCCCGACCACGTCCAGCTCGTCGACGGTCCGGATGCGGTCGACCAGGTCACCGTGCGCGACGAGGCGAAGGTCATCTGGCTCTCGCAGACCACCCTCAGCGTCGACGAGACCATGGAGACGGTCCAGCGGCTGCGCGAGAAGTTCCCGCTGCTGCAGGATCCCCCGAGCGACGACATCTGCTACGCCACCCAGAATCGGCAGGTGGCGGTCAAGGCGATGGCGCCCGAATGCGACCTGGTCATCGTCGTGGGGTCCCGCAATTCGTCGAACTCGGTCCGGCTCGTGGAGGTGGCTCTGGGGGCCGGTGCCCGGGCCGCGCATCTCGTCGACTACGCCCGCGAGGTCGACCCGACCTGGCTCGAAGGCGTCCGCACCGTCGGAATCACCTCCGGTGCCTCGGTGCCGGAGGTCCTCGTGCGCGGCGTGATCGATCTGCTCGCCGAGCACGGTTTCGCGGACGTGCAGTCGGTCACCACAGCCAACGAAACCCTGGTGTTCGCGCTGCCCCGCGAACTTCGCTCCGCGCGTCGCGCGTGAGCCGTCGCGCGTGATCCGGAGCGGGCTCGGTCAGTCCTCGTACCGGTCCCGGTAGCGCACTCGGGGCTGCCGGTATTCGGGGGCATCCGGGCCCGGAGACCGACGACGGGTGGGCGGGGGCACTTCTTCCCGCTCGTAGGGCCGGTCGGGGCGGGACCGGTGATCGCCGTGACGGTCGTAGTCCCGGCGGGTCTCGGCGGCCCGTCGCGGCGCCGGTTCGGCCCGTCGCGGGGCCGGTTCCGCCCGGCGTGAGGCCGGTTCGGCGCGGCGTGGGGCCGGTTCGGCGCGCCGGGGCCGGTAGGCGACGTCAGGTGCCGCGGGTGGCTCGCCGGTGCCCCGACGCGCCGTTTCCGGGGCCGGAGCGGTGGAGCGGCGCCGCACCACCGGGTTGTCGCGCGTGTCCGCAACCTGTCGCACGCTGGCCTTGGTGGAGGCCGGGGGCCGGGCGGCCGCACGGGCGCGACGTCCCCGCGCCGGCTTCGTAGCCCCAGCACCGTCGCGGTCCTGCTGCGAGCCGCGTGACGGGGCCCCAGCGGCGCGGGCGCCCCGCCGGCGCGGACGGGCCGGGGCCGGTACCTGCGACCGGCTCAGGAAGATCCGCAGCCCGCCGACGACCAGGACCGCCACCGTGGCGGTGAGCATCACCGGGAACCGGTTCACCAGCGGATACGCCACGTTGAGCGCCAGGTCCTTCAGGCCACCACCACCGGATTCGACGAGGAACTCCTGCGCGATCGGGACGGCGACAAGGAGCAGTAGCGGCGGCTGCGCCATCGCGGTGAACAGCGCCCGATGCTGCACGGCTGCTACCGCCGCGACGCATCCGAGCACGTAGAACGCGGAGAATGCCGAGCCGAGCTCGTTACCGCGTGCCGCATCGATGAGGAAGCCGAGCAGGGTCGAGCCCGCCGCGACGAGGACCGCGCCCCACCACGGGACGCCAGGCACAGTGGGCGCCACCGACCGCATGTCGAGCGGCACCGCCGAGCGAGCACGTTGCGTTGCAGACACATGTCGACACTAGACCCATCGGGTCAACTTGCTTCGTCGACAGGACCGTCGGACTCGGAGTTGTCCGTCGGACTCACGCGGCGCGGCCACGCATCGACCGGTCGCACCTCCGGGTGTTCGCCGTCGAAGATCTCCAGTTCGCTCAGCTTGCGGGCCGTCACCCCGACCCGGGACTCCATCGACGCGACGGTCAGGTTGAACGAGTCGACGGCCTTGCCCAGCTGGGACCCGAGCCGGTCGAGGTGCCCGCCGACGACCCCGATCCGCTGATACAGCTCCCGGCCGAGCTGGTGGATCGTCGCGGCCTCCTTCGACAGGGCCTCCTGGCGCCAGGTGTGCGCGATGGTGCGCAGCAGCGCCACCAGGGTGGTGGGGGTGGCCAGGATCACGTTCCGCGCGAACGCGTACTCGAGCAGGTCCGAATCCGCGGCCAGCGCCGCATCGAGGAACGGGTCGCCGGGAACGAACAGCACCACGAACTCGGGCGTCGGATCGAACGATTCCCAGTAGGCCTTCGCCGAGAGCTGGTCGACGTGCGTGCGTACCTGACGGGCATGCCGCATCAGGTGCTGGTCGCGCCGAGCGACGTCCTCCTCCTGGGCGGCGTCGAGATAGGCGGCGAACGGCACCTTCGCATCCACGACGATCTGCTTGCCACCGGCGAGATACACCAGCAGATCCGGGCGGACCCCGTCCTTGGTCACCTGGGTGTCGAAGTCGCAGTGCCGCACCATTCCGGCGAGCTCGACCACGCGTTCGAGCTGGATCTCGCCCCATCGTCCGCGCACCTGTGGGGCACGCAGAGCCGTGACCAACTGCTGCGTCTGCGTGGAGAGCAGCTGCGAGGCGCGGTGCATGCCCTCGACCTGCTCGGTGAGACCGGCGTACGCGTGTACCCGGTTGCGCTCGACGTGCTCCACCTGCCGGGCGAGCGCCCCCACCGCCTCCTGCAACGGTCCGACGAGACGTGAGACCTGTTCACCGATCGCGCCCGAATGGCGGCGGGCGGAGTCCTCGCTCACGGCGCCGAGCGCCTGCCGCAGCTGCCCTTCGTTCTCGCGCAGAGCCGCGAGCTGGGCCTCCGCCCGCGCGGCGCGGTCGCCGCTGCGGGCGGCGTGCAGCAGCCAGCCGACAACTCCGCCGAGCGCGAGGGCGGCGAGCAACGCCAGTGCCGTGAGTGCCGTCATGGTGCGCATGATGCCCGAGTGGACCGACAGGCTCACCCGGACCGGGCGACGGCGTGTCGGTGCGCTGCTCTACGGTCTGACGGCATGCGGATCCTGCACACCTCGGACTGGCACATCGGCCGCACCTTCCACGGTGTGGATCTGTTGTCCGACCAGGCCCAGGCCCTCGCCGCCCTCGCCGACCTCGTCGCCGAGCGGCGGGTCGACGTGGTGGTGGTGGCCGGGGACGTCTACGACCGCTCCATCCCGAGTGCCGATGCCGTCGCGGTGTGCAACGCGGGGCTCGAGGCGATCCGCGCGGCCGGTGCCGTCATCGTCGCGACGTCCGGCAACCACGACTCTCCCGTCCGCCTGGGCGCCGGCGCGGCGTTCGCCGCCGAGGGCGGGCTGCACCTGATCACCCGGGTCTCCCAGATCGACCGGCCCGTCCTGCTCGACGACGCCCACGGCACCGTCGCCTTCTACGGCATTCCCTATCTGGAGCCGGAGATCACCCGCGCCGAGCTGGGTGTGCCCGAGGCCCGCTCGCACGCGGAGATTCTCGGGGCGGCGATGGACCGGGTCCGCGCCGACGCGCGTGCCCGCGACGTCCGCGCCGTGGTTCTCGCGCACGCCTTCGTCGTCGGCGCCGAGGCGTCCGGTTCCGAGCGGTCCATCTCGGTCGGCGGCGTCGAGACCGTCCCGGCGTCGGCGTTCGACGGCGTCGACTACGTCGCTCTCGGTCACCTCCACTCCCCGCAGACCGTCGCCGAGCACGTCCGCTACTCCGGTTCGCCCCTGCCGTACTCGTTCGGGGAGCGCACCCATCGCAAAGCCGTGTGGCTCGTCGAGCTGGATGCGGCCGGGCGGGCGGACGTCGAGCGCGTCGACCTGCCTGTCGTGCGCGGCCTGAGCCGTCTCACCGGCGTCCTCGACGATCTGCTCACCGACGACGCGCACGCCGCCGCGGAGGATCACTACGTCTCGGCCGTTCTCACCGACGCCGTGCGCCCCCTCGATGCGATGCGCCGGCTGCAGTCCCGTTTCCCCCGGGCCGTCCACGTCGAGTGGGAACCGCCCGCCGCGACCTCCACCGTCACCTATCGGCAGAAGGTGCGCGGCCGGACCGACCTCGACATCACCCGAGGATTCCTCACCGACGTGCGGTCCGAGCCGTCCGCGCGGGAGCTGCGCTGGGTACAGCAGGCGCTGCGCGACGTCGACCGCACCGCGGGTGTCGGGACCGAGCAGACCGCCGCACCGGGGGAGGCGTCCGCGTGAGGCTGCACCAGCTGGAGGTCACCGCGTTCGGGCCGTTCGCCGACACCGTGCGGGTGGACTTCGACGAGCTCGGCGCCGACGGACTGTTCCTGCTGCACGGCCGCACCGGCGCCGGCAAGACCTCCATCCTCGATGCGGTGGCGTTCGCCCTGTACGGCACGGTGCCCGGGGCCCGCGCCGACGGGCGCCGGCTGCTGTCGGATCACGCCCCCGCCGGCACCGCACCCCAGGTCGGTCTCGAGGCGACCATCGCCGGCCGGCGGCTGCGGATCGTGCGCAGTCCCGACTACGAGCGGCCGAAGCTGCGCGGTACCGGGACCGTCAAGCAGAACGCCAAGGCGAGCCTGACCTGGCTCGACGGTTCGGGTGAGCACCTCTCGCGGCTGCCCGACATCGCGGAGGCCGTCCGGCGGCTGCTGGGGATGAGCGCCGAGCAGTTCTTCCAGGTCGTGCTGCTACCCCAGGGCGAGTTCGCGAAGTTCCTGCGCGCCGACAGCGAGGACCGCGGCAAGCTGCTCGAGCGGCTGTTCGACACCACCCGATTCGGTTCCGTCGAGCGCTGGTTCAAGGACCGCCGCAGCGCCGCCGCCACCCGCCTCGAAGAACAGCAGCGCGCCGTCGACCTGCTCCTCGCCAAGGTCAGCGCCGCAGCCGGCCTCGAGGCGGGCGCGGACGCCGAACCGGTCGTGTGGGCGCACCGGCTGCGCGACGACGCCGCCGAGAACCGGGATCTCGCGCTGGCGGCACTCGACCGTGCGCGCGCCGACGACACCCGCGATCGGGCGGCCCTCGCGGAGGCGACCGAGCTGCGACGGTGCCAGGAACGCCGCGCCCGCGCGGTCGCCGAGCTCGCCGAGCTGGATGCCGCGGCCGCCGAGCTGCAGTCCCTGACCGCAGAACTCGAGACGGCCCGGCGGGCGGCGCCCGTCGTCGAGATCGCTCGCGACGCGCGCCGCGCCGCCGAAGCCGCCGCCACCGCCCATGCCGCCGCGGTGGACGCCGCCGCCCCCCTGGCCGCCGACCGGGAGGGACAGGCCCTCGTCGCGGAGCTCGACGGTTCCCCCGCCGACACCGACCGCGGCCTGATCCGGCCCCACGAGCAGCGGTGGTCCGCGGAGGTGGTCCGCCTCGACGGCCTGCTCGAGCAGGAGGAGCGCCTGATCCGGCTCGAGGCCGACCGCGCCGCTCTGCAACGGCAGCGCCGCGACCTGGTTGTGCGCGCCGAGCGGATCGCCGTGGACCTGGACGAACTTCCGAACCGCCGCGATGCCGCGGAGCAGGCCGCGCGCGCGTCCGAGCAGGCCGCCGCCACCCTGCCCCGACTCGAGGCCGAACTCACGCGGACCAGCGACGCCCTCGCCGCCGCCACCGAGCTCCGGGACCTGGTCCCGCAGCTGCAACGGCTCGAGGACGAGGTCGCCGCCCGCCGCGACGCGCATCTCGACGCGCGCACTGCCCTTCTCGACGTGCGTGAGCGCCGGATCGCCGGGATGGCCGCCGAGTTGGCCACCGATCTGGTCGATGGGCATCCGTGTGTGGTGTGCGGCGCCACCGCCCACCCGTCCCCGGCCCGGCCGGCCCCGGACACCGCGACCAAGACGGACGAGGACGCGGCCCGGGACGCCGAGCAGCGCGCCGCCACGGCCCTGACGCGGGCGCAGGCGGCCGTCGCGGACGTCGCCAACACCGTCGCGGTGCTACGGCAGCGCTGCGGCGACGCCGGTCTCGACGAACTCACCGAAGCGCGGGCCGCGGCCGCCGCCGCGCACGCTGCGACGGCGGCCACCGCAGCCGAATGCGAGCACCGTCGCGGCGAGATCGTCCGGCTGCGCCAACTCGACGCCGACCTGCGCGAGCAGGCACGCGCGGTGGATGTCGAGGCCGCCCAGGCCGCGCACCGCGAGGAGAGCGCCGCCGCGGAGGCCGACGAGATCCGTGCCCGCATCACCGCGGCAGCCGGAGGCGAAGACTCCCTCGCCACCCGCCGACGTCGGATCGCGGCGCTCGCCGCCGCCGCGGCGAACCTGCTCGACGCCCGGGTTCGGGCCGCGAACGCGGCGACGAGTGCGCGCGAACGTGCCCGGGAGGCGGCCGCAGCCGCGGAACGGGCGGGATTCGGGAGCATCGAGCAGGCCCTGGCAGCCGTCCGTCCCGAGGCGCGCCTGCGTGAGATCGACCAGGCGCTGCGCGCGGCGGCCGACCGGCGCGCGGCGGCGCAGGGCGTGCTCGCCGACCCGGACACGGCCCGGGTCGGCGACGACCCGGTGGACCTCGCGGAACCGGAGGCCGCGGTCGCGCGGAGCGCGGCCGCGCTGGCCGCGGCCGTCTCCACAGCCTCCGAGGCCGAGCGCCGCCACGCCGACATCGAGAAGTTCGCGACGCGTCTCGAAGACGAGTACGCGAAGCTGGTGCCGCTGCGGGACGAGCAGGCCGAACTCGCGGCCCTCGCCGAAGTCGTCGCGGGCACCGGGCAGAATGCGCGCAAGATGTCGCTGCGCTCGTACGTGCTCGCGGCTCGCCTCGAGGAGGTCGCCGAATCGGCGTCGGTGCGGTTGCGGCGCATGTCCGGTGGCCGCTACGAATTCGTGCACTCCGATGCGGCAGGCACGCACGGCAAGCGCGGTGGCCTCGGGCTCGACATCCACGACGAGTACACCGGTGTCGTGCGGTCGACGAAGACCCTCTCGGGCGGTGAGTCGTTCCAGGCGTCGCTGGCGCTGGCGCTCGGGCTCGCCGACGTCGTCGCCGCCGAATCCGGGGGACTGGTGCTCGACACGATGTTCATCGACGAGGGGTTCGGCACGCTCGACGCCGACGCGCTCGACGCGGTCATGGGCGTGCTCGACGAGCTGCGCGCCGGCGGCCGGGTTGTCGGCGTGGTCAGCCACGTCGACGAGATGCGTCAGCGAATCCCCAGCCGCCTGCACGTCGTGCGCGGCCGCACCGGGTCCACGGTGGAGATCGCCGGCTGAGCCCGACCGATCAGGCCGGGCCGGGCTCGGCCGGTGCCGGCGGCAGTGCCGGGGTCTCCTCGGTGGTCTCGAGTTCGTCCGTCGTAGCGCTGCGTTCGTCGATCTGCTCACCGACGTAGCGCAGCACCACCGCGGCGACGGCCGCGACGGGAACGGCCAGGAACGCACCGATGATGCCGAACAGCGACGATCCTGCGGTGACGGCGAGCAGCACCACCACCGCGTGCAGGTGCATGCTGCGCGATTGCAGCACGGGCTGGAGCACGTTCCCCTCGAGCTGCTGCACCGCAATGATGATGACGAGAACGATGACGGCGGTGGTCAGCCCGTTCGCGACGAGCGCCACGAGAACGGCGAGCGCTCCGGCGACGAAGGCACCGACGATCGGGATGAACCCGCCGATGAAAGTGAGGATCGCCAGCACGGGCGCCAGCGGCACCCCGAGGATGACCAGACCCAGGCCGATGAAGAACGCGTCGATGAAACTGACGAGCGCCTGCGTGCGGATGAACCCGCCGAGGGTGTTCCACATCCGGATCAGCACCTCTTCCAGGTGCCGCCCGGCACGACCGCCACCGACGGCGTGCACCCACGGGATGAACCGCGGGCCGTCCTTGATGAAGAAGAACACCAGGACGAGGACCAGGCCGATCGTCACCAGTAGGGAACCGGCCGTGCTGACGCCGGTGAACACGCCGCTGGCGATGGTCGCGCCGCTCTCCTGGACCTTGTCGATCACCACCTGGGTCGCGTTCTCGAGCTGCTCGTCCTTCAGGTTGAACGGCGGACCCTGCACCCAGTCCAGCACCTTGTTGATGCCGTCGGTGGTCTTGTTCGCGAGTTCCGGTGCCTGCGCCACCACCGACGGGACGATGCCCGCGATGATGCCGCCGACGATCGCGAAGAACAGGAACAGCGTCAGGCCGGCCGCGGCCGCCGGCGGCACGCCGCGCCGCATCATGCCGCGGGTGGGCGGCCACAGCATGGTGGCGACGACGATCGCCAGTGCCACGGGCAGGACGATCACCCACATCTTCTCGATGATCCAGCCGATGACCAGCGCGCCCGCCGCGATTACGACCAGCGCCGCCGACCACTTCGCCAGCGCCAACCCGCCGGAGGCGATCAGCGTGGTGCGGTCCGGTTTCGGTGCCGGTGGCTTCCGCTCGGTGCTCTGCACATCGCTCAACGGACGGTCCTTCCGATGCTCTCGACGCCGCGGATCGGGCTCGTCTGCAATCTACGGGAACCGCGGCTCGCAGGGCGGTTCACCGGCGCGAACACCACGGAACGTGGCAGGCTTCCGGCCATGAAGAAGATCACCGCCGTGCTGGCCGCGAGTGCCGCGGCCGTCGTGCTCGTGTCCTGCAGTTCCGGTGACGACGCGTCGAACGAGTCCGACGCGGCGCGCACGACGATCGGCGGGGCCGCCTCGAGCCTGGCCTCGGCCGCGTCGAGCGTCGCCGAGCGGGCGCGCGGCGCCTTCGACGAGGCTAAGCTCGCGACGTTCGTCGCCGCGTTCCGCACCGGCTACCCCAACCTCGCCGCCGACCGCGACGACGCCTCCATCGAGGCGATCGTCATCGAGACGTGCCCGCTGATCGACTCCGGTGCGAGCGATCAGGAGGTGATCGCCAAGGTCGGCGAGCTGGCCCAGAACGGGGACACCGCGGCCACCGAGGAGCAGGCCGGCCGGATCTCGCAACTCGTCCGTGTCGCCTGCTGACGACCCGGCGGGGGTCGGGCCCGGGTCCGCGACGCGCTGGCAGTCCGAGCGCAGCGCCGACGATTCCCGCGCCTACATCGAGCGGTTCGCCGAACTCGCGCACGCCGGGACGGACCTGCACGGCGAGGCCCGGTTCGTCGACGTGCTCGTCCCGCGCGGCGCGCGGATCCTCGATGCCGGCTGCGGCACGGGCCGCATCGGACTCGAGCTGGCCCGGCGGGGCCATCGGGTGACCGCGGTCGATCTCGACCCGGTGCTCGTGGAGGAGGCCCGGTCGCACCCGGAGCTGACCGTGCATCTCGCCGACCTGGCGCAGCTGGATCTGCCGGGTCCGAGGTTCGATGCGGTGGTTTCGGCCGGCAACGTGATGGTGTTCCTCGCGCCCGGCTCCGAGCGGGCCGTGCTCGGGCGGATCGCCGCACACCTGCGCCCGGACGGAGTGTTCGTCGCCGGGTTCACCACCGGCGCGGCATACCGTCCGTCGCAGTTCGCCGCGGATCTCGCGGCCGTCGGCCTGGTACTCGAGCAGCGTTTCGCCACCTGGGACCTGCGGCCGTGGCGCGACGACGCCGAGTGGCTGGTGGCCGTCGCGCGCCGTGCGGTTGGCGGGGGCTCGACCGCGACCCCGTAGAATATCGATTCCGTGAGCCTAACCCTCGGAATCGTCGGTCTTCCCAACGTCGGAAAGTCGACGCTGTTCAACGCGCTGACCAAGAACGAAGTGCTTGCCGCGAACTACCCGTTCGCCACCATCGAGCCGAACGTCGGCGTCGTCGAGCTGCCCGATCCGCGGCTGGAGCGGCTCGCCGAGATCTTCGGGTCGCAGCGCATCCTGCCCGCGACGGTGTCGTTCGTCGACATCGCCGGCATCGTCAAGGGCGCCTCCGAGGGCGCCGGCCTCGGCAACAAGTTCCTCGCCAACATCCGCGAGGCCGACGCCATCTGCCAGGTCGTGCGGGTGTTCGCCGACGACGACGTCGTCCACGTCGACGGCCGTGTCGATCCGTTCGCGGACATCGAGATCATCGAGACGGAGCTGATCCTCGCCGACCTGCAGACCCTGGAGAAGGCCCTGCCGCGCCTCGAGAAGGAGGCGAAGAAGAACAAGGAACTCAAGCCGCAGTTCGACGAGGCCGTCAAGGCCCAGGGCGTGCTGAACGAGGGCAAGACCCTGTTCGCGGCGAAGGACTCGCTCGACTTCGGTCTGCTGCGCGAGCTGAACATGATGACGACCAAGCCGTTCCTCTACGTGTTCAACGCGGACGAATCGGTGCTCACCGACGAGGCGAAGCAGCAGGAGCTCCGTGCGTCCGTCGCGCCGGCCGACTGTGTGTTCCTCGACGCGAAGGTCGAATCCGAGCTGATCGAACTCGAGGCCGACGAGGCCCAGGAGCTGCTCGAGTCCATCGGTCAGACCGAGCCGGGACTGCACTCGCTCGCCCGCGTCGGCTTCCACACCCTCGGCCTGCAGACCTACCTCACCGCCGGACCGAAAGAGGCCCGGGCCTGGACCATCCCGCAGGGCGCGACCGCCCCGCAGGCCGCCGGTGTCATCCACTCCGACTTCGAGCGGGGCTTCATCAAGGCCGAGGTCGTCTCCTTCGAGGATCTCGACTCGGCAGGGTCGATGGCCGAGGCGAAGGCCCGCGGCAAGGTCCGCATGGAGGGCAAGGACTACGTGATGGCGGACGGCGACGTCGTGGAGTTCCGCTTCAACGTGTAGTGGGGCTAAGACGTCCGGGCAGCCAGTCCAGCGCAGGACGCAGAAGGCTGGAAACGCGCTGCTCACACAGAATTTCGTGGTCGGTTTGTAGCAACCCGTGGCACGGTTACGCCACATTGTGGTCACTCCGCGACGGGGCTAAGACGGGGCTTTCACCTGTGCCTGCCCACCACCGGTATGCGAGTCCTTGCGTCGTGGTGGGCGGGCTCCCCGCTGGAGGTCGCCCGGTTCATGGGCCATGCGAAAGCCACCACGCTCAGCGTCTACGCACACCTGTTCGCGGACGAGCACACCGACGCGATAACCGCGCTCGGATGCGATGGTGCACCGGAGAGCGAGAACGGGGCGCCGGGGCGCGTCGTCCTAGAGCTTGGCGACGAGCTCATCCATTGCCTTGACGCAATTCTCCTTGTAATCCTCGTGCACGATGACGCGGTGTCCCATGACGTCGCGCTTGCCGGGCTTCAAGCCATACAGGGGTGAACCTTTGGCGAAGGCAACGACACCGGTCGTCTGGAAGTCGCGCACGGTTGCTAGACCCTCTGACAGCGCGTCGAAAGTGAAGATCTCAGGATTGCTGGACATGAGCTTCTCGACATCGGTGTCAATTGAGCGGAGTACCGCCGCATACGCAGAAGCGGGGCCCATGTATTGGGTCAGCCGGTTCTTGGCGATCAAGTGCACTTGGGGCAGTGTGCGTCCTGCATTGCGGAGCCTGGTTGCAAACGCGTACGTAGCGTAGATGTCGGATGGGAGCTTGAGTCCGTAAACGAGTGAGAAGGCGTTCTGAATTGCGCGACGCGATGAGTCGTCAGCCATGACTGGCAATACCAAGCGATCGACCGCCGAGAGTGCGATCTGCGTGTAGATCGAGAAGCTAGGGTTGCAGTCGATGAACGCGACGTCGTACTCGTCCTGGAGTGGGGCGAGGAGGTCCTTGAGCCAGTCGACCACCGCAACCCACGCGTCGGTACCGGGGATATTTGTATTGGCAAGCGTCGAGATCGCGTTCGATTGGAGTTCCAGAAGCGGGTCTCCACAGATTAGATCGATGTTGTTCGGGACTTCTGGATTCATCTCACTCGGATGGGTGATGAAGTCGGACGCCTCCACCGCCGGAGGTGAGTAAGGGGCAGGAAGTCGACGCTGGAAGTAGCCACCCACCGTTGCACGTGGCACCGCCCCTTGGCGCGCGAGCAGCTTGTCGCTGCCTCCGTTAGCGAGACCGCCAAGGAACAATTCCGAGAGATTCGCCTGAGGGCATACATCGATGGCAAGAATCCGCGCATCGGGATGAGCCTTTGCGTAGAAGCAGATTGATTGGAAACACAGGCTCGTTTTGCCGGTGCCGCCCTTGTTATTCCAGAAGCCGTACGTAAGCACAAAAACCCTCCGTTGGTCAGATTGGACGAATGGAAGTCCATTTTGGACGTTACAGAGTCCATGGCGCCCGGTCAAGCGATTCTCACGGTGCGCACCGATGCGACGGGGAAGCGATGGTGGCCGGAGGTGCTACGGAGGTACGACCTGTTCGCGGCGAGCGCGGGCTGAGCTAAGTCCTGCGAGGCGTTCCGCTTGACGTCTAGATGTATGAGGCCACGGCATCGGTAATACCGGTGTTTTCCGTCGCCTCCATCGGGATGCCGAGCGCGACGCCACCGCGCACGCGCGGCGCTCAGCGCCCCGGAACGGGTGCCTCGCCCAGCGTCCGGCGGGTGACGAACCTCCGCGGCGTCCCCGACAGCGGATCTCTGAACTCCAGCTCCCGCGCGAGCAATTGGAGGGGGAGGGAATGATCGTCCGGGGCTTCGGGCAGTAGGTCGGGATACCAACGGTCGCCCAGGATCCCGGCGCCGAGCGCTGCCAGATGCACCCGCAACTGGTGCATCCGTCCGGTGCGTGGACGCAGAACCGTATGCAGCACAGCACGTCCGGAGGCGCTCACGCCGGTTCCGCGCACCTCGACCGTCGTCTCGGCGTTGGGTTCACGGAAGTTGTCGACGACCACCCGTAACTCGCCGCGTCGCGCCTCGATGTGGTTGCGGTAGACGAGGGGCAGGGCCCGCCCGGTAAGCGCCGGTGCGTCCGGGTCCCACCCGGGCGGTCGCGCCGACACCGCCTCGTAAACCTTGACGACCCGCCGTTTTTCGAACAGCGACTGGTATGCGCCGCGCGTCGCGGGACGGGCCGAGAACATCACCAGGCCGGCGGTCGCTCGGTCCAGTCGATGGATCGGCGTCAGGTCCGGGTTGTCGAGGCGGGTCCGCAACCGGACGAGCGCGGACTCGCGCAGGTATCGCCCGCCCGGGGTGGTCGGGAGGAAGTGCGGCTTGTCGATCACGACGAGGTCGTCGTCGACATGCAGGATCTCCTCGTGGAACGGCATCGGTTCCTCCACCGGCAGATCGCGGTAGTACCAGACGAACCGATGCGTGCCCAGCGCGGTGCCGCGACCGATGGGACTGCCGTCGGCGCCCACGATCTCGCCGGCGTCGAACCGCCGGTACAGGTCGTCGGCGTCCAGGTGGTCGAACCTCGCGACGACGTACTCGGCGATCGTTGCCCACGGTCCGGACGTCGGGACGCGCAGGCGCGTGGGTCCGACCCCGTTCTTGACGGGCAGCGGGGAGGGCATCGGCACGCCCGTCATCATCCCACCGCCTGCCGGCTGGTCCGTGCCGCGGGTCGGGCCGAGACGTGGGCGGGACCGCCTGGCTCACACGCGATCGCCGGGCCCCGCGACGCGGAACCCGGCGATCTGGTGTGACGGTCGATCAGTGGAGCCCGACGACCTCCTGAGCGATGGCGGCCAGGCGGGTCTGGGCGGCCGACACGACACCGTGCCGGTTCTTGTGGGCCTCCTCGTACGCGACGATCGCGCGCACGTCGGCCGGTTCGGTCAGTTCCTTGACCTCGGCGACCGCCTGGGAGACGTTGAGGCTGTCGTAGTCGGCGATCGGAAGTTCCTCGGCGGAGAGGATGCCGGTGGCGCTGCGCGCCGCGTGGATCGCCTGGGCAGTTCCGTCCGCACCTTCGCGGCGGGTGATCCGTTCGGCGGTCTCGAGCGCCGCGTCCCGGCTGGCCGTCAGGGTCTTGGTGGCGACGTCACCGGCATGCGCGCCACGGGCCAGCAGCGAACCCAGGGCGGGTCGCGTGGAGCGGGCGGCGTCGATCGCGCGGTCGATGCCGCGCGTGGACCACATCACCGGGATGTTGACGATCCGCACCGCCGCGCCGGCGGCCGCCTGCAGCGGGGTCCGTCGCAGTGCCGCGGGCCCGCCGAGGGCATCCTCGGCCAGAACGGTGGTCAACCACTCCACGGTCGCGCTGTGGGCGGTGATCAGACGATCGGCCAGGCCGACGACCGCGGGGGTCTGGGCGGCCGTGGCGAGGGCCTTGAGGTAGCGGGCACGGTCGAGAAGCTGGTGCTCGAGCGCGAGGTCGCCCAGGAGCGCCTCGTCGAACGGCTGGGCCTGTTCGGCCATGGCCTTCACCGCGGCGGCGGCGCGGCCGACGAACGGGCCGATGACGTCGGGCAGGCCGCCCAGCTCGCGGATGGTGCGCTCGATGGCCTCGGCGCGGTCGCGGCCGTTGGCGGCGTTCTCGGTCAGTTCGCGGCGGACGGCCTCGGTGCGGGCCTGGGCGATCCGGGTCTCGGCGACCTGGATCTCGGTGTTGGTCAGGTCGAGCAGTGCTCGCAACTGGGTGAGCAGCGTGGCGGTGTCGGTCTTGGTCATCGTGCGTTCGCTCCTTCGGTCGATGTCATCGATGGGGCTCACCGACGTGACACGAATCGGCTACCCGACCCCTACCGGCGGGTAACGCCATGTGAGGGAGAACACACTCGAAGGGCGCATGACCTGCGGGGTGTCCGGGTCGTGCGCCGACGGTAGGGAGGGCCGATCAGGCCGCGCGCGAGAGCACCGCGACCAGGAACCCGGACCGGTCGGTGAACGGCCGTAGATCCCAGGTCGAGAGCTTCAGATCCACCGCGAGACCGTTGGCCGCGGCGTCGGCGAAGAACTGCGGGAACTCGTATCCCCGGTCCGCGCCGAATCCCACGACCGCCCGGCCCGTCGGGGCGAGATGACGGGCGAATCCCGCCAGTACCGCGCCACGAGTGGAGGGCGCCAGGAAAGTCATCACGTTGCCCGCGCAGACGATGACGTCGAAATCCGCCGCCACACCGCGGGCCGGCAGATCCAGTTCGGCGAGGTCGCCGACGAGCCAGGTGGGGCCGGGATGGTCCTGTTCCGCAGCGGCGATCAGGACCGGATCGACGTCGACGCCGACCACCGCGTGACCGGCTCGGTGCAGATATCCACCGATCCGTCCCGGGCCGCAGCCTGCGTCGAGGACTCGCCCGCCGCGGTCGAGCATGGCATCGACCAGCCGGGCTTCGCCGGCGATGTCCTTACCCTCGGCCGCCATCTTCCGGAACCGCTCGACGTACCAGGTGGAATGCGCGGGGTCGGCCGCGGTGATCTCTTCCCACTGGCCGGGGGTGCGATCGCTCATCGTCGTTCCTCCTCGATTCGGCCGTGCGGCGGGCCGCAGTCACGGTGCGGCGGGCCGCGGTCCCCGTGCGGCGGGCCGCGGTCCCCGTGCGGCGGGCCGCAGTCACCGCATGCGGTCACCTTAGGCACCTGGGGTACCGGGCTGTCGAGCGCACCTGCCGGCGTCCCGGTTGACATCCATGTGCCCGAACGCGAACGTGCAGTGGACGAGTCCGGCGGCGCGGCGCGGGTGCGCGAGTCCGGCTCACCTGTCCTCCCCACAGAGGAGTGCGATGTGAAGTCCGACTCCGGGCCCGGCGAGCCTCGCCGATATCGTAGGGGCCCCACCCACCGCGTGGAGAACGTCGTGATGAGCGCCCTGGTGCGGGCCGGCATCGTTCCGCATTCGTACCTGCTGACCACCCGAGGCCGTCGCACCGGCCGCACGCGCGCCAACCCTGTCACCGTCGTCGAGCATGCAGGCCGGCGCTGGCTGGTGGCGCCCTACGGTGTGGTGCCGTGGGTGCTCAACGCGCGCGCTGCCGGCCGTGTGGGCCTGACCCGCCGTTTCCGCACCCGCCACTACACGGTCCGGGAGGTGCCGGCGCACGAGGCCGCGCCGGTCCTGCGGAAGTACGTCGGCGTCGCGTCCGCCACCCGGGACTACTTCCGGGCCGGCAAGGATGACTCGACGGAGGAGTTCGAGGCGGAGGCCGACCGCCACCCGGTGTTCGAACTCACCCCCGATCGCACTCCCGGGAACTGAGTGCTCGGGTGCGGTGCGGCGGGTAGACGAGTCGGTCGGCGAGAAATCCAACGGGAACTCGGACTCCGCCCCCAGGTCTGTTATTCGTTCGTGACCGAATGTTGCCGTTCGGTGATGTGAGTGACGGTGGGAACGTCACCCGAAGGGGGAATGCTCGTGCACGGCAGGCTCACGAGCATCAGCAGCAACGGTCGAGCGAGGGCCGTGCGGTGCGCACGAGGTTGGGACGTGACCATGGCGAGCACACCGGCATCCCCCGAGATCTCCGGCGAACGGGCCGCGTCGCTCGTCGAGAGCCCGAAAGTCGGGTAGATCCTGCTCACGCTCTTCGGCGTCGGCGGGGGACTGGTAGCGGCGTCCATCGCCGGATCGCTTTTGATCGGGCTCTCGGTGGTGGTGCTCGTCGGCGGTCTGGCCGCAGTGCTCGTCGCCGCCGTCTGATCCCGGTCCCGGCTGGGGAAGGCCGGGACCGGTCCCTGGCCCTCCTTTGCGGAGCAGGACGGGCGTGCGACGCTGGGCTCATGGTGTTCGTCCTCGCCGACCCCACCCGGCCCGCGGTTCCCGAGACCGTCGGTTTGCAGGTGACGCCCTTCTACGCGCCGGTGCGCCGGCTCGACTCGGGCGCGCTGGCGGCGGTGGAGGTCCAGTTGCGTGGCCCCGCGGGAGGACCGCTCGCCACCGCAGAGTCGCTACGGGCGGCGGCACGGACGATGAGCGAGAAGCGGCACCTCGACCGCCTCAAGTGGTCCGTCGCGCAGTCGAGACCGATCCGGAACGTTCCCGCGCTGGTGGCGATGGACCTCGAATCGGTCCAGACCCTGGACGTGCCCGACGCGGAAGGGTTGCGGCGCGACGTCGTGGTGATCACCGAGGCGTCCTTGATCGCCAATCCGTCGCGGACGTTGCGTGCGGTGGTCGCCGCCCGTTGCAGCGGCAAGGTCGTCGCGGTCGACGACGTCGGGTCGCGGCCGCAGTCCCTGGCCCTGCTGCCGCTCGTCGAACCGGACGTGATCGTCCTGGCCCCGCGGCTGTCGGCTCGTCGCGCGGACGACGCCACGGCCCGTACCGCGCACGCCGTGGCCGCGCAGGTCGAACGGACCGGTGCGCTCGTGATCGCCGACGGCGTCGACTCGGAACCGTGCCGGCGGCGGGCCCTGGCGCTCGGGGCCACCTACGGGCTCGGGGCGCTCTATCCCGCAGTCGACGCCCCGGAACAGCTCGCGGAAGAGAAGATCGATCCCTTCCCGTCCACCCCCGTCCGCAGCGACCTCGCCGCGGAGGCGAGCACACCCTTCGCGATCGCCACGGAAGGGCGCCGGCCCGTGCACAGCCTCAAGCGCCTCCTGGTCGCGATGAGCACCAGTCTCGAGCAGCAGGCCGGGGCCGCGGGGCCGGAGACCATCGTGCTCGGCACGTTCCAGTACGCGCGGAACTTCGGTGAGCGCACCCGTGCCCGCTGGCAGTACATGGCGGAGCGGATCGCGTACGCCGGCGTGTACGGCGTGGGCCTCGGACCCTGTGCGGAGGCGGGCATCCACCACGCGTCGCTCGACCCGGACGACCCCCTGGTCGAGGAGTGGAACGTCGTCGTCCTCGGCCCGTACTTCGCGTGCGTCCTGTCGGCCGTGGACCTGCATCGGGGCACCGACGACCTCGATCGCGAGTTCGACTACGTCGTCTCGTACGACCGCGGCACCGTGGTGCGATGTGCCCGTTCGATCCTGGACCGGTTCACCTCGGCGTAGGACGGCTCGGCGCGGGATCGACGAGGACCCCCGGGTTCAGAATGCCCGCCGGGTCGAGAACGGACTTGGCCGCCTGCAGGACCGCGGCGAACGGGTCGGGACGTTGGCGGTCGTACCAGGGCCGGTGATCCCGGCCGATCGCGTGGTGGTGGGTGATCGTGCCGCCGGCGGTCAGCAGCGCCTCCGACACGGCGGCCTTGATGTCGTCCCACTGCGCCACCGTGCTGCCCCACCGGCCCGCGGCGTAGATGCCGAAGTAGGGGGCGGGGCCGTCCGGGTACACGTGGCTGAACCGGCATGCGACCACCCCCGTCGCGCCCGCCCGGCGCAGTGCCTCGTTCGCGGCGTCGTGCACCGCCTCCCGCAGGGTGTCGAATACGTCCCAGGTACAGGCGGTTTCGAAGGTCTCGACGATCATCGACCGGGCGGCCAGGGCGTCGCGCAGGTACGGCATGCGCAGGAACGACGACCGCCACCGCCCCGCGGCGTCCGTGTCGGTCCCGTCCCCGGACGAGTGTCGCGGCGGTTCCGGCAGCGTGCCGCCGTGCTCGCGGCACAGGTCGACTGCGCGGTCCGACCACGCGTCCACGGGGTGATCGGCGGACTCGAAGGCGAGCAGGAGGACACCGCCGGAGGACGCCGTGCCCGCGTTGACGAACGCCTCGACGGGGTCCAGCAGCCGGCAGTTGGCGGGCTGCAGCCCCGACTGGGCGACGGCGCGCGTCGCGGCCACCGCCGCGCCGTAGTCGGCGAAGTGCACCGAGGCGTCGGCTCGCCACCGGGGGCGAGGCTGCAGCCGCATCCAGGCCTCGGTCACGATTCCGAGCGTCCCCTCGGAGCCGAGGAACAGGCGATCCGGTGACGGACCCGCTCCCGAGCCGGGCAGGCGCCGCGACTCGCACGGGCCCGCGGGGGTGACGATCCGCATCGACTCGACCAGATCGTCGATGTGGGTGTACCCGGTCGCGAAGTGACCTCCCGAACGCGTCGCCAGCCAGCCGCCCAGGGTGGAGAACTCGAAGGACTGCGGGAAGTGGCGCAGCGTCAGACCGGACGGGCGCAGGCCGTCCTCGAGCGCCGGGCCCAGGGTGCCCGCCCCAATCCGGGCCGCCCGGCTCGTGGGGTCGATCTCCCGAACCCCCTCGAGGCCGGTGAGATCCAGGCTCACCACACCGGCGAAGTCGCCGTCCACTCGCGGCTCGACACCGCCGACGACGGAGCTGCCGCCGCCGAACGGGATCACCGCGACGCGCGCCCGGGCACACCAGTCCAGCACGTCCACGATCTCGGTTTCGCTGCTCGGCCGCACGACGAGGTCGGGCGGATGGCGCAGGTCGCCGAGCAGGTTCCGGACCACGTCCCGGAACGCGCGGCCGTGGGTGTGGGCGGCCCGGTCCATCGGGTCGGAGGAACACAGCGGTGCAAGGGAATCGGGCGCGGCGATGCGCGCGGGCGGCAGTCCGAGCGACCGGACGTCGGGTGGTGGGTGGTCCGTCAGGTCGGCGCCGGGCAACAGGGCCGAGGCACGTGCGATCAGCTCCTGCAGTTCCGCGCCGCGTACCGCGTCCTCGACGGTGCCCCAGCCCCACCACGAACGCGTCCGCGTCATGACGCCCGCATCGCGGTACGCGGTCTCACGACGTGGCCTCGGGCGCCGACAGCACGAGGTCGGCGGTGGTGGTGAAGCCCACGGGTCCGCGCGGAGCCCGTCCGGAACGTTCCAGCATCAGATGTGCGGCCCGGCCGGCCAGGCGCAGCGTCGCGATCTGATTGCCGAAGAACGGGCCGGTCGCGCGGGTCCACTCGACCGGCACCGGGGGCACCTCCGACACCCGACCGAGCACGAAGCGCACAGCCCGTTCCATCGCCCGGCTCCACGAGATGCGGAACACCACCCGGACCGCGGCGGGCACATAGTTGTGCAAGGGCGAGCAGGTCAGCTGGTACACCCGGGTCGACATCGGATCCGGGAACCACGCCTGCGCGACGTAGGCGTGGTGCACGTCGCCTGAGAGCACGCAGATCGTGGCGGGCGGACGGCCGGACGGTCCGGTGCAACGGCCCCGGCCGATATCCGCGAAGAGCCGGCCGAGCCGGTCGAACGAGTCGCGGAAGGCCGCCCAGTGTTCGAGGTCCGCGCCGCGGCGGACGATCTCCGCCCAGCGGGCGACCCGTTTTCCGCGCACTCCCGCGGCGAGCCGTTCGTCCCAGGACTCGAGGTCGTGCAGCGCCCGCGGCAGCAGCCACGGCAGTGACGTCCCGACGAGCAGGTGGTCGTAGTCGCCCTGCGTCTGCCGCTCGATCCAGGAGAACTCCGGCTCCGAGACCATCTCGCGACGGCCACCGGCCAGGATCCGGCCGCAGCGCGAGTCGATCACCAGCAACCGGACGTTTCCGAGGTCGCGCCGGAAGGACCACTGGGTGCCCTTCGCGCCGTCGGCCTCCTCGTCCGCGGCCGACGCGAACTTCCGCAGCAGCGGCTCGGCATCCCCGTCGCACTTGCGGACGCGCTGGTACAGCTCGTTGCCCGCGAGTTCGGCGGGGTCGAGGTTGCCGAGGTGCTGGTACACCCAGTACGACGCGAGCGCGCCGACGATGCGTTCCTCCCACCACGAGGTGGCTTCGACCTGGTCGCGCCAGGACTGCGAGGTGTTCCAGTCGTCGTGCACGTCGTGGTCGTCGAAGATCATCGAGGTGGGGACGGTGGACAGCAGCCAGCGCACGTGGGGATCGGACCACGACTCGGCGTAGAGCCAGGTGTACTCCTCGTAGTTGCGGACCTGCGGGCCGGGAGGCTCGTCCAGGTCGTGGTGCTCGCGGAGCCGCGCGAGGGTCTGCTCGGACAGTTCGTCGGCGTAGACCTGGTCGCCGAGGAGCAGCAGCGCGTCGGGCCAGCGGTCCGGTGCCCGGGTCGTCATGCGCTGCGCGTACGCGTCGAGCGCGTCGGCGCCGAGCTTGTCGTCGTTCTCGGTGGCGGCCGTGGTGGCGAACCGGCACGAACCGAAGATCAGTTCGAGGGGGCGGCCGGTGCCGAGAGTGCGGACGACGGACGCCGGGAAGTCGGGAGGCGGCCAGACCGGATGTCCGTCGAGGCGGACCTCGTACGGAGTGGTCGAACCGGGCTCGAGGTCGTCGATCACCACCAGTGCGTAGTGATGACCGGCAACGGTCCAGGTGTGCTCCCGGTGGCCGAGGATCTCGACGGTGCACGGTCCGGACGTCTCGACCCACACGGTGGCGTCGTGACGACCGACCTGCCGCAGGACCGGACCCAGGACGAGTTCTGTCATGGCGCCACCTACATCGGAATTCGGCTCGGCGTTACAGCCATGCGCACGAGCCTACTGGTGCATGGGTCTGCGCGGTCCGGCTCGGCCGATTCGTCGTGGGGGGTGGTGCCGGGTGCCGATGCGGAGGATCGTGTGGGGTGCCGGGTGACCGGCGGACGAGAGGACCGCAAGGGGAACGGAGCGAAGCAGTTGAGTACTCAGCGCAGGTCCGAGGACCCACTGGAGAACATCGACGAGGACACGAAGCGTCGGGCGTCGGAGCAGGCGGAGGAGATGCAGCGCCGGTACGAGCCGGGGGCGCGCCCCACGGTGACGCTGCCCGGAACCGGGGGGACGGTGTCGGGCACGGCGTTCGCCGACCTCGTCGAGTCGGGGACCGACGAGGTCGACGAGGAGGGCGACACCGCCTCCGGTCGTTGAGCCCGCGCCGCGGGCGCCGAGCCCGGTCACGTCCGGGCGAGCAGGGCGTCCAGTGCCGCGTAACTCTGGCCGAGACCCTCGGCCATGCCGGAGTTCAGCATGCCGTCGCGTTCCTCGGAGGTGTGGAACTGCGAGACGGTGACCACGCGGGTGCGGCCGTCGCCGAGGTCTTCGAACGTCGCGGTGTCGATGGCGACGTACGCCGGCATGCCGTCCCACTCGAAGGACTGGACGATGCGGTCCTTGGGGGTGATCTCCCGGAATCGTCCTTCGAATCCGTGGGTTTCGCCGTCGCTGTGCTCGACGAACCGCCAGTGTCCACCCCGTTCGAACTCGAAGCGTTCGACGTCGAGGCGGTTGCCCCGGCCCCACCATTGGGCGAGCAGGTCGGGGTCGGTGTAGGCGGCCCAGACGCGGTCGCGGTCGGCGTCGAAGACGCGCTCGACCCGGATCTCCCGCTCGTGAGGAGTCGTGACGGTAAGCGGGGCAGAGGGATTCGTGGTTGTCATGACTTTCCTTTCGTTCGGTCGAGGAACTCCGCAAGGCGGTCCATGCGGCCCTCGATCATCTGCTGGTGGTCGCGGATCCAGTCCGCTTCGTGCTCGAGCCGGTTGGTGCCGAGCCGGCAGTGGCGCACGCGGCCCTTCTTCTCGGTGACGACGAGACCTGCCTCCTCGAGAAGCCGGACGTGTTTGGTGATCCCGGTCGGTGTCATCCGGTACCGGGCGGCCAGGTCGCTGATCGAGGCCGGTCCGGCGCGCAGGTCCTGGAGGATTCCGCGCCGGGTCGGGTCCGACAGCGCCGCGAACGTGGCATCGAGACTCGAATACTGAACCATCAGGTTCAGTGTTGCAAGGCGGCGGAGCCCTGTCAACGGTCCCGGCGGGCCGATACTGTGCAGTTCATGCCGAAGTCCTTCGCGTTCACCACCGAACTGGACCACCACGTCCGGGACGTGCACGCGGTCCTGACCGACGAGCGGTACTGGCTCGACCGGGTGGCGGACCGGGCGAGCGCCACCGCGATCGTCGAGGAACCGCACGGTCCGGGCAGCGTGCGGGTGACCGTCACGGACCGGTCCGAACCGTCGGAGCTGCCGTCGATCGTGCGCGGCATGCTGCGCGGGCCGCTGATCGTCGAGCGCACCGACGAATGGGGTCCGCTGGTCGACGACGTGGCCGAGGGGCTGCTGTCCGGAGGAGCCACCGGCCTGCCCGTCGCCCTCGAAGGACGATCCCGGCTGCGGACGAGCCGGACCGGTGGGACGTACGTCGACGTGCAGGGGCAGGTCG
Organism: Rhodococcus sp. GXMU-t2271; assembly: GCF_041414735.1. Classification (NCBI taxonomy): domain Bacteria; kingdom Bacillati; phylum Actinomycetota; class Actinomycetes; order Mycobacteriales; family Nocardiaceae; genus Rhodococcus; species Rhodococcus sp. GXMU-t2271. The sequence continues at coordinate 29,565 of NZ_JAUIZP010000070.1, forward strand.
TCGTCCGGATCCCGCTCCTCGGCGGCCGGATCGAGTCGATGGTGCACGGGATGGTCCGGCAGATCGTCGAGCACGATCGGATCGCGATCGCGGCGTGGCTGTCGCGCTGACCTGCCCCGACCCGTCCGGCAGCGCGTGACGCGCGGCCGCCGCGGCGAGCGCTGTCGCCGGGGTGTGATAAGCCGGTGCAGGACCGGAACACATCGAGCGACGAGGGGACCCGCGTGCTGACGCTGCACCGCGCCGAGCGCGCCGACACCCTGGCCGCCGCGCTCGCCCAGCTGCTCGTCGTGCCGCTCCCCGACCCGTTCGCCCGCGAGATCGTCGCCGTCCCCGCCAAGGGGGTCGAGCGGTGGTTGACGCAGCGACTGTCGACGGTGCTCGGTGGCACCTGCGGCGACGGTGTCGCCGCCAACATCGACCACCCGTCGCCGGCACGGCTGGTGGACGAGGCGCTGGCCGCCGCCACCGGCCGGACGGCGGCGGACGACCCGTGGCATCCCGACCGGATGCTGTGGACGCTGCTCGACGTCGTCGACGACTGCCTCGACGAGCCGTGGTGCACCGTCCTCGCCCGGCATCTCGGCCGCGACGGCGTCGATCACCGCACCGGCCGTCGCTACGCCACCGCCGCCCACCTGGCCGGCCTGTTCCGCAGCTACGCGACGCAACGCCCGGAGATGCTCGTCGACTGGGCCGCCGGCCGCGACACGGACGGCACCGGCCACGGCCTCGCCGAACACCTCCTGTGGCAGGCCCAGCTGTGGCGGCGGCTGCGCGCGCGCCTCGGTGACGACAGCCCGGCGGAGCGGCTCACCGCCGCCTGCACGCGACTGCGCGCCGAGCCGGAGCTCGTGGACTGGCCGGCACGGCTGTCGCTGTTCGGCCTCACCCGGCTCACCGCGGCCCAGTGTGCGGTGCTGTCCGCGGTCGCCGCGAACCGCGATGTGCACCTGTGGATTCCGCATCCGAGTCCGGCCATGTGGGAGGGACAGGCGACCGCGGCGCCGGTGCGTCGTCGCGCCGACGACCGCAGTGCCCTCGCGGTGCAGCACCCCCTCCTGGCGAGCCTGGCCCGGGACGTGCGCGAACTACGCGCGCACCTGGCCGGTCCCGGAGTCGCCGACGTGCACCACCCCGGCGGGACCGGCCCGGACACGCTCCTGGGCCGCCTGCAGGACGACCTCCGAGCCGACCGCCCCCCGGCCCCTTCCGCGGCCGCCGACGGCACGATTCGCATCCACGCCTGTCACGGTCCGGCGCGGCAGGTGGAGGTGCTGCGCGAGTGCCTGCTGCACCTGTTCGCGGACGATCCGAGTCTCGAACCCCGCGACGTGCTCGTCATGTGCCCGGACGTGGAGACCTACGCGCCGCTCGTGCAGGCCGCGTTCGGCCAGGGCGCCGCCGCCCGGCTCGACACCTCCGGGCACCCGGGACACCGGCTGCGGGTGCGCCTCGCCGACCGCGGCCTGCGCCGCACCAACCCGGTGCTGGCGGTCGTGGCGACGCTCGTGGGTCTCGCCGACGCGCGGGTGACCGCCAGCGAGGTCCTCGACCTCGCGGGCGCCGCGCCGGTGCGCCGGCGGTTCGGCTTCGTCGACGACGACCTCGAACGGCTGCAGGAATGGACCGCCGCCGCCGGCGCCAGATGGGGCATCGGCAGAGGACAGCGAAACACCTTCGGCCTCGGAGACTTCCCGCAGAACACGTTCGGCACGGCCCTGGACCGGATCCTCCTCGGCGCGGCCGCCGACGAGTCGCAGAGCGAGTGGCTCGGACTCACGCTCCCGCTCGACGACGTCGAGAGCAACGACATCGACCTGACGGGACGGTTCGCCGAGTACATCGACCGGCTCACGGTGGCACTGCACGGCCTGCGCGGTCCCCAGCCGGCCGCGCAGTGGGCCGACGCCCTCACCCGCGCACTGGATCTGCTGACCGATGTCGACCCCGCCGACGCCTGGCAGCTCACCCAGGCCCACCGGGAACTCGCGGCCGCCGTCGAGCACGCCGGGCCGGCGCCGCTGCGGCTGGCCGATGTGCGGGCCATGCTGACGGCCCGGCTCGCGGCACGCCCGACGCGCGCGAACTTCCGGACCGGCGAGCTGACCGTGTGCACGATGGTGCCGATGCGGTCGGTGCCGCACCGGGTCGTGGTCCTGCTCGGCCTCGACGACGACAACTTCCCCCGCTCCGCGCACATCGACGGTGACGACGTGCTGGCAGTGAATCCGTGCCTGGGGGAACGTGATCCGCGCAGCGAGGATCGGCAGTTGCTGCTCGACGCCGTCATGTCGGCGGGGGAGACGCTGCTGCTGTTCTACACCGGTGCGGACCCGGTCACCGGTGCCCGCCGCCCCCCGGCCATCCCGCTCAGCGAACTGCGCGACGTGGTCGAGACGATGGTGGGTCCCGACGGCATGGCCGACGTCCTCACCCGGCATCCGTTGCAGCCGTTCGATCCGCGCAACTTCCGGCCCGATCGCCCGCTGAGCTTCGACCGGGCCGCACTCGCGGGAGCGCGTGCCGCGCAGCATCCGGCGAAGCAGCGTCCCGGCCTGCTGCAGCGGCCGCTCGCGCCCGCCGCACGCACCGACGTCGACCTCGCCGACCTCGTCGCGTTCGTCACCCACCCCACCCAGGCGTTCCTGCGGCAGCGCCTCGGGGTGCGGGTGCCCGACCGCGACGAGGACATCGCCGACGCCCTCGATGTCGGCCTCGACCCGCTCGCCCGGTGGGATCTCGGCGACCGCATGCTCGAGGCGCTGCTCGCGGGCACGGACCCCGCGGACTTCCGGGCCGCCGAATGGCGGCGCGGCACCCTGCCGCCGTACCGGCTCGGTGAACTCGCGCTCGACGACGTCGCCGCCACCGTGGACACCCTGGTGGCGGTGTGCCGGCCGATCTACACCGGACCGGCCGACACCGTCGACGTGAACGTCGACCTCGGCGACGGCCGGCGCCTGACCGGTACGGTCGGCGGCGTCCACGGCGCCGTCGTCGCCCGCAGCACCTTCTCCCGCCTGGCGCCGAAACACCGCCTCATCGCCTGGGTGCACCTGCTCGCCGTCGCCGCGTCGGGCCGGCCGGGACAGTGGCAGGCGATCACCACCGGCCGGGGGCGGTTCCGCAGCACCCCGGCCTGGCGGTCCACGATCAACGCCCCGGCCGACGCCGTGGAGCAGCTCGCCCGGCTCGTGGACCTGCGTGACCGCGGGTTGCACGAACCGCTGCCGATCGCCACCGCCGCCGCCGCGGAGTACGCCGAGCGCCGCCACCGCGGCGACTCCGTCGAGATGGGACTCGACGCCGCCGCCCAGGAGTTCGGCTCCACCTACGGCGAACGCACCGACCGCCACCTCACCTACCTGCACGGCCCCGGGGTGGCGCTGCGGGACCTGACGGCCGTCGCCGCCCGCGACGACGAGCAGACGTGGCACGGCGAGCCGACCCGTTTCGGCGCTCTCGCACGCCGCCTCTGGGAGCCCTTGCTGTCCAACGAGATCCAGGGGCGCCCGTGACCCGAACCGTGTCCGAGTTCGACCTGCTGGGAACGCTCCCCACGGGCACCACCGTGCTCGAGGCCAGCGCGGGAACCGGCAAGACCTACGCCCTCGTCGGCCTGGCCACCCGGTTCGTCGCCGAGGGCACAGCGGAGTTGTCGCAGCTGCTGCTGGTGACGTTCAGCCGCGCCGCGACGCAGGAACTGCGCGAACGCACCCGGGACCGGTTCGCCGCCGCCGCGCGGGCGCTGGCCGACCCGGACTCCGCCCGCCGCCATCCCGACGAGCTGATCCGGCACCTCGCCGACGGCGACGTGACCACGCACCGGCGCCGGCTGCTGCGCGCCCTGTCCGACTTCGATGCCGCCACCATCGCCACCACGCACGGGTTCTGCCAGCGCATGCTCGACGAGCTCGGCATCGCCGGCGAACGCGATTCCGCCGCGGTACTCGTCGAGGACGTCGAAGACCTGACCGCCGAGGTCGTCGCAGACCTGTACCTGCGCCGGTACGGCCGCGCGGATGCGGCACCGATCTCGCACGCGGAGGCCGCGGAAGCCGCGCGTGCCGCAATCTTCGACCCGCAGGCCACGCTCGCCCCCGAGGGTGCCGACGGCACGCCCGCGGGTGAACGCGTCGAGTTCGCCCGCGCCGTGCGGGCCGAGGTCGACCGCCGCAAACGCCTCGCGGGTCTGCGGGACTACGACGACCAGCTCTCGCTGCTGCACGCGGTGCTGACCGATCCCGAGCACGGCGAGGCCGCGTGCCACCGCATCGGCTCCCGGTTCCGGGTCGTGCTCGTCGACGAATTCCAGGACACCGACCCGTTGCAGTGGGAGATCCTGCGCAGCGCCTTCCACCGCCGCACGACCCTCGTCCTCGTCGGCGACCCGAAACAGGCCATCTACGCGTTCCGCGGCGCCGAGGTGCTCAGTTACCTCGGCGCAATGGAGTTCGCCGACGAGCACCAGGAACTGGTCCGCAACTGGCGCAGCGACGGGAACCTGCTCGCGGCCCTCGATCACCTGTACGGCGGTGCGGCCCTGGGGGACCCGCGGATCGTCGCGCATCGGGTCGAGGCTGCGCAGCCGCCGTCCCGGATCGCCGGCGCAGTGCCGCTGCGGCTGCGGCACCTGCCGCGTGCCGGGGCCGGCCCGTGCGGCGCCTCCGGTTTCCCGAAGGCCCCGGCGTTGCAGGCACGGGTGGCACGCGACGTCGCGGCCGACATCGCGGCGCTGCTCGGGGGTGGGGTCACGGTCGACCTCGGCGGCGGCCGGCGATCCGTCGAACCCGGCGACGTCGCAGTCCTGGTCCGGACCAACGCGCAGGTCGCCCTCGTGCACCGTGCCCTCACCGGCGCCGGGATCCCGGCCGTGCTCGCGGGAGGAACCAGCGTCTTCGCGACCCCCGCCGCGCAGGAATGGCTGCGGGTGCTGCAGGCGCTCGAGCAGCCGCACCGCCCCGACCGGGTACGTCTGGCCGCCCTGACCTCCCTGATGGGGCACACCGCCGTGGATGTCGACACCCGGGGCGACGAGCTCGTGGCCGCGCTCGGCACCCTGCTGCGCGAGCTGGACCTCGTGTTCGAGCGATCCGGCTTCGCCGCCCTCTTCGAGCGCCTCGCCGCGTCCTGCGCCCTCGAGCCGCGGCTGCTGGGCTGGCCGGGCGGTGAACGGGAACTGACCGATCTGCGGCACCTCGCGCAGCTGCTCGACGAGACCGCGGCGGCCGGGGCGCTCGGTGTCACCGCCCTGACCCGCTGGCTGACCGAACGGATCGCCGAGGCGGGCACGGCCCGTGCCGACCGCAGCCGCCGGCTCGACAGCGACGCCGCCGCGGTACAGGTGCTGACCGTCCACGCCAGCAAGGGACTCGAATTTCCCGTGGTCTACGTGCCGTTCGCGTGGGAGTCGGGCGTGCGGCCGAAACCCGACCGGCTTCTGCTCCACGACGACTCCGGACGCCGGATCCTCGACGTCGGCGGGGAGGGCAGCCCCGGGTACGGCGATCGTCGCCGGCGCCACGACGACGAGGTGGCCGGGGAGGAACTGCGGCTGCTGTACGTCGCGCTGACCCGCGCCCGCTGTCACCTGGTGCTGTGGTGGGCGCCCGGGTACGGCACCCCCGGCGCCCCGCTGCACCGCCTGCTGTTCGGCCGGGCACCCGGCACGTCCGACATCGCTCCCAAGGCACGCGTGCCCGAGGACCCGATCGTGGCGCAGCAACTCGACGCGTGGGCCGACCGCGCTGCCGGATCGGTGTCCGTCGAGGCCGTAGGATCGGCGCCGATCCCCACCGTCACGTGGGTGCGTCCGCGTGAGACCGTCGTGGACCTCGAGGCGGCACGCTTCGACCGCGAGCTCGACGACGCCTGGCGGCGCACCTCGTACACCGCCCTCACCGCCGCTGCCCACGACGAACCCCAGGTGCGTGCGGAGACGGAGCAGCCGGTGCGCGTCGACGAACCGGAGGAACCGCCGCTGCTGCCGGCCGACGTGCCGAGTGACGGCATCGTGTCCCCGATGAACGCCCTGCCCGGCGGGGCGGTGTTCGGCACACTCGTGCACGCGGTGCTCGAGGTCGTCGACACCGCTGCCGCCGACCTCGGCGCGGAACTGCTGCGCTGTTGCCGCGACACCGTCGCCGAACAGTTCTCCGACGTCGACCCCGAAGAGCTGGCGACGGCACTGCTGCCGGTCCTGCGTACCCCGCTCGGCGGGGACGCGGGCACTCTCGCCGACATCGCCCCGGCCGACCGCCTCGCCGAACTCGACTTCGAGCTGCCCCTCGCCGGTGGGGACGATCCGGTCGCCACCACCGTCACCCTCGACGGTGTCGCCCGGTTGCTGCGTGCGCACCTGCCCGCCGACGACCCGTTCGTCTCCTACGCCGATCTCGTCGCAACTCTCGAGCCCACCCCGCTGCGCGGCTATCTCACCGGCAGCATCGATTCGGTGCTGCGGATCCACGGCACCGAGCCGCGGTTCGTGATCGTCGACTACAAGACGAACCGCCTCGGACCGGAGGAACTCACCACCGCCCACTACACCCGGGACCGGATGGCGCTGGAGATGCTGCGCGCCCACTATCCGATGCAGGCGCTGCTGTACGCCGCCGCCCTGCACCGGTACCTGCGGTGGCGGCTGCCCGGCTACGACCCGGCCGTGCATCTCGGCGGCGTGCAGTACCTGTTCGTGCGCGGCATGGTTGGTCCGGAGACCCCGGCGGGCTGCGGCGTGTTCGACTGGACGCCGCCGCCCGCCCTCGTCGCCGCACTGTCCGATCTGTTGGCAGGCAAGGAGATTCCGTGACCGACGCCCAGGTGGCCCAGCGCGGCAAGGGTGCCCTGCGGGCCTTCAACGAGGCCGGGGTGCTCGCGGCCGCCGACGTGCACGTCGCGCTGCGGCTCGCCCAGCTGGCGGGGGAGACCGCCGAGGAGGTACATCTCGCCACCGCGCTGGCCGTGCGCGCCGTGCGCGCCGGTTCGGTGTGCCTGGACCTGACCCGGCTGCGGGAGATCACCGTCGACGAGTCCGCCGAGGTGGATCTCGCGGCGCTGCCGTGGCCGGACGACGACGCCGTCGTCGCCGGCCTGCGGCGCAGCCCGCTCGTCGTCGGCGGCGACCGCGGCCCGCTGCGTCCGCTGTGCCTGGTCGAGATCGCCGACGGTCCGCTGCTGTACCTCGACCGCTATTTCCGTCAGGAGGAAACGGTCCGGCGGATCCTCGACGCCCGTGGGCTCGGTCATCCCGTCGTCGACGAGGCGGCGCTCGAGCGGGGACTGCGCGAGCTGTTCCGCGACCAGCACGATCCCGGTCGCCCGTCCGCCGCCCCGGACCGGCAGCGCATCGCCGCGGCGCTGGCCGCCACCGGGTGGACCACGGTCATCGCGGGCGGGCCGGGCACCGGCAAGACCCACACCGTCGCCCGGATACTCGCGCTGCTGACCGCGCTGCACGGCCCCGCCCTGCGGATCGGGTTGGCCGCGCCCACCGGCAAGGCCGCGGCCCGGCTGCAGGAATCCGTCCGCGAGCAGGCCGGGCCGCTGGGGCTGCGCGCCGACCTGTCCGCGATGACCCTGCACCGCATGCTCGGTTGGCAGCGCGGCCGCACCCGGTACCGCTACCACGCCGGCAACCACCTGCCCTACGACGTCGTGGTCGTCGACGAGACGTCGATGGTGTCGCTGACCATGATGTGCCGGCTGCTCGAGGCCGTCCGTTCCGGGACCCGGCTGATCCTGGTGGGCGATCCGGACCAGCTGACGTCGGTCGATGCCGGTGCCGTCCTGGCCGACCTCGTCGCCCGTCCCGTGACCGCGGCGGGAAACCCGGTCCTCGGGCGCGTCGTCGGGCCCGACCTCGACGCCGGCGACGACCCCGCCGAGGCGTCGCTCTCACCGGGGGAGCGGAACCGGCTGCGCGGCGGCGTGATCCGGCTCAGCCGCGGCCGGCGGTTCGGCGGCGACATCGCGCACCTGGCCGTCGCCGTGCGGGAAGGTGACGCCGACGCGGTCATGCGGATCCTCGACGGCGGCGGCGCCGAGGTGTCCTTCCACGCCCCGGACGACCTCGGGGCCCTGCGCCGCGACATCGTCTCCACCGCCGCGACGGTCACCGCCGCCGCCGTCGCGGGCGACGACGTGACCGCCCTCGAGAAGTTCGAGACGCACCGCCTGCTGTGCGCACACCGCGAGGGTCCCTACGGTGTGCAGTGGTGGGCGCGCCGGGCGATGGAGTGGATCGCCGCCGACACCGGCCGGCGGCTCGACACCGAGCGCTGGTATCCGGGTCAGCCGCTGCTCGTCACCGCCAACGATCACGAGACGCGCATCTACAACGGCGACACGGGCGTCGTGGTCGTCGACGCGGACGGTGAACCCGTTGCGGCGTTCGCCCGCGGCAAGGAGCCGTTCCGGCTCCACCCCAGTCGGCTGTCGGCCGTGCAGACCGTGTATGCCATGACGATCCACCGCAGCCAGGGCAGCCAGTACGGCACGGTCTCGGTGATCCTGCCCCCGCCCGAATCCTCGTTGCTGACCCGCGAATTGCTGTACACCGCGATCACGCGGGCGCGCGGTCACGTCCGCCTGATCGGCACCGAGGAGGCGGTCCGTGCCGGGGTCGAGCGGCGGGTGCTGCGAGCCAGCGGACTGCGCCGGCAGCCGCGCGCCTGACCCCCGCACGGGGTGGCCGAATGTCACATCGGTTCGATCGGATCGAAGCGATGTGACATCGGGTCGACGGGTGCGCGGTGGCCGACGAGGTGCCGGACGACGTACCCGGCGTCCGCGCCGGCCCCGCCGACGAGCATCGACCGGAACGACGACTGGAAGCACAGCCCGGTGAAGTACAGGCCGGGGACGGTGGTCACCACCCCGCGCTCCTCGAGCGGCCAGCCGTCCGGGCCGAGCGCAGGCAGGTCGATCCAGTCGTAGACCTGCCGGAAGCCGGTGCACCACAACACGTTCGTCACATCGAGGACGCGCCCGCCGGCGAGGACCAGACGCCCGTCGACGACCCCGGTGACCCGTTCGGTGATGCGTTCGACGCCGAGCTCCGCGAGATCCTCCCGCTTGACCCGCAGCAGGGGTGCGCCGTGCCGGCGTTCGTGCTCCCGCACCTTCCGGCCGAGGGGGGTGCGTACGGAGAGCACGTGGCCCCACACGAACCACAGGACCGGGAACAGCACCCGCATCCGGCGGCTCTCGATCCGCACCGGGAGCTGCCCGGTGTCGCGGCCGCACAGGATCGTCGGATGGGACGTCGCCACCTCGTATGCGAGGTCGCCGCCGGAGTGGGAGGCGCCCACCACGAGCACCGGGCCGTCGGTCAGCTGCGTCGGATTGCGGTACTCGCTCGAGTGCAGCTGCACGATCCGTGGGTCCAGTTCGGCTGCGAACTCCGGGATGCTCGGGGTGCGGCCGAACGTGCCGGTCGCGACGACGACGTTGCCGGCCTCGATCCGCGTGTCCCCGCAGTCGAGGAGGAAGCGGTCGCCGTCGCGCGACAACCGCCGCACCCGGGTGCCGCCCGCCACGGGCAGATCGAACCGCGCGGCGTACGCCTCGAGGTAGTCGGCGACGTCGTCCTTCGTCGGGAACCGGTGCGGATCGCCGGGGAACGGCATGCCGGGCAGGCCGTCGTATCCGGCGGGACTGTACAGGCGCAGCGAATCCCAGTGGCTGCGCCAGTTGTCGCCGATCCGACGGTTCGCGTCGACGATCAAAAAGGGGCGGCCGTGCCGGGCGAGGTGGTAGCCGACGGACAGACCCGCCTGGCCTGCGCCGATCACGACGGTGTCGATCTGTTGGGGTGCGCTGTCGGTGGTCATCGGAAACTCCGGGGCTCGAGGGGGCTGTGCGGACGACGCTAGGCGCCGGCGCCGCCGGCCGCGTCGGGCGAAGTGTGTAGCCGGCCGCGCATCCGGATGGGTAGTTCTGTGCAGCTCAGAGCAGGTGGTGCTCGTACGCGTAGGCCGTCGCGGCCGCCCGGGACTGCACGTCGAGCTTGGTGAAGATGTTGCTCAGGTGCCGCGCCACGGTCTTCTCGCTCAGCACCAGATCCCGGGCCACGGCCCGGTTGGTCTTCCCCGTCGCGACCGCCCGCAGCACCTCGACCTCGCGCGGGGTCAGCCGGCCCCGCCCGACCGGCCGCGCCGGAATTCGTGCGAGGTCCCGCAGGTCCGGCTCGGCGTGCAGGTCCCGGAACGTCGCCGCCGCGGCCTCGTACTCGAGGCGCGCCGTCTCGGCGTCACCGAGCGCGTCACAGCAGCGGCCCTGTAGTACCCGCACCCGCGCGCATTCGTAGGGCGCCTCGAACTCGCGCCAGAGTCCGCACGAGCGGCGCAGCCGCTCGAGTGCGGCACGCGGTGCCCCCTCGGCGAGCAGGACGGCGCCGGTGACCTGCTCGGCCATCGCGCTCAACGCCGGAGCGGCCTGGTCGCGGGCCAGTGCCGCGAGTTCGTCGGCGCTGCGGCGTGCGGCCGCGACGTCGCCGACGGCGAGAGCGATCTCCACGTGACCGGCGAGCGTGCGCGGGCGGTGGAGGGGTGACGATTCGCCGAGCGCCCGGCGGATCCCGGCGAGCGCCGCGTCGGTGTCACCCTGGCGCAGGCGCAACAGCGCCATGCCCGGCTGGATCTCGCGGCCCAGCCGGCCGGCGTGGCGGTAGGCGTCCTCGGCCTCGTCGAACTCGCCGCGCAACCGGTGCAGTTCACCCTGCTCGTACCGGGCCATGCCGACGGCCGGTTGCCCCGGCGGGTCCGACAGCCGCCGGAACGCGAGCCGGGCCAGGTCCATGGCCTCCGCCCAGGCGCCCTCGAGTTGCAGGATCTCCGCGCGGTGCACGAGACACTGTCCACGGAAGGGGACGAGGCCGGGCTGGGCGTCGCACCAGCGGCCGAGTGCCCGCGTCCATTCCCGGGCCCGTTGCAGCTGGTAGGTGCCCTGGCAGGCCTCGATCGCCGCGCAGTACGCCAGACCGGCGACGACCGGGGAGACCTCGTCGAGGGTCACGCCGACCATCACCTCGTCCAGCGCGGCGAGACCGCCGGTGACGTCGCCGAGCAGGATGCGGCACTGCCCGAGGCCGAGGGTGCCCAACGCGACGAGGTCGGCGTCGCAGCAGGACCGGCCGATCTCCTGGGCGGCGGTGAATGCGGGCAGCGCGTCGGCCGGACGATTCGCATGCATGTCCTGCACCGCCGCCGGCAGCATCAGGAACCCGCGCGTTGCGCAGTCCGGGCGGCCGGGCTCGGTCAGGTGCTGCGCGCGGGCGAGCCAGCCGCCGGCGCGCGCCACTTCGCCACGGTTCATCAGCAGGAAGCAGAGCCAGAACGCGCTGCGACCGGCGCCTTCGGGGTCGTCGGCCTCGACGTGCGCGCGGAACGCCCGTTCGTACAGGGTCACGCAGTCGTCGTCCCGGCCGACGAGGTACGCGGACCGGGCGAACAGATCGAGATCGTCGGCGGTGAGGGGCTCGTGCGCGTCGGCGGCGCGGAACCTGTCGAACGCCCGCGTCCAGTCGCGCGCGTGGAACGCTGCCCGCGCGTGACCGAGCACCGTCGTCGGGCCCATCCTCGCTCCTTGCGGCGACCGAGCGTGCACCGAGTGGTTGCCTGCGATTTTACGCCCACCGGCCCCCGATTCCGGATGCAGCGGGAGGTCAGTCCGGCAGGCGGGGCCGGGTACGGACCGGTGCCAGACCGGAGACGAGGACGACGGCGGTGATCGCGCCGGCGGCCATGATCGCGGCGAGGACGACGATCTGGAAGCGTCCCGCCTCGAGCGGCGAGACACCACCGAAGATTGCGCCGACGAAGGCGCCCGGCAGCGTCACCAGCCCGGTGGTCTTGGTCTGGTCGGTCGACGGGATCAACGCCGAGTGGACGGCGAGGCGCGTGAGCTCGCGGGTGGACTGCCGCGGCGTCGCGCCGAGCGCCAGCCAGCCCTCGACGGTGTCCCAGTTGTCCCCGGTCAGCTCTGTGAAGCGACGCCCGGTGAGGGTCGCGACGGTCATCGCATTGCCGACGACGATGCCGCCGATGGCCAGCACGTACCGAGGGGAGAACTCGATGGTGCCGGTGACGAAGACGATCGTGAGGGTCACGGCGATCCCGAGTGCCATCGCACCGGACACCAGGGCCACGTGCTGCGGGCTCCAGCCGATCCGGCGCGACGCGGTCAGGGCGGCCACGGTGAACATGACGAGCAGGGCGGCACCCACCCAGATCGGATTCGTGATCACCCCGGACAGGACCACGCTGATCAGGGCCAGCTGCACGGCGCCCCGCAGCACCGCGAGCGCCGGCGCGAAGTGGTGCGGGGCGCGGTAGCCCCACAGCACCGCGGTCGTCACCCCGACGAGCAGTGCCAGCCCCACGAGGGTCGGTGCCAGCTCGGACGACCAGGTCACCCTGCGGAGCGTATCCGCCCGGGGCGGGAGGTGACCGAATGTGACATGCGGTCGATCGAATCGAACCGATGTGACATTCGGCCCACCGGCAGCGGGTTCAGCGGATCAGATTCCCGAGGTCCACGGGGATCTGCGCGCCGGTGATGTACTTCGCCTCGTCGGAGCACACCCATGCGACGACGGCAGCGACGTCCTCGGGCTGCAGGATCTCGTAGGGCAGGGAGTTCATGTAGATCGGGCCGAGGGTGCTCGCGTACTTCGCGATGAGCGGATGCAGGTCGTCGACCTTCATGCCGGTCTCCACACCGGCCGGGTGCACGGTGTTGACCCGGATCCGGTGCTCGCCCAATTCGTTCGCCATCGTCTTCGCCAGGCCGGTGATGCCGTGCTTGGTCGCGACGTAGTGACCCGTGAAGGGGGTGCCCTTGAGGCCCGAGACGGAGCTGGTGAAGACGACCGCCCCGCCCTCGCCCTGCTCGATCAGATAGGGCACGGCCGCCTTCGCGGTGTGGAACACGCCGGTGAGGTTGACGTCGACGGTCTCCCGCCACTGCTCGAGGGTGATCTCCCAGGACAGCGCGCCCGAGCAGATGCCGGCGTTCGCGACCACCACGTCGAGGCGGCCGAGCTGCTCGACGCCGTCGGCCAGGGCCCGCGACAGTGCGTCGAAGTCCCGCACGTCCGCGGTCGTGGCGACGATGCGACGGCCCGTCTTCTCGACCAGCCGCACCGTCTCCGCGAGATCCTCTTCCGTCGCGCCCGGGTAGGCGGTCGAGGCGAAGTCGGTACACGCGTCGATCGCGATGATGTCGGCGCCCTCGCGGGCGAACTGCACGGCTTCGGCGCGGCCCTGACCGCGCGCCGCGCCGGTGACGAAGGCGACCTTGTTCTCGAAACGGCCGGCGGTCTCCATGTTTGCCTCCTCGGTGTCGGACGCGGATTCTCCCGGCTCGAAACGGGGACGGTACCGCGGTTTCCGCTCACCGGGACTGCGACCCGGGAAGGCGCACGGTGCCGCGCCCGAGCGGGCGCGGTGTTCGGTTACCCACTGGTAACAGAGCAGATGTTCTGTTACGGTCCCGCTGTGCCCCGTCCCCGGATCCACGACCTCGACGAGGTTCTCGACGTCACCGAGAACCTGGTGGTGGCCGGGGGTGTGAGCGCCGTGACGCTGCGCGCGGTCGCCGCGGCCACCGGGATGTCGAACGGGGCTCTGTACCACGCCTTCGGCTCCCGCGGTGGTCTGGTCGGCCGGGCCTGGTTGCGCGCGGCCCACCGCTTCCTCGACCTGCAGCGCGCGTCGGTCGACGAGGTTCTCGGCTCCGCGTCGACGCCGGACCGGGGGATCGACGCCGTCGTCGCCGCCGCCGATGCCCCTGCGGCGTTCGCCGCCCGGTTCCCCGAGTCCTCGCGTCTTCTGCTCACCGTCCGGCGCGAGGAGTTGCTCGGGTCCGACCCGCCGGCGGACGTCGCCGCGGAGTTGAGCCGGCTCGATTCGATTCTGGTCGCGCTGCTCGTCCGCCTGTCCCGGGCGCTGTGGGACCGTGGCGACGCGCGTGCGGTCGCGGTCGTCGAGGACTGTGTCGTCGGTCTGCCCACCGGTCTGCTGCTCCGGCGCCGGCGTGTGCCCGACGCGGCCATGCGCCGCCGTCTCGAGGCCGCGGTCCGCGCGGTTCTCGCCCTCGATCCTCCGCCCGCGCCACCCGGGCGCGGCGGCCACACGAAAGGCTCGCGATGACCGCCACTCTGACCTACCGGGACAAGATCGCCGTCCTCGACCTCGGCGACGACGAGAACCGGTTCTCTCCCGACTGGCTCGACACCGTCGACCGGCTCCTCGACGAGACGCAGCAGAACGCGCACGCACTCGTCACCACGGCGACGGGGAAGTTCTACTCGAACGGCCTGGACCTGGAATGGCTGACAGCGCACGGTGATCGGGCGCAGTGGTACGTCGGCCGGGTGCAGGCGCTCTTCGGCCGCATCCTTACCTTCCCGCTGCCGACGGTCGCCGCCGTGGTCGGGCACGCGTTCGGGGCGGGCGCAATGCTCGCGATCGCGCACGACTACCGGGTGATGCGCGCCGACCGGGGCTACTACTGCTTCCCCGAGGTCGACATCCACATCCCGTTCACGCCGGGCATGGCCGCGCTGATCCAGGCCAAGCTGACCCCGCAGACCGCGGTCACGGCGATGACCACCGGTCGCCGCTACGGCGGCCTCGAGGCCGAGGCCGCCGGCCTGGTCGACCGCACGGCCGGCGAGGGCGGCGTCCTGGACGCCGCCGTCGAACTCGTCACCCCGCTCGCGGGCAAGGACCCCGGCACCCTCGGCGCCATCAAGTCCACCATGTACGCGGCCGTGGTCGACGCACTCGCCCAGGGTCGGGCGTGACCGGTCACGAACGTCCGTGATCGGACGGAATCTATTGACGCGGAGCGGAATCCGACCCCGGTAACAGTGCGCGCACCGCGTCGACGGTGTCCGCCTCGGCGGCGGTCTTGTCGGGGCGGTAGCGCAGCACGCGGGCGAAGCGCAGCGCCAGCCCGCCGGGGTAGCGGGGGCTGACCTGAACGCCGTCGAGTTCGATCTCCACGACCAGCTCCGGGCGCAGGTACACGGTGTGCGCGTCGCGGCTGCGTTCGTGTCGAGGGAACTCCTCGGTCTGCCATTGCAGCAGGGCGTCGGTCAGTCCCTTGAACGTCTTGCCGACCATGATCGGCTCGCCGCCGTCCGGATCCCGCGCGCCCAGATGGAGATTGGACAGGTAGCCGGTGCGACGGCCGTAACCCCACTCGGCGCCGAGTACCACCAGGTCCAGGGTGTGCTCCGGTTTGACCTTCTGCCAGGCGCGGCCGCGCCGGCCCGCCGCGTAGGGCGCGGTGAGGTCCTTGACGACGACGCCCTCGTGCCCGGCGGCGAGGGCGGCGTCGAACTGGGCGTCCGCGGTGGCCGCGTCCGGCCGCAGCACGCCCGGGATCCGATGGTTCGGCGCGACCCGCCGCAGAGCGTCGAGACGCTCGGTGAGCGGCGCGTCGAGCAGGTCGGTGCCGTCGAGGTGCAGGCAGTCGAAGAAGTACGGGTGCAGCATCAGCTCGTGCGCGGACTCGGCACCGAACCGGCTCATCGTCTCCTGGAACGGCCGGGGCCGGCCCGCAGGGTCGAGTGCCAGGGTCTCGCCGTCGAGCACGACCGACGTGCAGGGCAGCGTCGCGACCAGCTCCACGAGTTCGGGGACGCTGCGGGTGATCTCCCGCAACGTGCGGGTGAACACCCGCACCGTCCCGCCCTGGCGGTGCACCTGGATGCGGGCGCCGTCGAGCTTGTACTCGACGCTGACCTCGCCGCCGAACTCGCTGTGGGCACCGGCGAGGGACTGGGCCGGGGCGGCGAGCATGGGCCGGATCGGCCGGCCCACCTCCAGCCGGAAGGCGGCGAGCGCGTCCGCGCCGCCGCCGAGCCCGGCCGCCGCGGTTGCGGGCAGCCGGCCGGAGAGCATGAACGCCCGGCGCACCGTCTCGGCCGGCAGGCCGGCCGCGGCGGCCACCGCGTCGGTCATCATTCCGTCGAGCGCGCCCTGCCGCAGGTCGCCGGTCAGCAGCCGTACCAGGAAATCCTGCTCCTCGGCGGTGGCCGCGCCGAGCAGACCGGCGAGCAGTTCGCGCCGCCGCCCCGTCGAGCCGGTCCCGGACAGACCGGCGAGCTCGGTGAAGGTCCGGTCGACGTCGGCGACGGTCAGCGACGGCTCCTCGGACGGGTCGATGCGGGATCCGGCGAGGGTGCGCCATCCCACGCCGATCCGGCCCTGACGTGGCTCACCCGCCAGCCACGACACCACGGGCTCGACCTCCCCGGCGTCGAGGACGGCGAGGAGGGCGCGCAGTTCCTCCACCTTGCCACGCCGCGACCGGGTGGCACCGACGGCATGCGAGGTGGCAACGATCGTCGAGAAGAGCACGCCCCGACCGTACCGACCATCGCCGGTTCCGGCGCGGGTTCATCGCCGGTTCCGGCGCGGGTGCCCCGCCAGTTTCGGCGCGGGTGTACCGCCGGTTTCGGCGCGGGTGTACAGCCGGAGGGTCAGTCGCCGACGCGTTCACCGGTCGCCGGATGGAACAGGTGCACCGTGCCCTCCCGCTTGCGCAGCCGGATCGTGTCCGCCAGCCGGGCCGGGGTGCGGGTGAGCGAGCGTGCGACGAGGGGGGTGTCGCTGCGCGCGACGCGGGTGTACACGTACGACTCGCTGCCGAGTTCCTCGACGAGTTCGACGATGGTCTCGACGCCGTCGCCGTCCGTGATCTCGAGCTGTTCGGGCCGGATCCCGACGGTGACGGTCTCGAGTCCGGCGCGGTGCAGCGAGGCGATGCGGTCGCGTTCGACATCGACGACGGTGCTGCCGATCTGCACGCCGCCGTCGACGATCCGGGCGTCGAGCAGGTTCATTGCGGGCGAGCCGATGAACCCGGCGACGAATGCGTTGGCGGGCCGGTCGTACAGCTCGGTGGGGGAGGAGAACTGCTGGAGCTTGCCGCCGCGCAGCACCGCCACCCGGTCGCCCATGGTCATCGCCTCGACCTGATCGTGCGTGACGTACACGGTGGTGGTGCCGAGACGCCGCTGCAGCGCGGCGATCTGGGTGCGGGTCTGCACGCGCAGCTTGGCGTCGAGGTTGGACAGCGGTTCGTCCATGCAGAACACCTGCGGTTCGCGGACGATCGCGCGGCCCATCGCGACGCGCTGCCGCTGCCCGCCGGAGAGCTTGGCGGGTTTGCGGTCCAGGTAGTCGGTGAGGTCGAGCAGCTTCGCCGCCTGTTCGACCTTGCGGCGCCGCTCGTCGGCGCCGACGCCGCGCATCTTCAGCGCGAAGCCCATGTTCTCGGCGACGGTCTTGTTCGGGTAGAGGGCGTAGTTCTGGAAGACCATCGCGATGTCACGATCCTTCGACGGCACGCCGACCATGTCGCGGCCGCCGATGCTGATCGAGCCCTCGTCGATGTCCTCGAGCCCGGCGAGCATCCGCAGGGCGGTGCTCTTGCCGGAGCCGGACGGCCCGACCAGGACGACGAATTCTCCGTCCTGGATGTCCAGGTTCAGGGAGTCGACGGCGAGGGTGTCGGAGTTCTCGTAGAGGCACGACGCGTTGCGGTAGGTGATCTCGGCCATGACGGTTCCTTCGGAAAGTGAGTGGGGGAGTTACTTGATCGCGCCGAACGACAGGCCGCGCACGAGCTTGTTCTGGGCGAGCCAGCCGGCCAGGACGACGGGCAGCGCCGCCATCGTGGCGGCCGCGGACAGGCGGGCCCAGTACAGGCCCTCGCCGGTGATGAAGCCGACGAGGAACACGGGAATGGTCTGCGCCTGCACCGCCGTGAGGTTCACGGCGAAGAAGAACTCGTTCCAGGAGAAGATGACGCAGATCAGGGCGGTGGCGGCGATGCCGGGCGAGACGAGCGGCAGGATCACCTCCCGCACCGACGTCCACAGGTTCGCGCCGTCCATGCTCGCGGCCTCGAGCAGCTCGCCCGGCACCTCGAGGAAGAACGAGCGCATCATCCACACCGCGATCGGCAGATTCATCGCGGTGTAGAGGATGATCAGTGCCCAGATGTTGTCGAGCAGACCGATGTTCGCGACGATCACGTACAGCGGGATGATCGCGGCGACGATCGGCAGCATCTTCGTGCTGATGAAGAAGAACAGGGCGTCCTTGGTCTTGCGCACCGGCCGCAGCGACAGGGCGAACGCGGCGGGCACGCCGAGCAGCAGGACGAGGATCGTCGACACGCCCGTGGCGAACGCCGAGTTGAGCAGGCTGACACCGACTCCGGTGTCGAACACGGCGCGGAACTGGTCGAGGGTGGGCGTGAAGAAGAACTTCGGCGGATCGGAATAGGCGTCGGCCTCCTGCTTGAAGGCGGTGAGCACCATCCAGAACACCGGGAAGAAGAACCCCAGGGCGGCGATCCAGGCGACGACGCCCCACGGATTGGCCCTGCGGTGCTTGCGTTTCCGGGTTCGAACCGGGACGGTCTCCGGTGTGGGAACCTGTTGTGCGGTGGGGGCGGTGGTGCTCATCAGGCGGCCTCCTCCTTGCCGGTGAACGATGTGAAGATCAGCCGCAGCGCGACGGTGGCCACGACGATGGTGGCGACGACGACCACCACGCCCATGGCGGCGGCCTGGCCGATGTCGAAGCCGAGGAACGCGCGCTGATAGATGTAGAAGGGCAGGTTGGAACTCGCGGTGCCCGGTCCGCCCTGGGTCATCATGTAGATGGCGTCGAACGTGTTGACCAGGTGGATCGCGCCGAGCACGGCGCCGAGTTCGATGAACCGCCGCAGGTGCGGCAGCGTCAGCTCGCGGAACAGGGCGAAGGCGCCCGCCCCGTCGACCCGCCCGGCCTCGAGGATGTCCCGCGGCATCGACTGCAGACCGGCCAGGATGAGCAGCATCATGAACGGGGTCCACTGCCACACCAGGTTCGCCATCACCGCGGCGAGCGGGTAGCGGCTGACCCAGTCGATCTGCCCCACGCCGAACGGGGAGAGCACGAAGTTGACGATGCCGAACACCGGGTCGAACATCGCGGTCTTCCAGATCAGTGCGCCGGCGACGGGGGTGACGAGAAACGGGGTGATGAGCAGGGTGCGAACGATGCCGCGGCCGAGGAAGACCCGGTCGAGCAGCAGCGCGAGCAGCAGGCCCAGCACGACGGAGATCAGCACCGTGCCGACGATGAGGATCACGGTGTTGACCGCCACCTCGCGGAACTGACTGTCGCGGAAGACGTCCGCGTAGTTCTGCAGGCCGACGAAGCTGCGTGAGCCCGGGCGCACCAGGTTCCACGACTGCGTCGAGTAGTAGAGGGTGAACGCGAACGGGATCTGGGTCACCACGATCATGAAGATCAGGGCAGGCAGCAGGGGCCCGCGTCGGCGCCAGCCCTCCGCGCGGGAGACCGCGTCGCTCTTGGCGTCGCGCACCCGGCGGATGCGCTCCGAGTCGTCGGCGGTGGAGGCGCCGACCGCCAGGGTTGTCATCGCTGATCCTCTCGGTAGGTGGCGCCGACCACGTCGGCGTACTCCTGCGCCTGTTCCAGTGCCTCGGTGACGGTCTTCTGGCCCGCGATCGCGGCGCTGATCTGCTGGCTCACCCGGGTTCCGAGGTCCTGGAACTCGGGGATGGCCAGGAACTGGACACCGGTGTAGGGCACCGGCTCGACCGTCGGGGCGTCCGGCGTCGCGCTCTCGATGGACTCGAGGGTGAGCGGCCCGTATGCTGCTGCGGCCTCGCGGTATTCGGGGATCTCGTAGGTCGACAGCCGGCTGCCGGGGGGCACCCGCTCCCAGCCGAGGGTCTCCCCGACGGTGCGCAGGTACTCCTTGCTCGTCATCCACGAGACGAACCGCCACGCGGAGTCCGCGTTGTCGCTGTCGACGGGGATGCCGAGCGACCAGCTGTAGAGCCAGCCCGCGTCGTCCTTGACCCGGATCGGTGCCGGGGCGTACCCGATCTTTCCGACGACGTTGCTCGACGCCGGGTCCTCGAGGGTGGAGACCGCCGAGGTGGAGTCGTACCACATCGCGACCCGGCCCTGCGCAAGCTGCGTGGCGCATTCGCTGAAACCGCTCGTGGCGGCGCCGGGCTGGCCGTGCTCGCGGACCAGGTCGACGTAGAACTGCACCGCCTCGACGACCTCGGGGCTGGTGAGCTGCGCGTTCCAGTCCTCGTCGTACCAGCGGCCGCCGAAGGTGTTGATCACGGTGTTCAGCGGGGCGAGCACCTCACCCCAGCCGGGCTTGCCGCGCAGGCAGATCCCGGCGGTGTCGGGGGTGTCGAGCCGGGCGGCGGCGGCGGCAACCTCGTCCCAGGTGGGGGTGGGGGACAGGACGATCCCGGCCTGCTCGAACAGGTCCTTGCGGTACATCAGGAACGACGACTCGCCGTAGAACGGCACCGAGTACATGTCGCCCTCGTAGGACAGCGAGTCGCGCAGGGTGGGAATGAAGTCGTCCTCGTCGTAGCCCTCCGTCTGCCGGGCGTACTCGGAGAGGTTGGTCAGCCACCCGTTCGCCGCCCACTGCGGTGTCTCGTAGTTGCTGATCATCACCACGTCGAACTCGCCGCCGCCCATCGCGGTGGAGGCCGTGATCTTCGCGCGGGCCTGGTTCTCCGAGAGGGTGACGAACCGCAGGTCGATGTCCGGGTTCTCGGCCTCGAACTGGGCGGCGAGTTGCTGGGCGTCCTGCATCTGGGAGTTCGACACCATCGCGATGGTGACGGTCTGGTCGGAGGCGCCGAGCGAGCCGGCGCCGGCGCAGCCGCTGAGCGTGAGGCTGAGCGCCCCGGCCCCGGCCGCCAGCATGCGGGTGGTTCTTCTGGATCTGTTCACCGATCGTCGCCTCTTCTCCGGTCTCTCCGGTGGTGTCATCGGTCGAGTAGCCAACGTGCGCACTCGATGTCGCATACGAGCATGGTGACCAGGCCGCCGCGCAGCGCTCCCAGCGCGGCCTGGTGTTTGGCGGCCCCGCCGGTGACGAGGACCGCGGCCGGGCAGGCGCGGATGTCGTCGAGCGAGACCGACACGGCGCGACGGTCGAGATCCCCGCCCACGGCCGTGCCGTCGGCGTGGAAGAACCGTCCCGCGATCTCCCCGACCGCGCCGAGGTCGGTGAGGGTGTCGAGCATGGCGGTGTCGAGATAGCTGCCCTCGAACAAGGTGGTCGACGTGGACACCGCCCCCACACCGAACATCATCATGTCGGCGCGGCGGCCGACGTCCAGGGCGCGGGAGATCATGGAGTCGGCCCGCAGGGACGCGACCGTCGCGGGGTCGGCGTACAGGGGGACCGGGAGCCGGACCATCTTGGCCTGCAACTGTTCCGCGCAGCGCCCGAGCACGTACTCGGCGCCGGTCTGGTAGTCGGAGGTGGTGACGGCGCCGTCGAGCTGGACGATCGTCGCGCATGCGGCCCCGCCCGGCGGGAGGGCCTGCGCGACGGCCACGGTCTCCGGCCCCCACGTGAACCCGAGGGTGTCGGTCGCGCGGATCCGCCGGCTGATCAGGGCGGCGGCGGCCCGTCCGACGCCCGCGAAGCTGGCGGCCTCGTCGAGCGGGCCGGCTGCGTCCACCCCGTCGCCGACGACGACGGCCTCGAGCAGGCCGAAACGCTCCTCGAGCGCGCGTTCCTCGTCGGCGTGCAGGTCGTCGCGCAGGTTGGCCGGCACGTTCACCTCGATGCGCACCAGGCCCTGGGCCCGGGCCCGGGCGACGAGCCGTCCCGCCGTCGGGCGGGAGACGCCCAGGCGCGTCGCGACCTCGGCCTGGGTGAGGCCGTCGAGGTAGTACAGCGTCGCGGCGCGCAACGCCAGGCGCAGATCCTCCGGTGCCGCGGTGGCCGCGGGCGGGTTCGTCGCGTGGGGGACGGTCACGTCATCTCCTGGGTCGGAGGGACTCGGGCCGGGGAACCGGCGAAGTCGGTGGAGCGTGAGCAAATGCTCATGGGTGCGTTCATCTGCTCAGTACGCTAGCATCGGCACTGTGACCCACACAACACCCCCGTCGATCCCGGAGCGCATGCGCGCCGCCGTTCTGGTCGAACCCGGACGGATCGAGATGCGCGAGCGCCCGGTCCCCGAACCCGCACCCGGCGACGTGCTCGTCCGGGTCACCACGGTCGGCGTGTGCGGATCGGACACGCACTACTACCGCGAGGGCCGCATCGGTGAATTCGTCGTCGAGGCCCCGCTCGTCCTCGGCCACGAGGCCTCCGGCACGATCGCCGCGGTCGGTGCCGGCGTCCCCGCCGAACGGATCGGGCAGCGCGTGTCGATCGAGCCGCAGCGACCCGACCCGACCACCGAGGAAACCCGGCGCGGGCGCTACAACCTCTGCCCGCACATGCGGTTCTACGCCACCCCACCCGTCGACGGCGCCTTCTGCGACTACGTCACCATCGGGGCGGAATTCGCCCATCCCGTCCCCGACGCCGTCTCCGACGACGCGGCCGCCCTCTGCGAACCGCTGTCCGTGGGCATCGCCGCCGTCCGCAAGGCGGGCGTCACCGCCGGATCCCGGGTGCTCGTCACCGGCGCCGGCCCCATCGGCATCGTCACCGCGCAGGTCGCCCGCGCCTTCGGCGCCACCGACATCGTCGTCACCGACCTCGACGCGGACCGTCGCGCGCTGGCCCGGAAGTTCGGGGCGACCACCGCCCTCGACCCGCGCACCGACGACGTCACCGACCTGCACGTCGACGCCTACATCGACGCCTCCGGCGCCCCCGCCGCGGTCGCCACCGCGATGCGGGCCGTGCGGCCCGCCGGCGCCGTCGTCCTCGTCGGCTCCGGCGCCGAGACGATGAACCTGCCGGTCCAGCTGATCCAGAACCGCGAGCTGGTCCTCACCGGCGTCTTCCGGTACGCCCACACCTGGCCGACGGCCGTCGCCCTCGCCGCCACCGGCCGCGTCGACCTCGACGCGATGGTCACCGCCCGGTTCCCGCTCGAGCGGGCGGCCGAAGCACTCGAATCCGACCGGACACCCGGCAACATCAAGACCGTCGTGCGGGTCCACCCCGGCGACGACACGTAAGGAGCCCCGACATGGACCTGGGGGAGAACGCCCTGACCGCCCTGCCCGTCCCCGGCCCGACGTACCCGCGCCGCGACATCGGCGTCGGCATCGTGCATTTCGGGGTCGGCGGATTCCATCGTGCCCATCAGGCGATGTACGTCGACCGATTGCTCGAAGGCGCGGGCGCCCGCAACTGGGGCATCTGCGGTGTCGGCGTCATGCCCGGCGACCGCCGCATGCGCCACGCCCTCGCCGCCCAGGACGGCCTCTACACCCTGATCCTGCGCCACCCCGACGGCACATGGGAACCGCGGGTGATCGGTTCGATCGTCGACTACCGTTACGCACCCGAGGATCCCGAGGCGGTGATCGAGCTGATCGCGGCGCCCACCACGCGCATCGTCTCGCTCACCGTCACCGAGGGCGGCTACAACATCCGCCACGACACCGGCGAGTTCGACGTCGACGACCCCGCCGTCCGCCGCGACGTCGAGCACCCCGATGCGCCCGCCACCGTCTTCGGGCTCGTCACCGCCGCCCTCGCGCGCCGCCGCGAACGCGGACTGCCGTCGCCGACGATCATGTCCTGCGACAACATCGAGGGCAACGGCACCGTCGCGCGGCGGGCCTTCACGTCCTTCGCCGCGCTCGTCGACCCCGGTCTCGCCGACTGGATGCGCGAGCACACCCGGTTCCCCAACTCGATGGTCGACCGCATCACCCCGGTCACGACCGACGACATCGCCCCCGAACTCGACGCCCGCTTCGGCGTCCGGGATCGCTGGCCCGTCGTCGCCGAGCCGTTCACCTCCTGGGTACTCGAGGACGACTTCTCCTGCGGCCGTCCGGCATTCGACGAGGCGGGGGTGCAACTGGTCGACGACGTCGCCCCGTACGAACTGATGAAACTGCGCCTGCTCAACGCGAGTCACCAGGCACTGGCCTACTTCGCCCACCTGTGCGGCTACCGCTACGTGCACGAGGCCGCGCAGGACCCGTTGTTCGCGGAGTTCCTGCTCGAGTACATGGACGCCGAGGCCACCCCCACCTTGCGGCCGGTGCCCGGCATCGACCTCGCGCAGTACAAGCGCACCCTGATCGAGCGCTTCGCCAACCCCGAGATCCGCGACACCGTCGCCCGGCTGTGCGCCGAATCCTCCGACCGCATCCCGAAATGGCTGCTGCCCGTCGTGCGGGAGAACCTCGCGACGGGCGGGTCGGTGCGCCTGGCCGCCGCCGTCGTGGCCAGCTGGGCCCGCTACGCCGAGGGCACCGACGAGGCCGGCGAACGCATCGAGGTCGTCGACCGGCTCGCCGGCACCCTCGGACCCCTCGCCCGCAGCCAGCGCGGGAATCCGACCGCCTTCCTCGAGAACCGCTCCGTCTTCGGTGATCTCGCCGACGAGCCGCGGTTCGTGGACGCCTACCGGTGGGCGCTCGACTCCCTGCACCGCAACGGCGCCCGCGCCACGCTCGAGGCCCTCCGCAGCAGGGTCGGATCGTGAACGGGCACGTCCTCGTCCTCGGCGAGGCCCTCGTCGACATCGTCCGGCGCGGCCCGGCCCGGCCCGTCGAACACGTCGGCGGCAGCCCGCTCAACGTCGCCGTCGGCCTCGGCCGCCTGGGCCGCGACGTCGAATTCGTCACCCACATCGGCGACGACGACCGGGGCCGCCGCATCGTTCGCCACCTCGCCGACTCCTCGGTGCGGCTCGCCGCCGGCAGCAGTACCGCGCCGCGCACCCCCACGGCGACCGCCACCCTGGACGAGAACGGCGCCGCCACCTACGAGTTCGACCTCGAGTGGCAACTGCCGGATCCACGCCCGGAGCCCGGCGCAGGGCACGTGCACACCGGGTCGATCGCGGCCCTGCTCGAACCCGGCTGCGAGGCCGTCGCCGCGCTGCTCGACCGGCACGTGCCCACCGCGACCATCAGCTACGACCCCAACGTCCGGCCTGCCCTGGTCGGCGACGACCCGCGCACCCGCGACCGCATCACCCGCTTCGTCGCGGGCGCCGACGTCGTCAAGGCCAGCGACGAGGACCTGCGCTGGTTCGCCCCCGACCGCGACCCCCGCGACGTCGCGCAGGAGTGGCTCGCCCTCGGCCCGGCGCTCGTCGCGGTGACCCTCGGCGCGGGCGGTGCCGTCGCCGTCGCGCGGTCCGGCGCCGTCGACGTCGCCGCGCACCCCGTCGAGGTCGTCGACACCGTCGGCGCCGGCGACGCATTCATGGCCGGTCTGCTCGACGCCCTGTGGACGCAGGAACTGCTCGGCGACCGCGAGGGCCTGCACGGAATCGAACCGGACGCGCTGCGCGCGGCCCTCGACGTCGCCGCGCGCACCGCGGCGCTCACCGTCGCGCGCCCGGGTGCGGACCTGCCGACCCGCGGGGAGCGGGACGCCGACCCGAAGGCGCAGAGGTGACGCTCGTCGCCGGGATCGACTCGTCCACCCAGTCCTGCAAGGTGCTCGTCTGCGACGCGCGCACCGGTCACGTCGTGCGGGAGGGCCGCGCCCCGCATCCTGACGGCACCGAGGTCGACCCGCGTGCCTGGGCGGATGCCCTCGGCCGTGCCGTCGCCGCCGCCGGCGGGCTCGACGACGTCGCCGCGGTGTCGGTCGGCGGTCAACAGCACGGGCTGGTGACCCTCGACGAGACCGGGACGGTGGTGCGCCCCGCGCTGCTGTGGAACGACACCCGCTCGGCCGCGGCCGCCGCCGACCTCGTCGCCGACCTCGGCGGCGGGCAGGCGTGGGCCGACGCCGTGGGGGTGGTGCCGCTCGCCGCGATCACCGTCGCCAAGGCGCGCTGGCTCGCCGACCACGAACCGGGCCACGCCGATCGCGCCGCGGCACTGTGCCTGCCGCACGACTGGCTCACGTGGCAGCTCGCGGGAGCCTCCGACGTCGGCGCGCTCGTCACCGACCGCAGCGACGCCAGCGGCACCGGCTACTACAGCGCCGCCGACGGTTGCTACCGCACCGACCTGCTCGAACTCGCGCTGCGCGGCCGCCGGCCCGTGCTGCCCCGGGTGGCCGGACCGGCCGAACGGGTCGGGGAGACGGTCGCGGGCGCCGCACTCGGACCCGGTGCCGGGGACAACGCCGCCGCGGCCCTCGCCCTCGGCGCGCACGAGGGCGACGTGATCGTCTCCGTCGGCACCTCGGGCGTGGTCTCGGCCGTCTCGGCCACCCCGAGCCGCGATCCGTCCGGGCTCGTCGCCGGATTCGCCGACGCCACCGGCCGGCACCTGCCGCTCGTGTGCACCCTCAACGCGGCGCGGGTCCTCGACGCCACGGCCGCGCTGCTCGGGGTCGACCACGACGAACTGTCGCGGCTCGCGCTGTCGGCCCCGCGCGGCGCCGGCGGTCTCGTGCTGGTGCCGTACCTCGAGGGCGAGCGCACCCCCAACCGGCCCGGCGCCACGGGCGCGATCCACGGCCTGCGCCTGACGAATTCGACACGGGAACACCTGGCGCGCGCGGCCGTGGAGGGACTGCTGTGCTCGCTCGCGGACGGTCTCGACCACATCACCGCGCAGGGCGTGCCGGTGCGGCGGGTGCTCCTCGTCGGCGGCGGTGCCCGTTCCCGGGCGCTGCGCGAACTCGCGCCCGGCATCCTCGGGATTCCGGTCGAGGTGCCCGAGCCGGGGGAGTACGTCGCCGTCGGCGCGGCCCGGCAGGCGGCCTGGGTGCTGGCCGGCGGCACCGAACCACCCCGGTGGGAGGGTGGCGGCGTGCGGCGCTACGAGGCGGACCCGGTCCCGGCCGTGCGCGCCCGGTACGCGGAGGTCCGTGATCTCACGGACGGCAGCGACCTGACACCTCTTTCCGGAACCTGACACCTCTTTCCGGAACCTGACACCGGTTCCGGCCGGCCGGAAAGGCTGTCGGCATCCCGAAACGGATGCACGCTCCGGACCGCGGCCGCGATGAGTTCCGGCGTCGGCCCGGGTCGATATCTGTGACGCCGACAGGGCGCCGTCATCCACCGAGCAAGGAGAAGGCGATGCCGAAGATCACCCCGTTCCTGTGGTTCGACACCGAGGCCGAGGAGGCCGCCAAGTTCTACACCAGCGTGTTTCCCCGCTCGCGCATCCTGAGCACCACGTACTACCAGGACACCGGGCCCAAGCCGGCCGGCACCGTCATGACCGTCGACTTCGAACTCGACGGCCAGCGCTACGTCGCGCTCAACGGCGGCCCGGAGTTCTCGTTCACCGAGGCGGTGTCGTTCCAAATCGACTGCGCCGACCAGGACGAGGTCGACCACTACTGGAACGCTCTCACCGAGGGCGGGGAAGAGAGCCAGTGCGGCTGGCTGAAGGATCGGTTCGGGCTGTCCTGGCAGGTGGTGCCGCGACGGCTCTTCGAGCTGCTCTCCGACACCGGCCCCGAGGTGGGGCGGCGGGTCACCGAGGCGATGCTGCAGATGCGCAGGATCGAGATCGCACCGCTCGAGGAGGCCGCCCGCGGCTGAACCGGCGAGCCCAGCGGGCACCGCGGCGGCGGTGATAGCTTTCGGTCGATGACCACGCGCACCGAGCGGCTCGACGAGCTGCCGCTGACCCGCAGACACGGCAGGCTGCTGCTCGGCTCCGGTGTGGGCTGGGCACTCGACGCCATGGATGTCGGGCTCATCTCCTTCGTGATGGCCGCCCTGGCCGTGCAGTGGAATCTGAGCGCGACCCAGCTGTCGTGGATCGGGTCGATCGGCTTCGTCGGAATGGCAGTCGGAGCCGCGGTCGGTGGGCTGCTCGCCGACCGGATCGGCCGGCGCCAGGTGTTCGCGGTGACACTGCTGGTGTACGGCCTGGCCACCGGCGCGGCGGCGCTCGCCGGCTCCGTCGCGGTGCTGATCGTGTTGCGGTTCGTCGTCGGCCTGGGTCTCGGCGCCGAGCTTCCCGTCGCGTCGACCCTCGTCAGTGAGTACGCGCCGCGCCGGCAGCGGGGTCGCATGGTCGTCGCGCTCGAGGCGTTCTGGGCGGCCGGATGGATCCTCGCGGCCCTCATCGGCTACTTCGTGATCCCCCTCGGCGACGACGGCTGGCGCTGGGCGCTGGCCGTGGGAATCGTCCCCACCCTGTACGCGGTGGTCGTGCGGTTCGGACTACCCGAATCCGTGCGATACCTCGAGCGCCGGGGCCGCTACGCCGAGGCGGAGAAGGCCGTGCGGTCCTTCGAGATGTCCGCCGGCGTCGCGGCGCCGACGGACGCGGAGGAGACGTCGCGTCCGGTGCTCACGGAGACGACCGCCGAGTCGATCTGGTCGCCGCGGTTGCGGCGGCGCACCGCCGCCCTGTGGACGGTGTGGTTCTGCATCAACCTCTCGTACTACGGGGCCTTCATCTGGCTGCCGAGCCTGCTGGTGAACCAGGGCTTCGACCTGGTGAAGTCCTTCCAGTACACGCTGATCATCACGCTCGCGCAGCTGCCGGGATACGCCGTCGCGGCGTGGCTGATCGAGGTGTGGGGGCGCCGCGCAACCCTGGCGAGCTTCCTCGTCGGCTCGGCCGCGGCCGCGGGCCTGTTCGGGCTGGCCGACACGCCCACCGAGATCGTCGCCGCCGGAATGGCATTGTCGTTCTTCAACCTCGGCGCCTGGGGGGCGCTCTACGCGATCGGACCGGAGCTGTATCCGACGTCGGTGCGCGCCGCCGGGACCGGCGCGGCGGCCGCGTTCGGGCGCATTGCGTCGATCGTGGCGCCGCTGCTCGTGCCCTGGCTGCTCACCGGCGGCGGCAACGCCCTCGTGTTCGGGGTGTTCGCGGCGGCGTTCGCGCTCGCCGCCGTCGCCGCCTTCACGCTGCCGGAGCGCAAGGGGCACGTGCTCGAGGCCTGAGCCCTACGCCCGGGCGGCCGGCGCCGGGCCGCAGGCCGCCGCCACCGCGAAGGTCCCGAGGGCCGTGCCCGTGACGAGGCGCTGGGTCCGCACGGCCCGCGGGGGCGTCGCCATGCGGCGCGCCGGTCAGTTCGACGACCCGACCCTCGCGGACGTCGTGTCGCACCTGCGGATGTCGTCGGGCGCGTAGCCCGCCGGCCCCCGCGCGTGCGCACGTCTCGCACCGATTCCGAAGGCAGCGCCACGGGATGTGCGCCCTCGGTGCGCGTGGAGTCATCCTTCTGTGCATTCCCAGCCATGTTCGCCCGCACTCCGGGGACCTAGTGTTCCAGATCACAAGCATCCGGCGGCGGGCCGTGCGCATCCGAGGCCTCCGCCGCGACCGAAAGGACGGACCTGGACGTGGCGTCACTGCAGACGGTGCAGAGGATCGGACCGGTGCTGGACCTGTTCACGGTGCAGCAACCCGAGTGGGGGGTCTCCGAGGTCGCGGCGGCGATCGACGTTCCCCGATCGAGCGCGCACGCTCTGCTGTCGAGCCTGGTCGACACGGGGCTGCTCCAGTGCCGCGCACGCGGACGCTACCGGCTCGGGTGGCGCGTCGTGGAGCTGGGGGAGACGCTGCGCGGCACCGTCGACGTCCGGTCCTGTGCCGCCCCCGTCCTCGAGCGTCTGGTGGAGAAGTACGGAGAGACAACTCATCTCGCGGTCATGGATCGATGGAACGTCCTCTACGTGGACAAGATCCTCGGCAATCACAACATCACCGTGCAGGGCGCCCGGGTCGGGACGCGCCTGGATGCGCATTCCACGGCGGTGGGCAAGGTGCTGCTCGCGCAACTCGAGGAGATCGAGGTGCGCCGGTACCTGGCCATGCGTCCGTTGCGGCGGCTGACACCGTCGACCACCACGAACCCCCAGGCACTTCTGGACGCTCTGGCCGGTGTGCGCTCGGCCGGCTTCGCTGCGGACCTCGGGGAGACCGTCTCCGAGGTGCACTGCGTCGCCGCCCCGGTGCGCGACGACCTGGGCTCCGTCGTGGCGGCCGTGAGCGTGAGCGTGCCCGCGACGCGCTTCGCCCAGCGGCGACCGCAGCTCGAGCGGGCCGTGGTCGGCGCCGCGCACGAGATCACCCGGGCGATCGCCGAAGCCCACGACTGCAGTCCCGTACCGCTGCGGGACGACCCGAGTGCCGCCGCTCTCGTGGAGGCGAGTCCGCGCGCCTCCTGATCACGATCCGACTGCACGAACACGACAAGCGAAAAAGAGGAGCCATGGACACCGCCGCCCACAAGGCCGCAGACCGACTGCTCGAGGTGTATCGCACGGGGGAGCCGATCGATCCGCTCACCCCCGATCATCCCGACGCGTCGATCGAACTCGCCTACCGGATCCAACAGCTGCAGGTCGAGCAGTGGACGCTGGCCGGCGATGTCGTCAAGGGCCACAAGGTGGGCTTGGCCTCCCGCGCGATCCAGCGGCAGATGGGTGTCGATCAACCCGATTTCGGGCATCTGACCGCGAGCATGTTCCACCTCGAGCATCAGCCGATCCCCGCCGGCCGCTTCCTGCAGCCGCGGATCGAGCCCGAGGTGGCGTTCGTACTCGGCCGGCCGCTGGCCGGTCCGGGCGTCACCGCCGCCGAAGCTGCGCGGGCCGTGGACTTCGTGCTGCCCGCACTCGAGATCGTCGACTCGCGGATCCGGGACTGGAAGATCGGCATCTTCGACACCATCGCGGACAACGCCTCGTCCGGCGGCGTGATCCTGGGGAGCCGGCCGGTCTCCCTCGGTGACGTCGACCTGAGGCTGATCGGATGCACACTCCACATAGGCGGTGAACTCATGGCGACGGGAGCCGGCGGAGCCGTCCTCGGGTCCCCGCTCAACGCGCTGGTGTGGCTGGCCAACACGGTCGGCCCGCTCGGGGTCACCCTCGAACCGGGGCATGTGGTGCTTCCCGGCTCCATGACCAGGGCGTTTCCCGTGGCGGCGGGCAACTCCATCGTGGCGAACATCAGCGGGCTCGGCAGCGTCACCGCCGTGCTCGGCGGAAAGGACGAGAAATGAGCGACCAGTCGTGGAGCGCGGCCCGCGTCGCCGACGTGCTGCTGCGGGCGGAGGACACGGCGACCCCGCAGACGTCGATCCTCGCGGAATGGGACGGACTGGACCTGGGGACCGCGTACGCCGCGCAGGACATCGCGTTGCGCATGCGGCTCGCCCGCGGCGAGCGGCTCACCGGCGTGAAGCTCGGGGTCACGTCTAAGGCAAAGCAACGGCAGGTGGGCGTGGACTCGCCGTCCACCGCGTGGCTCACGGACAGGATGATCCTGCCGATCGGCGAGCCTGTCCCGCGCGAGAAGATGATCCACGCTCGCGCGGAGCCGGAGATCGCGTTCGTCATGGGCCGCAGGCTCGAGGGGCCGGGCGTCTCGGCCGCGACCGCACTGGCCGCGGTGGAGCACGTGGTCGGCGCGATCGAGATCATCGACAGCCGCTTCTCCGGCTACCAGTTCTCGATGATGGACGCCGTCGCGGACAACAACTCGTCCGGACGGTACGTGACCGGTCCGGTCGGCCGCGCGCCGGAGGATCTCGATCTCGCCCTCGAGGCGTGTCTGCTCGAGATCGACGGCGAGGTGGTGGATTCGGCAACGGGCGCTGCGGTACACGGACATCCCGCGGAGGCGCTGGCCTTCGCCGTGAACACCCTGGCCGAGCGGGGACTCGCCATCGAGGCAGGGTGGGTGGTGCTCACCGGCGGCATGACCGACGCCGTGCCGGTGCAGCCGGGGGCGCGCATCGCCGCGCACTTCACCACCCTCGGCACCGTCACCGTGGCGGGAGGCTGACGATGCCGCTCATCGACGTGACGATCGCGGAGGGGCGCAGCCCGGACGAGCTCCGGAGGCTGATCCACGAACTGACCCAGGCGGCGCACCGGGCCCTGGACGCGCCGCTGCCCAACATCCGGGTGGTGCTGCGGGAGACGCCGAAGACACACTTCGCCGCAGGCGATGTGACGATCGCCGAGCGTGAGACACGGGCCTGAACGGTCCGGATATCCCGGACTGCGACAGCGCCGGCCGGCGACGACGTCGAGCATCGTGATCGAGCCGCATCGGGGCGGGGAAGCGGGATACACAAGGGAGACACCATCCCCTGCGTCCCCTGGAGAACCCGATGACGTCGAACCCACAGCGCGCCCTCACCCTGGTTGCCGAGCCCGAGCCCGGCTGCGAACGGGTGGCGGACCGGATGTACCACGACCTGCTTTCGCCACCGGAGGTGCAACAGGTGCGCGACCGCGTCCGGGACTTCGCCGCTCGGGCTGTCTCGCCGATCGCCGGCCGGATCGCCGGCGGGGACGAGCGCCTCGACGGGTTCCCCCGGGACGCGTTCGAGGCCATGGCCTCGAACGGTCTGTTCCGCCTTCCCTTCACCGCGGACGTCGGTGGCGACGGACTCACGCACCGCGCCACGGCCACCGCGGTGGCCGTCGAGGAACTGGCGTACTACTCCAACAGCGTCGCCGCGATCTACGACGTCCATTGCATCCTCGCCGGCACGGCACTGGACCAGGGCACCGAGGAGCAACGGCGCCGATGGCTGCGTGCCGTCGTCGACGGGGAGATCGTCGGATCGTTCGCGACGAGCGAGCCCGGTGCCTCGAGCGATCTGTCTCCCGAGGCGGTGCAGACCGTCGCGAGCCCGGACGGCGACGGGTGGGTGCTCACCGGCCGCAAGCGGTGGATCACCAATTCGGTCGTCGCCGGTGTCGTCGTCGTGCTCGCCCGGACCGGCGACAGCCTCACCACCTTCATCGTTCCCACCACCGCACCGGGCGTCACCGTCGGCACACCCGACCGCAAACTCGGCAACCGCGGGCAGATCACGGCCGACGTGATCCTCGACCGTGTTCCGCTCGGGCCGGAATCGGTGCTCGGGCGGGTCGGCGGTGGCCTGCGCGTCGCGCTCCGGACACTCACCTACGGCCGCATCGGAATCGGCGCCGCCGGCGTCGGCATGGCGCAGGCCGCCTTCGACCGGACCGTCGCGCATCTGAAGTCGCGGCACGCGTTCGGTGGTTCGCTGGCCTCCAAACAGCATTGGCAGTTCGTGATGGCCGACTACGCGGCAGATCTCGAGTCCGCCCGTAGCCTGTACCTGAAAGCGGCGCTCCGGCTCGACGCGGGGGAACACTTTCCCGAGCCCGAAGCGGCGATGGCAAAGCTGCGCGGCACCGACCTGGCGGCGCGCATCGCCCGGGATGCCGTGCAGGCGTTCGGCGGACTCGGATTCGTGCAGTCCCTCGGTGCCGACGACACCGAAGGCCCGGTCGAGGCGATCTACCGGGACAGCAAGATCGGCGAGATCTACGAGGGAGCCAACGAGATTCAGAAATGGGTGCTCGCCCGGCAGATTTTCGGGCGGGACCACACCGGATAGGTTTCGGCAGTTCTGTGGGGGCTGGTCGTCGCTCGTGCGAGCGTGGACGGCCGGCCCTCGCCGGTGACGACTACCCGCGCACGGCGGGGTTCAGGCGGAAATGTGCAGGGCTGGAGCCGAACCGGCGACGGAACGCGCGGCTGAAATGCGATACGTCCCGGAACCCGACGTGGACACTGATCGCAGTGACGGTGAGATCGGTTTCCAGCAGCATCGTTCGGGCGCGGCCGAGTCGCACCTCGTACAGCCACGTGCGGGGAGTGGTTCCCGCCGTGCTGAACAGTTTGTGGATGTAGCGCAGCGACATTCCCAGTTCCATGCCGATCTCGGCGAGCGTGTGATCGGGATCGTGCAGGTACCGGGCCATGGTGGCCTGGACCTTGCGCAGGTCGTCCGCGTGCGCCCGCTTCGTGGCGTTCAGCGGAGTCACCCGGTCGCTGATCGCGGTGACGAGCAGGTCCAGCGCCGCGGCGGCCACAGAATCCGAGGTTCCACCGGACAGGGGGGTTTCGGTGGCGGCCACGTCGACCAGAAAACGCGACACCAGTCGCCCGATGCCGGTCTGCCCCGAAATGCCGTGGCCCGTCACGCTCTCCACCGCGTCGAGCGGCAGTCGGGACGTGAGCTGCCGGCGCGGCGCCCGCAGTACGATCTGCTCGAATTCGGTTGTGCCGTCGACGACGAACGGCGTCGACGAGTCCACGACGCCGAAGGCGCCGTTCTCGAGGATCGCCGTCCGCGGCCCCTGCGTCAGGGTGGCGGAACCCTGAGTGATGAGGCACAGCAGGAAATCGTCGTTGGGATCCGAATCGATCATCGCGGGGGTCCGCACCACCGTGTGCGGATCGGCGCGCACCACGCTCACGATCACGTCGCCGATCGGGCGAGCGACCAGATCGGCAGCAAACCGGTCGTTCGATCGGGACCAGTCGACGTCCATCTCGCAGTAGGTCCGGTCGAGCGTATCCGCCCACCGCGCACGGCCTTCGGCGGATTCGAGTTCACGAACGCTCAGCGCCACCGGTCGACCGGCCTCCGCGGTGCACGGGGAGTCATCCTTCGGTGCACTGTCGGTCATGTTCCTGCTCACCTCCTCCTCCTAGTGTTCCATATCACAGGAACTCGGCGGGCGGACGATACCGCGAGACGCACCGTCTGCGCGACCCTCGACCGTCGCCTCCGGACGAGCCGACGACAGGAGAACGACATCATGACCACCACCCACACCTGGATCGACGAGATCACCATGGAGGAACTGGATCGCGACCCGAATCCGATCTACGAGCGCCTCCGCCGTGAAGCCCCGGTCGCGTATGTGCCCGCAGTGGGGATGCACGTCGTGGCGACCCGCGAATTGTGCCTGCAGATCACGCAGGACCCGCAGGCGTGGTCCACCGTGATCGCCCCCTCGGGAGGCCGGACGTTCGGCAAGGGAACGGTTCTCGACTCCAACGGCGAGCAGCACCGCAGGATCCGGGAGTGGATCGATCCGCAACTGCGTCCCGCCGCCGTCGACACCTATGTCGAGGCCCTGGTCCGGCCGCAGGCGCAGCGGATCCTCGAGCGCATCGAAGACCTCGGAGCCGCCGACATCCAGGAGGCATACTTCGCGCCGGTCAGCGTCCGCGCCGTCGGCGACCTCATGGGCCTGACGGACGTCCCGTCCGAGACGCTCGTGCGCTGGTTCCAGACGCTCGCCCTGTCCTACGGCAACGCCGCGGTCGACGAGCACGGCAACTTCGCAGATCCGGCACCCTTCGAGGCCGGTGACAGGGTCAAGGAGGAGATCGTCGCGACGGTCGACCCCATGCTCGACCACTGGACCGCCCACCCCGACCACACCCTCATCTCGCACTGGCTGCACGACGGGATGCCCGAGGGACAGGTGCGCGATCGCGCCGAGATCTACCCGAACATCTACGTGTTCCTGCTCGGTGCTCTGCAGGAGCCGGGCCACGTCATGACGACCACCCTGGCGGGCCTGCTGCAGCACCCCGACCAGCTCGAACGGGTCGTCGACGATCCGACCCTCGTGCCGCGCGCGATCAACGAGGGCGCTCGGTGGGTGGCGCCGATCTGGAGCGCTGCGGTGAAGGTCGCGAACCACGATGTCACGATCGGCGGTGTCGACCTGCCTGCGGGTACACCCGTGATACTCGCCTACGGCTCGGCGAACCGGGACGAGACCGCCTGGGAGAACCCGGACGCCTACGACGTGGATCGGCCGGTCATGCCGCATCTCGCGTTCGGCTCCGGCAACCATGCCTGTGCCGGAACCTACCTCGGCACCGCGATCGTCCGCATCGCGCTCGAGGAGCTGTTCGAGACGATCCCGAACATCGAGCCCGATCTCGACCACACGCCGGACTTCTGGGGCTGGACCTTCCGCGGCCCGCAGGGATTGCGTGTGCGGTGGGAGGTGTGACAGTGGAACATTCGGTGACCGTCTCGGACGGCGAGCAGCCCTTTCGTGCCGCAGCGGACCGCTCCATCCTCGAATCCGCGCTACGGGAGAACCGGTGGCTCCCGCATGCCTGCTCGCAGGGCACGTGTGGCACCTGCAAGATCCGCGTGCTGTGCGGGGAGGTGGACCACGGGCGGGTGGACGATACGGTCCTTTCCGAGACGGAGCGTGCGAGCGGGCTCGCGCTGGCCTGCCAGGCGAGCCCGCGCACCGATCTGACCGTCGCGCCGTTGAGCGAGACTGCGCCGGTCGGCCCGAGGCATCCGTTGCGCGATCACGCCGGCACCGTGCTCGAGCTGACCGACATCGCCCGGTGCACCCGCCGGCTCGTCGTGGAGCTGGACGAGCCGATGGAATTCTCCGCCGGCCAGTACGCCGAGCTGGTTGTGCCGGGTTCCGTGGTGGCACGCCAATATTCGATGGCCAATCCGCCGTCCGAGTCGCGCCGGCTCGAGTTCCACATCAAGAAGGTCGACGGTGGGCTCGCGACGGAGGGGTGGATCTTCGGCTCGCTTCGCCCGGGAGACCGGATCGAGTTGCGCGGGCCGCTGGGGCAGTTCGCCCTGGTTCACCCCCAGGAGGAACCGGCCATCCTGATCGGCGGCGGGACGGGACTAGCCCCCTTGAAGTCGATTGTGCGCCATGCTCTCTCCAGCGATCTCGTCCCGAGCATCGACCTGTACCACGGAGGGCGCGGGCAGGCGGATCTGTACGACGTGGACTTCTTCCGGGCACTCGAGGCTGCCGATTCCCGATTCCGCTACCACCCCGTGCTCAGCGAGGAGCAGTGGGACGGCGCGACCGGCATGGTCACCGACGTCGTGCTCGACGACTTCGCCAGTTGCCGGGGGCGCAGCGCGTACCTGTGCGGACCACCCGCCATGGTCGCCGCGGCGGTCAAGGCGCTCAAACGGCGTCGCATGGCGCCCCGGTCGATATTCAAGGAGGAGTTCACCGTCGGCGCCGCGCCGCCGGTGCTGTCGCCGACGTGACCGGTTCTGCGGCCGGGTGTTCGGGTTCGTCCCGGGCACCCGGCCGTTCGCCGTCAGTGCCGGTGGCCCGGTGGGCGGTCGGTTCTTCCCTTGCGGTACTGACCGGGGCTGGAGCCGAAGGAGGCGCGGAACGTCCTGCTGAAGTGGGAGACGTCCCGGAAACCCGCGCATTCGCTGACCTCCGCGACGGACATCTCGGTCGTCAGCAGGTACTTCCGCGCGCGTTCGAGGCGGGCCTGGTACAGCCATGCCCGGGGGGTGATCCCGGCCGCGCTGAACAGTTTCTGCACGTTACGCAACGACATCCCGGCGTCGGCCGCGACGTCCGACAGCGTGAGCTCGGGATCGTGCAGTTTCTGTTCGATGACCCGCTGGACGCGGGTGAGGTCCTCGGTGCGATGCAGTTGCGAGGCGCTGGTCGCGAGCGGTCCCTCCGCGAGCGCGGTGGCCAGCATGTCGACGGCCGAGGAGGCGAACGACACCGCGGCCCCCGGCGAGATCGGCGCCGTCGTGGTCGAGAGGTCGACGAAGAATCGGCCGACCAGTTCGCCGGCCCCGGTGTCGCCGCCGATCGACCGGGCGGTGCCGTGTTCGACGATCCGGCCGGGTAGACGTGAGGTGAGCAGCTCGGCGGGGGACCGCACCACGATCTGCCGGAACGGCGCGGGGGAGTGGAAGACGAACGGTGCGGAGCAGTCCAGCAGCGCGAATCCCCCGCGCTCGAGAACGGTGGCTCGACCGGACTGCTGCACCTCGACGCGGCCCTCGGTCACGATGCACACGAGGTAGCCCGCCCAGTTGTCCGAGGCGATCATCTCGGGGGACCGCACCACGGTGTGGGCGTCGGCGCGGATCGTGCTGATGTGCAGGTCCCCGAAGGGCCGTCCACCCCACTCGGCGTCGAAGTGCTGCCGCGGATCGGGCCACGCCACGTCCATCTCGCCGTACAGCAGCTCGAGGGTGCTCGCCCACTGTGTGCGGCCTTCGCGGGTGTCGAGCTCCCGCGTGCGTAGGGACACGAGGGCGGGCGCCGCTCCGTTGCGCGCGGAGTCACCCGATTGTTCGCGCTCAGCCATGTTCCAGCAGACCTCCGCCTTCTAGTGTTCCAGATCACAGGGACTTGGCGTCCGGAACGATATACCGACATCGCGCCGAAGGCGACATCCGAGAGCGGATCCCCAATCAGGGCAACGCAATCGGTGCCGACCGCGTCGCAGCGCGACGCCGGTCGATCCCGCCGGTCCCCGAAACGACTCTCCACCGCCCGAGACCAGGAGTGAACATCATGACGACATCAGCGATCATCGGCGACGCCGTGGGAGCACCCAACACCGTCCGTCCCATGACGGGCGAGGAGTACATCGAGTCGCTGCGCGACGGTCGCGAGGTGTACTTCCGTGGTGAGCGGGTCGACGACGTCACCACGCACCCGGCCTTCCGAAATTCGGTTCGGTCGGTGGCACGGATGTACGACGCGATGCACAAGCCGGAGGCGAAGGGCATCCTCACGGTGCCGACCGACACCGGCAACGGTGGCTTCACCCATCCGTTCTTCAAGACGGCACGCAGCGCCGACGACCTGCTCCTCGCCCGCGACGCGATCGCCACGTGGCAGCGCGAGGTGTACGGCTGGCTGGGCCGCTCGCCCGACTACAAGGCGTCGTTCCTCGGCACCCTCGGAGCCAACGCCGACTTCTACGGCGAGTACAAGCAGAACGCCCTCGACTGGTACAAGAAGTCCCAGGAGCGGGTGCTCTACCTCAACCACGCGATCGTCAACCCGCCGATCGACCGCGACAAGCCCGCCGACGAGACCGCCGACATCTGCGTGCACGTGGTCGAGGAAACCGACGCGGGTCTGATCGTGTCGGGCGCGAAGGTGGTGGCGACCGGTTCGGCGATCACGAATGCCAACTTCATCGCGCACTACGGCCTGCCGCTCCGCAAGAAGGAGTTCGGCCTGATCTTCACCGTCCCGATGGATTCACCGGGGCTGAAGTTGTTCTGTCGTACGTCCTACGAGATGAACGCCGCCGTCATGGGTACGCCGTTCGACTACCCGCTGTCGAGCCGATTCGACGAGAACGACGCGATCATGGTGTTCGACCGGGTGCTGGTGCCGTGGGAGAACGTCTTCGCCTACGACGCCGAGACGACCAACGGGTTCGTCATGAAATCCGGGTTCATGTCGCGCTTCATGTTTCACGGTTGCGCCCGTCTCGCCGTGAAGCTCGACTTCATCGCCGGTTGCGTGATGAAGGCGGTGGAAATGACCGGCTCGGCCGGATTCCGCGGGGTGCAGATGCAGATCGGCGAGATCCTCAACTGGCGCGACATGTTCTGGGGACTGTCCGACGCGATGGCGAAGACACCCGATCCGTGGGTCGGCGGGGCCGTACAGCCGAACCTGAACTACGGACTGGCCTACCGGACCTTCATGGGTGTGGGCTATCCGCGGATCAAGGAGATCATCCAGCAGACTCTCGGCAGCGGTCTGATCTACCTGAATTCCCATGCGAGCGACTGGAGCAACCCCGACATCCGGCCGTACCTCGACCAGTACGTGCGCGGGTCGAACGGCATCGCGGCCATCGACCGCGTCAAGCTGCTCAAGCTGCTATGGGATGCCGTCGGCACCGAGTTCGGCGGCCGGCACGAGTTGTACGAGCGCAACTACGGCGGTGACCACGAGGCCGTGCGCTTCCAGACGCTGTTCGCCTACCAGGCCCAGGGCCTGGACAACCAGCTCAAGGGCTTTGCCGAACAGTGCATGTCCGAGTACGACATCCACGGCTGGACGCGGCCGGACCTGATCGGCAACGACGATCTGAAGATCGTCCGGGGCTGAACGGAGCGAGACGATGAGGAGCACTGCCGTGGCCGATCTCGAGGTCACCCCACTGCACATGCGGAAAGCGCTGGGGCGGTTCGCGAGTGGCGTCACCATCGTCACCACCGCCGAGTGTGAGGACGAGGCTTCGGTGCACGGGATGACCGCCAAC
The DNA here is from genome assembly GCF_041414735.1 of Rhodococcus sp. GXMU-t2271. NCBI lineage: Bacteria > Bacillati > Actinomycetota > Actinomycetes > Mycobacteriales > Nocardiaceae > Rhodococcus > Rhodococcus sp. GXMU-t2271. The sequence continues at coordinate 69,314 of NZ_JAUIZP010000070.1, forward strand.
GCCTTCACCTCGGTGTCGCTCGATCCGCCGCTCGTGCTCGTGTCGATCGCCAACCGCGCCAGGATGAACGAGCGGATCCGGGAGACCGGGCGGTACGGCGTCTCGATCCTCGCCGGGGACCAGGAACCGTTGTCCCTGCACTTCGCCGGGGCGGCGCACCAGCCGGATCTCGTCCGGTTCGTGTGGCGCAAGGGCGTGCCCCTGCTGGAGGGCGCACTGGTGCACCTGGCGTGCACCGTGGTCGATTCGCATCCCGCGGGTGATCACACCCTGCACGTGGGCCGGGTGGAGCGACTCTGGTACGACGACGGGCACCCGCTGGTGTTCTACACCGGCACCTTCCGGTCACTCGAACTGCAGGGCAGGGACGACCCCTGGGGCTTCTGAGCGGAGCAGGACGGGGTGGTCACGGCGGATGCCGCGGCCACCCCGCCCGCATGTGCGGCGGCATCGATCAGCGCCCTGTCGGCGCGGCCGGATATCTGGTTCGCTGGAGGGACGCGACGGCAGGTGAGCGCATGGAACGGTTGAGCGCACAGGACGTGACGACCCTGTGGCCCGACGAGGCGGGATGGCAGCAGGACATCGGTCTCGTCGCGATCCTCGACGCCGGGGACGGCGACGATCCGGACGGCCCGATGTTGCTCCGATCGGTCCGGGAGATCGTCGAGGCTCGGTTGCCGCTGGTGCCGCGTCTACGCCAGGTGGTGCATATCCCCGGGTGGGGGCAGGGACGACCGTTGTGGGCGGACGCAGCGAACTTCGACCTGCGTCACCACATCCGTGCGGTGGCGGCGGGACAGGGCGGGGAGTTGTTCCCGGTCGTCGAATCGATCCGGCGGAGCCCGCTCGACCGGTCCCGGCCGTTGTGGGAGCTGTGGGTGATCCCGGGATCCGGGGCGCATGCACCCGCGGTCTACCTGCGCATTCATCATGTGATCGCCGACGGTCCGGCGGGGGTGGCGATGCTGGGGCTGCTCCTCGACGCCGCTCCGGGCGTGCCGCTGTCGCCCGCGTCGCCGTGGCGACCCGCGCCGGTTCCCCGGGCGCGCACGCTGGTCGTCGACAACCTGCGCGGACGCTCGACCGCGGCGTTCCGGGTCGTGGCGGCCCGGGCTCGTCCGGGAACGCTCGTGCCCGACCTCCGAGACTCCTGGTCCGCGCTGCGACGAACCCGGCGCGAAGGGCGAGCGCCGCGCACCAGCCTGAACCGGCGGATCGGGTCGGAGCGCCGCTACGCAGTGGTGCACACCGACGTCGAGGTGGTCCGCGCGATCGCGCATCGGCACGGCACGAAGATCGACGACGTGCTGCTCTCGGTCTTCGCCGGGGGCTTGCGCGAACTGCTCTGTCGCCGAGGGGAACCGGTCGACGGCGTCGTGCTGCGGGCGGTGGTGCCCGTCTCGCTGCACGGGTCGCGTCCGGGGCCGGCTCGTGGAAACCTGCTCGGGCAGATGATCGTTCGGCTCCCGCTCGGTGTCGCCGATCCGCTGCGCCGGTTGACGTCGATCGCCGCGGACACAGCCGTCCGGAAGCGGCATGTCCGTCCGAGGACGGGCGCGGTGGTGACCGGCCGGGTCGTCCGGCGCATCGCCCTGCCGATGCTCGCCCGGCAACGGATGACGAACACGTACGTCGCCGACGTGGTCGGTCCGCCCACCCCGCTCTACCTTGCCGGGGCGCGGGTGCGCGAGATCGTGCCGGTGGTGGCGCTCATGGGCAACATCGGCGTCGGTGCGTGTGCTTTCTCGTACGCCGAGCGGTTCGTGATCACCGTCGTCGGCGACGGTGTCGTGTGTCCCGAGGTGGACGTGGTGGCTCGCGGAATGGAGGAAGAACTGCGGGCGCTTCGCGGTGAAGGCGAATGAGGGATGGCGTCGAACAGGCCGACGTGCCGGCACATTCGCTCAGGCGCCGGCGTTCACCGCGCCGGCTGTGTGGCTGCCGCCCGTGCCGCGACCTCGTCGGCGCGGGCGGCAGCGGCCGGGTTGCCTGCGATGGACCAGTTCACCGGATCGACTTCGACGATCTGTCCGCGCACCAGATCCCGCTGCGCCCCCAGGATCTCGACGATCAGATCGGTGAATCGCGCCGCCAGCTCCTGGCGCTGCTCGATCGGGCGTCCGGCGAGGACGATCGCGGTGAAGTAGGGGGCCGGGGTGCCGCCGTCGGCGATCGCCGTTCCGGCCGTCGCGGCGTCGTCGGGGCCGTACCGGACGACGAACGCCCGCACTCGCTCGATCGGGGACTCGAGGACCTCCGCGTAGCAGCGACTCGCGTCGGCGAGCAGCCGACGTCGTTGCCCGGCGGTGTAGGCGCCGTCGACGAGATGGAAGTGTGCAACAGGCATTGGCGCTCCTTCGTGACATGTCGGGGTACGGACTTATTGGACTCCGTGCCGGGTTCCGCCGTCGACGGTGAGGACGCTTCCGTGCAGCACGGCGGCCTCCGGAGCGAGGAGCATCTCCAGAGTCCAGCCGATCTCGTCGAGCGTCGGTAGCCGGCCGAGCGTGGTCTTGGCACGATAGCGATCCCAGATCTCGCCGGGGTCGCGTCCGGTCTCGGCGGCCTCGGTCTCGACGAACTTCCGCAGCCGTGGCGTGTCGACCGGTCCCGGCGCAATGGTGTGGGTGGTGACGCCCCTCGGTCCGTACAGCGCGCTGAGCTGACGCATGAGATTGAGGACTGCGGCGTTCACCGTCCCCGGCCCGGCGTCGAGCGGGCCGGGTTCGAGTCCGAGCGACCCGGCGATCGTCACGAAACGCGATCCCGGTACGAGGTGGTCCCGGACGGCGTGCAGCAGCCGCACCAGTCCGCCGACCTTGATGTTCGCGCCGACCGCGAAGTCCCCCGGCGCGATGGTGTCGGCCGAGCCGCGCACCGGAAGCCCGGCCGCGAACACGGCCAGGCGCACCGGCGCGTCGAGACGGGCGGTGATCGTGCCGATGGCGCTGTCGTCGGCGATGTCGGCGACACACGGAACGATCAGATCGTCCTCGGTCGCGAGCTTGTCGAGGTCCTCGGCGTTTCGGGCGACCGCGACGACGCGCAGCCCGCGTCGGACCAGGCGACGGGTGAACTCGGTGCCCATCGCGCCGGTCGCGCCGACGACGACGCACAGTGAGGGTGAGGCCATGTCTGTGCTCCTTGATTCGCGGGTGTAACCGCCATGGAGATGCATATCCGTTGGTCCCGGACTTTTCAGCCGCGCAGTCGGAGGGTGACCGCCCGCGGCTCGGTGAAGAAGTCGCGGGAGTACTGCCCGCCCTCGCGTCCGAGGCCGCTGGCGCCCTCGCCGCCGAAGGGCAGGCGCAGGTCGCGTTCGAAGAACGTGTTGATCCACACGGTGCCGGCCTTCCAGCGGGCGGCCATCCGGTGGGCCCGGTCCAGGTTCTGGGTGAACAGCATCCCGGCCAGGCCGTAGGGGGAGTCGTTGGCGATGCGCAGGGCCTCCTCCTCGGTGTCGAATCCGAGGACGGTCTCGACGGGGCCGAAG
>NZ_JAUIZP010000071.1:0-69853 GCF_041414735.1 Rhodococcus sp. GXMU-t2271
CCTGACGCCGTCCCGGCAAGATCAACTTACTGAGAAAACCTCGTTGTACAACGAACGCCAGTCCGAGTTTCGGGATGTCGGGCCGGCGTGACCGGGAGTGGAGCGCAGCTGACGCTACCGTTCACGGCGCACTAGGTGCGCCTTGCCCATTCCTTGTGGGTCTCGATGTAGTCCTCGAGCCACTGGCGGGTGACCTTGCGGCCCCGGCCGATGCGGATGCACGGGAGGTCGCCGGCGCACCACATCTTGCGGATGGTGGTTTCGTCGACACCCATCACGGCGCCGGCCTCGGCGGCGGACAGCAGCAACTTCGGACCGATCTGTGTGTCATTCATGGCCAGAGCTAACCGTGCCGGCAACGCGCAGTCGGGACCTGTTCCGGGTGGCCGGCATCGCCGGGCAGCCCCGCTCGATCCAGTCGACGACGCTCTGTTCCGTGAAGAACAGCCGCCCGCGTGGGGGCCGCGGCTGAGCTTTAAGTGCACCGGAGTTGGCGGCCCGCCGGACTCGGTTCACACCGCGGCGCGACACCGCCACCACCTCTTCGGTCGTCATCAACTTCGGGATCACGAGACACCTCCGGGCCGGCTCATGCACGCAGGTAAAGTCATCTAAAGGCGGCATCTTCCCTGAAGTAGCGAGCTCATAGCCAGCTTTGAGGGTCCGAACACAGTCCGGACCCCTGGGGTTTCGGTTGGATCGGCGCCCCTTGGTCTACGTGGGCGCCTCGGGCACGGGTCTGGGGATCTGCGGGGGGAATCTCGGGGGGATATCAGCCGTATGCCAAGGGACCGCCGTGCCGCGGCGTCACCGGGCCCTCCCCCTGGGGTGGCGGATGCGCAGCCCCCGACTCGCCGAGCATGAGACAACGATTGGCCGGCTTCGGCTTGTATGTCTTGCCGTCCGTCCCAGTGATCTCATGTGGGGCATTTGCCCCACCTGCCAAGTCGCGGCGAACCGTTCGCGGATCGTCTCCCGTTGCCGCTGCGATTGCCCGGATCGACAGGCCCGACTCCCGCAGCGAGGGCCGGAATCCGATTCCGGGCATCTTCGGGCTGTCGGTCGGATCGACGCCCCTGAGTACTCGCACAGTGAGTACCCCCTCCGTGGACACAGATTGGACACACTTGCCCCCAATTCGGGGTTATCTGACGTGATGTCGAATGATGCGTTTCGGCAGGTAGGGAGGGTTTCGACCCCGTGACCTCGGGGGTGTATCGCATTTGCAAGGCAGATGTCAGGAGTTCGAATCTCCTAGGCTCCACAACGATTCGACGACAGGCCCGGACAGCATCGATGTCCGGGCCTGTCGGCGTCTGTGCTCACTTCTGTTCGGCGAGTTCGTCGAGGATCGCCGAGAGCTGCCGCATCGCGGCCAGCGTGGCGGCCAGGCCTTCCGCACCCCCGGCGTCGGTCAGGCGCCGGGCGAAGGCGGCGTGCGCCGGATCGATCCCGGACACCGCGGCACGGCCCGCCGGGGTCGGCGCGACGAGCTTCGCGCGCCGATGGGCGGGGTTGGGTAGGTACTCGGCGAGGCCGCGCTCGACCAGCAGGTCGGCGATCCGCTGCACGCTCTGACGGGTGATCCCCATCGCCCGGGCGATGCCGGCGACCGGCAGGGGATCGCGCAGCACGGCACCGAGGACCTGCCACCACGCCGCCGTGAGACCCGCCGGGCGGGCCAGCGTCTCGGCGACCTCGAGGAACTGGCCGTTGAGGCGGAACGACGCCAGGGCGAGGTCGCTGAGCAGTTCCTGTTCCGGGCGCGCGCTCATCCGGCCATGAGTTCGTGGAAGCCGGCGGGGTCGCGTCGGCCGTAGAGCTTGAACCAGGATTCGAGGACGTGCGGTTCGAACACCTCCAGGCGTTCGAGGATCGCGCGGGCGAACTCGACCGGGGCCGTGGCACTCGCGGTGATCAGATTTCGATCGGTGACGGCCGGTTCGTCGCGATAGAGGTCGCCGCCGGCGTACCCCAGCCCGGACAGGAACTCGGCGGCGTTGCTCGTGTGCGCGCGATCGTCGAGGAGTCCGGCGAGGGCGAGTCCGCCCGTGGCCCCGCAGATCGCGGCCACCGGAACACCGGCCTCGAGGAAGTCGCGCGCCCGGTCGGCGAAGGGGCTGAACTGCTCGGTGTTCCAGATGTCGTTGCCCGCCAGGATCAGCATCGCGCTGTTGTCGGGCCGCACCTCGTCCAGGGTGGTGTCGGGGAGGATGCGGATTCCGCCCATGGTGGTGACAGGTTCGCGCGTGGTGCCGACGGTGGCGACGGTGTAGCGGCCGGGGTGCTTGTGCCAGAGCGGCTTGTTGATGTGGGCGATCGCATGCCCGACCTCCCAGTCGGCGAGGGTGTCGTACACGGCGACATGCACTGTCTCAGTCATGACAATATACTGTCGATTTGACAGTTTATTGTCAATAGTCAGCTCCTGGTTTCACGTGAAACGACGCGCCGCGAGTGCTGCCACGGTCGAGTTCTTCACGATGCGGGCCGAACTGCCGGAGTGTCGCGTGTGAGAGTTGTTACTACTCTCCGTAGTAACGGGCGCGTATCCTGGCTGCATGTCTGCCGAGGAGGATGTCGTCGCGCGCGTACGCGGTGCCTTCGTCGGCGGTATGTCGGGGGCGGTGAGCGTCGCCGCCCATGCCCTCGCCGGTGGTTCCGTGCCGGGGCAGGTGCCGGCGGTACTGCTGCTCGCGGCCGCCGTGACGGTGGGCCTGCTCGCCGCGGGCACTCGCGTGCCGATTGTCGGCGTGCTCGCCGCCGGTCAGGTGATCGGCCACGGCGCCCTCTCCCTCGATGCGGGACACCTCCACGTCCCCGGCCCGGGCATGCTTGCCGCGCACGCCGGGGCGATCGCGGTCGCGGCGTTGCTCGTCCGCGGTGCCGAACACGGTTGCCGGGTCGGGCTGGCCGCCCTCGTCCGCGCGGTACCCGCGTCGTTCGCGCCGGCGCCCGTCGCCGTCCCCACGTGGACCCCGGTCGCCCACCGACCCCGGCTCCGCCGGGGCCTGCTCGTCGCCGCCGGTCTCGGCACTCGCGGCCCTCCCGTCACGGTCTGAACCCATCCTTCTCGGTCGCCGCGCCTCTGCGGTGACCGCGCGCACCCGTGCGCACTCGGACCGATTTCGGAGAATCCCCATGAAGAAGACCCTGTTCCTCGCTGCCGCCGCGGCCGCGACCCTGTTTGCCGCCGGATGCTCGTCCGACGAGCCCGCCGCCGCGTCCGCGGACTCGCTCACCGTCTCCTCGGCGTGGGCGAAGGCCGCCGAATCCGGCATGACCGGCGCATTCGCCGAGCTCGAGAACACCGGCGACACCGATATCCACATCGTCTCCGCTGCCAGCCCCAGCTCGGCCCGGACCGAGATCCACGAGATGGCGGCCGGCGACGGCGGCGCCATGGTGATGCGCGAGAAGACGGACGGACTGGTCATTCCCGCGCACAGCACCCACTCGCTCGCCCCCGGCAACGACCACCTGATGCTCATGGACCTCGTGGAGCCGGTCCTGCCCGGCACCGAAGTGACCTTCGAGCTGACCTTCGAGGACGGCTCGACGACCGAGTTCACCGCACAGGTCCGCGACTTCTCCGGCGCGCAGGAGAACTACCAGCCGAGCGCGGGCGCGGGGGCGAACCACGGTGGCTGAGCTGAGCCGGCGGCGTCTCCTCGGTGGCGGCGCCGCCGTCCTGGGCGTCGCCGGCATCGGCGCGGCCGGCGTCGGGACGGGTCTCGGGTACGCCGCCACGCGGGAGCCCGAACCCACCGGTGGGCGCACGGTTGCCTTCCACGGCGTGCACCAGGCCGGCATCGACACCGAGCCGCAGGCCTTCGCCGCCTTCGTCGCCCTGGATCTGCGTCCGGGACTCGACCGTCGCGCGCTGACCGGGCTCATGAAGGTGTGGGCCGAGGACGGTCGCCGGCTGGCCGGGGGCAGTCCTGCCCTCGGCGACACCGAGCCCGAACTCGCCCTCGATCCCGCCCGGCTGACCGTGACGGTCGGCTTCGGTCCTGCCGTGTTCGACGTGGCCGGTCTCGCGGCGCAGCGACCCGAGTGGTTGCGGCCGTTGCCGGCGTTCTCGATCGATCGCCTCGAGGAACGCTGGTCGGGCGGTGATCTGCTGCTGCAGGTATGTGCCGACGACCCGGTCACCGTCTCGCACGCGACTCGCACGCTCTCCAAGAGCGTGCGATCGCTGGCCACCGTGCGCTGGACCCAGCGCGGATTCCGCAACGCGGTGGGCACCAAGCCCACCGGCACCACGATGCGCAATCTCATGGGTCAGGTCGACGGCACCGTCAACCCGGCTGCGGGCAGCACCGACTTCGACCGGCAGGTGTGGAATCCCGGTACCCCGGCCTGGTTGGCCGGGGGCACGTCCCTGGTGTTGCGGCGAATCCGTATGGAACTCGACACGTGGGACGAACTCGACCGGCCGGCCCGGGAACTCGCGGTGGGCCGGGACCTGGCCGCCGGGGCGCCGCTGACCGGCAGCGGGGAGCACGACGATCCGGACTTCGCCGCCACCGACGTCCACGGCATTCCGGTGATCCCTCCGGAATCGCACGTCGCCCGGGCGCGGCCCCGGAACGCGAACGAGCAGTTCCTGCGCCGCGGCTACAACTACGACGATCCGGACGGTGCCGGACTGTTGTTCGCGGCGTACCAGGCCGACGTGGACGCGCAGTTCGTCCCGGTGCAGCAGCGGCTCGCCGAGCACGACGCGCTGAACCCGTGGATCACCCCGGTCGGGTCGGCGGTGTTCGCCGTCCCACCCGGATTCGGTCCCGGCGGATACCCGGGCGACACCCTGTTCGAGGGCTGACGGGCCGCGCCCCCGGCCGGGATCCGTGTGGAATCCCGGCCGGGGGAACCGCCGTACCTACAGTTTGTATGGTTCCCGTCACACCCCAGGGAAATGGGGCTACCGTCAGGACACGCGTCCATCCGCGTCGAGGAAAGGCGGCACACTCATGACCACTGCACTGCCGGAACGTCAGGGCTTCGGGACCCTGCGCGCGGGGGGTCTGCACTGGGACGCCTTCCCGCTGCGGCTGTTCGCGAAGGGCAACGCGAAGTTCTGGGATCCGCTCGATCTGGACTTCAGCCGCGAGGCCGCCGACTGGAACGAACTCAACAGCGAACAGCACCGCAGCGCCACCTACCTCGTCGCGCAGTTCGTGGCCGGTGAGGAGGCCGTCACCCAGGACATCCAGCCGTTCCTGCGGGCGATGGCCGCCGAGGGCCGTCTCGGCGACGAGATGTACCTGACCCAGTTCTGCTTCGAGGAGGCCAAGCACACCCAGGTCTTCCGGCTGTGGATGGACGAGGTGGGCCTGACCGCGGACCTGCACCCCTACGTCGCGGACAACCCGTACTACCGGCAGCTGTTCTACGAGGAGCTGCCCCACTCGCTGCGCGTCCTCGAGACCGACCCGAGCCCCGCCAACCAGGTCCGCGCCAGCGTCACCTACAACCACGTCATCGAGGGCAGCCTCGCCCTCACCGGGTACTACGCTTGGCAGAAGGTGTGCACGAAACGCGGAATCCTGCCCGGGATGCAGGAACTCGTGCGCCGGATCGGCGACGACGAACGCCGGCACATGGCATGGGGAACGTTCACGTGCCGCCGCCACGTCGCCGCCGACGACTCGAACTGGGATGTCGTGCAGCAACGCATGGGAGAGTTGCTGCCGCTCGCGCTCGGCATGATCCAGTGGGTCAACGACCAGTTCGAGGAACAACCCTTCGGTCTCGATCCCGACGAGTTCGTCTCCTACGCCGCCGACCGCGCCCAGCGACGGCTCGGGGCCATCGAATCCGCCCGCGGCCGGCCCGTCGAGGAGATCGATCTCGACTACAGCCCGGAAGTGCTCGAGGACAAGTTCGGTGCGGAGGATGCCGCGGAGCTGACCAGCCTCGCGGGGAACTGAACCGGGCGGTCAGAGCAGCGCGACGACCGCGAAGACCAGCAACAGGACCACCGCGACCACCGCTCCGATCGCCGAGTAGTTGCGGCTCGGCGGCGTCGCGGTGGTGGTGAGCGTCGTGCCCGCGGTGTCGTCGGCGTCGCTGTCCTCGGGCCGGGCGCCGCCGGATCGCACGTCGGCGGCGGTCGTCGCGGGAACGGGTGCGGGGCTCGCGGGTGCGCCCGCTGCCCTGTCTCGTTCCGCCGCCGCTTCGGCCCGGGCACGTTCGGCCGCTTCGAGTTCACGGATACGCGGAATGCCACCGGTGAGAACGTCGGTGACGTCGTACGACGGGGGCAGGCCGATCCGCGCCTTGACCACGCGCGCGGGTGTGAAACCGGCCGCGAGGATGGCGGCACCGAGGGCGGCGGTCTGCTCGGGACCGGGTCCGACGAGGGTGCGTACCCCGAGTTTCGCGGCGAGGCTGTCCGCGATGGACTGCACGTGCGAGCGGTCGCGCGCGACGAACCCGTCACCCATCACCACGACGGCGTCGAGGTTGTGCGAAAGCCAGCCGAAGGCGCCGAGGGCGGTGGCCAGCTGGGCCGCGGGGGACGGGGCGCTCTTGGCGCCGAATCGGAACGCCTTGCCGGCCGAGACGCCGGACCGCACGAGGTTGACGGTCGAGCCGCCGTCGTCGACGTGGAAGATGCCGACGAGCTGTCCCGGAGTTTCCGAGATCTCCGAGGCGTACCACGTCGCGGCCGCCTCGGCGTCCGAGACGAGGGCGATGTGCCGCAGATCCGCATAGTCGAGCGCGGCCCGCAGTGCGGCCACGGTGGGCTGGTCCCACCGTGACGGGTAGGTGGCGGTGACACTCGGCAGGCCGCCGTCGGGCCCGCTGTCCGGTGGCAGGGGGTGGCATTCGTGCAGCAGGCAGGCGATCGCCGTGGCCATCGAGTCCTCGGCTCGGTAGATGCGTCCGTCACTGGCGGTGACGCCGGCGGGATCGCCGACCCGGCCGAGGAATCCCGACAGGTAGCGGGCCTCACCGGCAGGATGCGGGGCGCCGCCGAGGACGGTGGTGCCGTCGGAATCGATGTGCAGGACGGTGTCCCGGGCTATGACCACGGGATCGGGACTGCCGGGGTCGTTGGAAGCGAGGACCGCGGTGGACACCACGCTCCCGATCCGGAGACCGACTCCCACAGCCATGTCAAACCTCCTGTAGACAACGATCGGCGTACATCTTGCTACCGACTCGGCCACAGCCGGGGAAGCCGCGCCGTAGCACCGCGCGGGAGATTGCCGTGACCACTAGGATTCGCGCGCCGCATCGGCACGGCCCGTGCGCGTCGCCGGGCCCGAGGCGTGCAGTCGTGGGCGGATGTCCGCGTACCCGGTGCCGTCAGGTTCTCGGCCGGATCGTCCGCCGGGGCGGGAACGCCTGCCGGGCATGGGTCAGCAGGAACAGGCTGATCACGGCCACCCACGCCGGGAAGACGAGGGTGAGCCACAGCGCCTCCGTCACCGCGAACAGCAGGATCAGGGCGATCAGGTAGGTGGGGGTGGGGGCGACCAGCCATCGTGGCATCAGCCCGGTGCGCATCCAGATGGTGCCAGCGAGATCATGAAGACCGCAGCCATACGGATCGAGTAGACATTGCTGATCTGCAGGATCAGCGCATGCGCGAACGCGGCCGACTCCTGGGCGGGGACGGCCTCCGCCTGGTCCGTCAGGAGCAGGCCGCCGGCACTGGCCATCGTGACGAGGATGAGCGCCAGGAACAACAGACCACTGCCGACGAAGACCGTCGAGAAGAACTGGTCCTCGAGGTCGCCCAGCCGGTGCCGGAGCACACCGATGAACCACAGGAACGCGATGCAGGCGAACTGGGACAGCGTCAGCGCGACGGTGAGCCGTGAGCGGCCGGCCTCCAGCCACTCGGTCGTGCCGAAGGGATCCGCCGGGATCGCCTGACGGATCAGGACGATGCTCGCCGTGAACAGGACCGCGAACACGATCCCGACGGCGGCGGCGGTGTGCGGGGTGGTCAGCCGGTGCAGGTGCGGCTCGCTGCGCTCCGCGGTCATGCCCGGATTGTCCTCGACCAGCGGTGATGCTGTGGCACGAATGACGGATCGTGGCCTCGAGTGCGGGTCACAAGAGACGAAAAGCGCACTTACGCGTCGGTAAGTTAGCTGTTACAGTGCGTACCGCCTGTGTCGTCCGACACACAGGCATCGACCTGTGAAGGGACCGTGGGATGGGGATACGGATGGGGCGCGCCAGAAGATGGACCGGCGCCGCGGTAGCGACCGCGGCGCTGACGGGAGCGATGCTCGCGATGCCGGCGACGGCGAGCGCGGACGCGTCCTTCTACGATCCTCCGTTCGATCCGGCCGGCACCTCCGGCGCCGTACTCCGTAGCGGGCCGTCCGATCTCGCCGTCCGCGTCCCGACGCCGCAGGGCGTGTTCCCGGCGCAGGGCACCCGGCTGCTCTACCGCAGCCTCGACGCGAACGGCGAGCCCAACGCCGTCGGCGGCACCTACCTCGAGCCGTCACTGCCCTGGAACGGTCCCGGCCCGCGGCCGCTCGTCGCGATCGCGCCGGGCACCCAGGGGCAAGGCGACCAGTGTGCGCCGTCCAAGCAGTTGAACTCGCTCGTCTCCTACACCCCGCCGCTCGACCTGTTCACCGAGTACGAACTGCTGTCGATCAACACCATGCTGCTGCAGGGCATCGCCGTCGTCGTCACCGACTACGACGGTCTCGGCACGCCGGGCCACCACACCTACGTCAACCGGCTGGCCGAGGCGCACGCAGTGCTCGACGCCGTCCGGGCGGCCCAGAGCCTGCCCGCCGCGTCCGTCACCCCCGACGGGCCGGTCGGCCTGTGGGGGTACTCCCAGGGCGGTGGCGCCGTGTCGGCGGCCGCCGAACTGCAGCCGACCTACGCACCCGAGTTGAACCTGGTGGGTGTCTATGCCGGTGCGCCGCCCGCGGACCTCGAGGCCACGCTGAACCAGGTCGACGGGACGGCGCTGACCGGCGTGATCGGCTACACGATCAACGGACTCGGTGAGGCCTACCCCGAGCTCCGGGATCTCATCGACGCCGAGATCAACGACCGGGGACGCGAGATGCTGCAGTCGGTGGCGAACCAGTGCGCCCCGGAGACGATCTTCCGCTACGGCTTCCAGCGCACGAACGACTACACCCGCACGGGCGAGCCGCTGGGCGCCGTCGTCGATCGGTTGCCGGAGGCGAAGGAAGCCATCGCCGCGCAGCGGATCGGACGTCTGCAGCCGTCGGCGCCGGTGCTCGTGCAGCACGGAACGATGGACGACATCGTGCCGTTCGGTCAGGGCCGCCGGCTCGCGACGGACTGGTGCGCCCTCGGCGCCACCGTCCAGTTCTCCACGAACACCACCCCGCCCATCCTGCCGGGACTGGCCGTCAATCACGCGCTGCCGCTGGTCGCCGGCATGCCCGAAGCGGTCGCCTACCTGAACGACCGGTTCGCCGGGCGGCCCGCACCGTCCAACTGCGGCGCCTTCTGAGCGACAACCGCGAAGCGGTCGGCCGTGGCAGCGCTCCGAATCGCTGCCGCGGCCGACCGGAACTTCCGATTCACACCACCGGATGGTCGACCCGGACGAACCGGCGGGCGAGGTTCTCCTCGGCCGACGGTCCGGGGGCCCATTCGGCGATCCAGGGGCCGGTGCCCTCGCTGGGATCGATCACACCCTTCTCGAGCCAGGTGTAGCGCCCCTCGAGCACGCCCGTCGTGAGCTGCCGGTCGGCATCGTCGGTGTTCGTCCACAACGCATCGAACAGCGCCTCCACCCGCAGCCTCGACTGCCGGCAGAAGGCCTCGGCGAGTTCGTACGCCGCGTTCGCGTCGGGATGGTTGTCGCTGCGGTACATCTCTGCCCGCACGCAGCTCGCCGCCATCGCGAACAGTTCGGCACCGATGTCGACGACCCGGCCGAGGAAGCCCTGCCGCTTCTCGAGGCCGGCCTGCCACCGTGCCATCCCGTAGAACGTGGACCGTGCCAGTTTCCGGGAGGACCGTTCGACGTAACGCAGATGCGCTGCCAGCGGCCCGAACTCGCTGTACGAGGTGGGCAACTGACCTCTGCCCGCGACCAGCTGCGGCAGCCACTTGGCGTAGAAGCCGCTCGCCTTGGCTGCCGCCCGGGCCCGCGCATCGAGGGTGGCCTTCGGGTCCGCCAGATCGCCGGCGGCCTGCAGATGCGCGTCGACAGCCTCGCGTGCCACCAGCAGCCGCATGATCTCGCTCGAGCCCTCGAAGATCCGGTTGATGCGCAGGTCCCGCACCAATTGCTCGGTGGGAACAGCCCGTTCACCGCGCGCCGCGAGCGAGTCGGCCGTCTCGTATCCGCGGCCCCCCCGGATCTGCAGGAGTTCGTCGGCGATCGTGCACGCCATCTCGCTGGACCACAGCTTGGCGAGCGCCGCCTCGATCCGGATGTCGTTGCGTTCCTCGTCGCACATCTGTCCCGACAGTTCCACCACGGCCTCGAGCGCGAACGTGGTGGCCGCGACGAATGCGATCTTGCCGGCGACCGCGCCGTGCTCGCCGACGGGCCTGCCCCACTGGACGCGGGTGGCGGACCACTCGCGGGCGATCTTCAGGGCCCATTTGCCGGCTCCGGCGCACATCGCGGGAATCGCCAGCCGGCCCGCGTTGAGCGTGGTCAGGGCGATCTTCAGGCCGTCGCCCTCGCGGCCGATGAGATTCTCCTTCGGTACCCGCACCTTGTACATGCGGGTGACACCGTTCTCGATGCCCTTCAGTCCCATGAAGGAGTTGCGGCGCTCGACGGAGATACCGGGCGAGTCCGCCTCCACGACGAACGCCGAGATCCCACCGCGATGCCCCTCGCTGCGTGGCACCCGGGCCATCACCACCAGCAGTTCCGCCACCACCCCGTTGGTGGTCCACAGTTTCACGCCGTCGAGTTCGTATGCCGCGCCGTCGTCGATCGGCACGGCCGTCGAGGCGAGGCGCGCGGGATCGGAACCGACGTCCGGCTCGGTGAGCAGGAACGCAGAGATCGCGCCGCGGGCGCACCGCGGCAGGAATGCACGCTTCTGCGCGGGCGTGCCGGCCAGCTTGAGCGGTTCGGGCACACCGATCGACTGGTGTGCGGACAGCAAGGCGCCCAGACTGGGATGCACGCAGGCGACGAGCATCAACGCCCGGTTGTACGCCACCTGCGACAAGCCCAGCCCGCCGTACTCCTCCGGAATCTTCATGCCGAAGCAGCCGAGTTCCGCGAAGCCTGCGACGTACTCGTCCGGAATGCGCGCGTCGCGTTCGATACGACTGCCGTCGAGCCCCTCGCAGTAGCGGCGAAGCTTGGCGAGAAACGCTTCCGTCTTGGCTTCGGCGTCCGGCGCCGGGCGCGGGAACGGATGAACGAGGTCGAGGGTCAGACGTCCGAGGAACAACTCCTTGGCGAAGGACGGCTTGTCCCAGTTCTCCTCTCGGGCCTCCTCGGCTACTGCGCGTGCCTGCTCCTCGCTGACCTGTACCTGTTGTGCCATGTGATGCCTCCCCGATAGATCGCTACCGGCGAGTATCCGCCTGTTCTGTGACGTGTATCACGAGATTCGCCGGATCGGTACCGGTGAGTAACTCGAGGGTGTGCGGCAGATCACGGAGCGGCGCGGTGGTCGTCCCGACAGGCACCCCGTGCCGGTCCGTACGCTGGAGTGGTCACCGACGACGCACCCGAGCACCTCCACCTTCCCGCCCGCGCGGACCACCCTGGAGGCCGACATGGAATTTCTTGCGTCCGTACCCGTCGTACTACTGCTGACCGTCCTGATCTACGTTGTCGCCGGCCGCATCGTCGACCTGGAACTACGCGTCACCGAACGCCGACTTCTCGAAGAAGGGCAGGCCGCGCACGACGCGACCTGCCCCGGATCCGACTCCGTCCCGTGATCCCGGGCGGACCTCAGTTCTGCTTCTTCGGTCCCCCGGCAGGACCGCTCGGCGGCTGCGGCTTCGCGGAGGTTCCCTTGCCCCCGGCAGCCGCGTTCTTCGACGCGGGGGTCGGCTTGCGAGCCGGTTCCTCCTTGGCCGCGTGCTTCCCGGTCGGGGCCGCATCGGCCGTGCCCTTCGGTGCCGCGTCTGTGCTCTTCGGCGCCGTGTCGGCCGCCGGGGCCGGTGTGGGCTTCGGGGCCACAGCCTCGGGTGTCGCGGTCGGCTCGGGCTTCGCCTGTGCTGCGGCCGCCGGCTTCGGTGCTGCGGCTTCGGGCTTCGGTGCTGCGGCTTCGGGCTTCGGTGCTGCGGTCTCGGGCTTCGGTGCTGCGGCTTCGGGCTTCGGTGCTGCGGCTTCGGGTGTCGCGGCGGGCGCGGGCTTCGCGTTTGTCGTGGCCGCCGGTTTCGGTGCGGGTGCTTCGGCCTTCGGTGCTTCGGCCTTCGGTGCGGCAGCCTCGGGCGCTGCGACCGGCGCGGGCGGAGTCGACTCGATCCGCGGCGGTTCCGGCGCGACGGGCGGGTGATCCCCGAGCCGGCTGCGGTAGAACACCACTCCGCCCGCGGCGACGACGCCGAGCGCGCCGACCGTCACCAGGAGCTTGCGGCCCCGTCCCCGGGAACCGGACTCGATCGTCGCTGCGGCCTGTGCGCGGCGGCACTCTCGGTTGCCGGCCATGTTCCGGGCGACGTCGAGACCCTTTCGGGCGACGAACAGGCCGGTGACGAGCGGCCCCCGCGCCAGGGCCGTCGCGCCTTGACCTGCAAGCTTCAGGTAGCCACCGGCACCCTTGGATTCCTTCGGGGGGCACACGAGTTCGCTACCGGTGCCGGACCCGCTCTTGGTTCTGGACTCGCTCACACTCGTCATGTACCCACTTTTGCACAGCGAACCCCCGCGTCCGTGTACAGACGACGCTCGCGTCCGTGTACAGACGACGCTCGCGTCCGTGTACAGACGACGCTCGCGTCCGTGTACAGACGACGCTCGCGTCCGTGTACAGAGGACGCTCGCGTCCGTGCACAGAGGACGCTCGCGTCCGGGTTCGCGAGACGGACCGCTCCGGTGTCGCAGACCCGGATGGCACGATGGAGGGGTGACTTCACCTCAAAAGACTGCAACCGCGACTCTGCACACCAACCGCGGCGACATCGTGATCGAGCTCTTCGGCAACCATGCCCCGAAGACCGTCGAGAACTTCGTCGGCCTCGCGAACGGCACCAAGGAGTACAAGACCGAGAACGCCAAGGGTGAGACCAGCGGCCCGTTCTACGACGGTGCGGTCTTCCACCGCGTCATCGACGGCTTCATGATCCAGGGCGGCGACCCGACCGGCACCGGCCGCGGCGGTCCGGGTTACCAGTTCGGCGACGAATTCCATCCCGAGCTGCAGTTCGACCGCGGCTACCTGCTCGCCATGGCCAATGCCGGACCGGGCACCAACGGTTCGCAGTTCTTCATCACCGTCGGGCCGACCCCGCACCTGAACCGGCGCCACACGATCTTCGGTGAGGTCACCGACGAGGCGTCGAAGAAGGTCGTCGACGCGATCGCCACGACGGCGACGGACCGTGCGGACCGCCCGGTCGAGCCGGTCGTCATCGACAGCATCACCATTTCCTGAGAGAGACCGACATGACGAACCCCGGCTGGGGCCACGCGGCCGGCGGGGGCGGCCACCCGCCCCAGCCGCGGTGCGTCCGGCATCCCGATCGCCCGACGCTGCTCGCGTGCAGCCGATGCGGACGACCGGCCTGCCCCGACTGCCTGCGGTCCGCCGCGGTGGGTCAGCAGTGCGTCGACTGCGTCGCGGCCGCGCAGCGTGACGTCCCGCAGGCCCGCACCGTCGCGGGCGCACCCGCCCGGTCGCAGGCGAACACCCCGCTAGTGACGTACATCCTGATCGCGCTGAACACCGCAATCTTCGCGATCACCGCCGCCCAGTCCGGCAGCGTGATGAACAACGAGCGCTCGTCGAGCCTGTTCTTCGAGTGGGCGCTGTGGCCGCCGATGATCGCCGCTCGTGACGAGTACATCCGGGTGCTGGGCAGCGGATTCCTGCACTTCGGGGTGCTGCACCTCGCGGTCAACATGTTCGCGCTGTACGTGATCGGCCGAGACACCGAACTCGTCCTCGGCCGGCTCCGGTACCTGGCCGTGTACCTGGTGTCGATTCTCGGCGGGTCCGCTGCGGTGATGCTGCTCGAGACCGACGCCGTGACCGCCGGCGCCTCCGGCGCCGTGTTCGGCCTGCTGGGAGCGCAGGCGGTGATCCTGATGCGGCTGCGGCGCAGCCCCGCGCCGGTGCTGGCGATCGTCGTCCTCAACGTCGTCATCAGCATCACCATCCCCGGCATCTCCCTGTGGGGACACCTCGGTGGCCTGGCCGCGGGTGCGGCGGCGACGGCGGCGTTGTTGTTCGCCCCGCGCGCATTGGGTGCGGGCGACGACCGCGCCCGCTTCGTCCGGACGGGATGGCTCGCCCTGGGCGGCGTCACGGTGGTCACCGTGCTGGTCCTCGCCCTGGCCGTCCTGCGCCTGCGGGCTCAGCTCGGGGTCTGATCCGGCGCCAGTCCCCGCACCGCGAGTGCGTCGTACACCGTGCGGGGATCGGTACCCAGGTCCCAGCGCCCGAAGATGAGCAGTTGCTCGTCGCCGTGGGGGTCGCGCACGTCGATCTCCAGCATCGGGACCCGCCGGCCGAGCCGCGGATACGCGACGATCCGTACCCGCGTCAGGGCTGCGCGGGGCAGCTCACGCCGTCCCGTCAGTCGGGTGACGGCCAGGCCGGCGTCGTCGGGAAGCACCTCGAGCCGCGGGCGTTGCCGGGCCGCGAGAGCCGCGACGACGAGTGCGACCGCGGCCGCGAGCCCGACGAGGGTGCGGCCGGCAGGATCGGGAGTCGTCGCCGCGGCCACCGCGAGCACGATGCCGCCCACCACCAGCGCGACGATCGCGAGCGGGGGTGTGGACCAGCGCAGGGGTTGTTCACCGGACACGGGGAGCTTTCCCCAGTTCGTCCACAGGTTTGTCCACAGGTGGGGATGAACTACACTCCTGTAACCTCACCGCCACCTCATGGTCATGATCAGGCCGACGATCATGAACCCGAAACCGATGAGGAAGTTGTACGCGCCGAGGTCGTTCATCCACGAGATCTGCTCGGCCGCGAGGTAGTAGACCACCAGCCAGGCCAGACCGATCAGCATGAAGCCGAGCATCACCGCGACGTACCAGGTGCTCGACGGTCCCGCCTTCACCTTCACGGGGGTGCGGCTCACCGGGTTGATCGTGTAGTCGGTCTTCTTCCGGACCTTCGACTTGGGCATGACGTCCTCGTTCGTGCGGTACCGCGCGGGGCGGACAGGTAGGTTGGGCAGCTACCTGGCGTGTACTACCAGTGCGTGTACTACCAGTGTGAGTACACGCTAACGCAGAATCCGGAACGGAGGGTCCACGTGTCGGACGGCCGGGCCCGCGCGCTCGGGTGGACTGCCGCCGCGCTGGCCGTGTGCCTGCTCGCCGGGTTGCTGCTCGGCACCACCCGCGGGGTCTCCGACGGCGAGGAACTGCGCGTGAGCGACTCCGCGCGGCTGTCCGACCTCGTGCGGGCAGCGCAGGCCAAGGCGGACGAGCTCGCCGCCACCCGCGACGACCTCGCGGGACGCGTCGCCGAGCTGCAGGCCCAGGCCGCGGCCACCGACGGCGACGTCGCCGCGGTGCTCGCCGACACCTCCGGCCTCGAGGACCCGGCCGGGCTCACCGCACGACGGGGCCCGGGGGTCACCGTCAGCCTCACCGATGCGCCGCGCGGCGCCGACGGCAGGTATCCGACGGATGCGTCGCCCGACGATCTCGTGGTGCACCAGCAGGACGTGCAGAGCGTGCTCAACGCGATGTGGGCCGGCGGAGCCGAGGCGATCGCGATGCAGGATCAGCGGCTCGTGGCGACCTCGGCGCCGCGGTGCATCGGCAACACCCTGCTGCTGCACGGCCGTACCTACTCTCCGCCGTACGTGATCACCGCGCTGGGCGACCCGGCGCGACTCGAGGCCGCCCTGGCCGCCGAGCCGGGCATCCGCGTGTACAAGCAGTACGCG
Organism: Rhodococcus sp. GXMU-t2271; assembly: GCF_041414735.1. Taxonomy (NCBI): domain Bacteria; kingdom Bacillati; phylum Actinomycetota; class Actinomycetes; order Mycobacteriales; family Nocardiaceae; genus Rhodococcus; species Rhodococcus sp. GXMU-t2271. The sequence continues at coordinate 16,033 of NZ_JAUIZP010000071.1, forward strand.
GCGCGCTACGGGCTGGGCTACACGCAGCAGTCGTCGGAGTCGTTGTCGGTTCCGGCCTACACGGGCGGAGCAACGCTGCGCTGACGGGTCGGTACCCTTTCCGCATGCGCATCCTCGTCGTCGACAACTACGACAGCTTCGTCTTCAATCTCGTGCAGTACCTGGGGCAGCTCGGGACCCGGGCCGAAGTCTGGCGCAACGACGACGAGCGGCTCACCGGCGCAGCGGACCGGATCGCGGCCGAGTTCGACGGCATCCTCCTGAGCCCCGGGCCGGGCACGCCGCAGCGCGCCGGTGCGAGCATGGACCTCGTCCGGGCCTGCGCCGACGCGGGCACGCCGCTGCTCGGGGTCTGCCTCGGCCATCAGGCGATCGGTGCCGCCTTCGGGGCGACCGTGGACCGGGCCCCCGAGCTGCTGCACGGCAAGACCAGCTCGGTCTGGCACGACGGCACCGGGGTGCTGGCCGGCCTGCCGGATCCGTTCACCGCGACGCGTTACCACTCACTGACGGTGCTGCCCAACACGCTGCCGGACGAGCTCGTCCCCACCGGATTCACCGAGAGCGGCATCGTCATGGCCCTGCGGCACCGCGAGCTGCCCGTCCACGGCGTCCAGTTCCACCCGGAATCGGTCCTCACGCAGGGCGGCCACCGGATGCTGGCGAACTGGCTCGGCGTGTGCGGTGAGGCACCGGACGAACCGCTGGTCGCCCGTCTCGAGGCGGAAGTGGCTCAGGCGCTCGCCGGGGGCGTCGCCTGAGCCGTCCGCACGGCATCCGAGCGCAGCTCAGCGGATACCCAGCACGCCCACACCCACGGTGATGGTCTCCGACTTGGAGATCTCGGACCCCGGCGGCTGCTGCTGGGCGATGACCTTGCCCACCAGCTCCGGGTCGAGGGTGGCCTCGCGGTTCTGCACGAGCTGTGCCGGCGAGCCCGTCCAGCCGGCCGCCCGCAGTTCCGCGAGTGCCTCGGACACCGTCCGGTTCGTCAACGCGGGCATCTCGATGCGGTTGCCGTTGGACACCTGGATGGTGACCGTGTCGCCCTCCGTCGCGCTGGTACCGCCCGCCGGGCTGCTCGACACCACCGTCCCGGTCGGCTGGCTGGAGTCGATCTCGTCGACCACGACGGTGAAACCGGCAGCCTCGATGTTGTCACGCGCCACCTCGGTGGCCTGACCCACGACGTTGGGCACTCGGATCTGCTCGGGTCCGCTGCCGAGCGTCACCCGCACCGCGCTGTCGCGGTCGGCGTCGGCTCCCGGGGCGGGGCTCTGGTCGACGACGGTGTCGCGTTCGGCCGCCGCCGACGGTGCGCGGGCCACGTTCGGATCGAGGCGCAGTCCGGCGTCGGTCAGGGCCTGCAGCGCCTCCTGCTGGTTCATGCCCGCCAGCCGCGGGATCTCCACCTGTTCGGGGCCGCTCGAGACCTCGAGGGTGACGGTGCTGCCCTCCTCGGCCTGGACCCCGGCGACCGGCCGGGTGTTGACGACGTTGCCGGTGGCGACCACGGCGTCGGGTTTCATCTGCACCGAGACTTCGAACCCGGCATCCTGCAGCCTGCTCTCCGCGATCTCCGCGGCGAGGTTGCGCACGTCGGGGACGGGGATCTGCGCGGCGGTCGATCCCGGGCCCGAGGTCCACAGGAACACCCCGACGATGCCGACGATCACGACCGCCGCCAGGCCCAGCAGCGTGTTGCGCAGCACCCGGGAGCGCTGGGGCGTCGCCACGGTCCCGCCGGCAGCGGCTGCGGCGGCCCCGCGGTCCGCGCCGTTGCGAGGTGTCCCGGCACCGTCGACGGCCCCGAGGATGGTGGTGCGGTCCTCGTCGGTCATCACCATGGGTGCGCTGGGCTTCTGGCCGCTCAGCACACGGATCAGGTCGCTGCGCATCTCGGCGGCGCTCTGATACCGGTTGGCGGGGTTCTTCGCCATCGCCTTGAGGATCACCGAGTCCAGCTCCGGCGGGACGGCGGAGTTCACCGACGACGGCAGCGGCGGATCCTCCCGGACGTGCTGGTACGCGACGGCCACGGGGGAATCGCCCTGGAACGGCGGCTTACCGGTGAGGATCTCGAACAGGACGCAGCCCACCGAGTACACGTCGGAGCGGGCGTCGACCTGCTCACCGCGGGCCTGCTCCGGCGACAGGTACTGGGCGGTGCCGATCACCGCGGCGGTCTGCGTCATCGGGCTCGCGGCGTCCGAGATGGCCCGGGCGATGCCGAAGTCCATGACCTTCACCGCGCCGGAACGGGTGATCATGACGTTGGCAGGCTTGACGTCGCGGTGGACGATCATGTTGCGGTGGCTGAAGTCCAGGGCGGCGCACACGTCCGCCACGACCTCCATGGCCCGCTTCGGGGTCATCGGCCCCTGGGAGCGCACGATATCGCGCAGCGTGTCGCCCTCGACGAACTCCATGACGATGTACGGCAGCGGACCGGACTCGGTCTCCGCCTCACCGGTGTCGTACACGGCGACGATCGCCGGATGGTTCAACGCCGCGGCGTTCTGGGCTTCGCGGCGGAACCGGAGATAGAACGTGGGGTCGCGCGCGAGATCCGCGCGCAGCACCTTGATCGCCACGTCGCGGTCGAGCCGCAGATCCCGGGCCAGGTGCACCTCCGACATGCCACCGAAGCCGAGGATCTCACCCAACTCGTAGCGGGAAGAGAGCTTGCGGGGTGTGGTCATGACTGTCCTCGGGTGACTGGCTCGATCGGGGTGAACGGGTTGTCTATGGCTCCGGGTTCGAGACCGCCCTCATCGTCACCTGGCAGGGAGACGGTGGTGGTGGTCGTCTCGGCCGTCGTCGTGGTGGCGGCTGTCGTCGTGGCCGTCGTCGTGGTGGGCGCCGTGGTGGTGGTCGGCGCCTCCGTCGTCGTCGGCGGTGGGGTGGTCGTCGTCGGCTCGGGGGTGGTCGTGGGGGCCTGCGTCGTGGTGGGGGGTGCCGTCGTGGTCGGCTCCACCGTCGTGGTGGTGGTCCGCGGCGGCCGCGTGGTGGTCGTCGTGGCACGGGTGGTGGTCGTCGGTGCCTGCGTGGTCGTGGACCGTGCGGGGCCCGCGTCCCCGGAATTGTCGCCGCCCAGCAGCACCAGCGCCAGCGCAACGAGTGCGAGGGCCACAGCCGCCCCGGCCGCCCAGGCGATGGCCTTCGGGCTCGGTGAGCGTTTGTCGCCGGACGGGGCGGAGCCGGTGGGGGGCTGGTCCCCGCCGTTCGCATACGCCGGGGCGTAGTACGGCCGCGACGGCGGTGGCGGCGGGGTGGGCCCGAGCGCGCGGGTCGCGGCCGGGGACGTGGTGCCCGGCACGCCGGGCGGCAGGATCCGCGTGGCACCGGTGACCGGCGGCACGTTGCCCGGCGGCGGCACCGATCGGCCGGACCGCACGGCGGCGACGGCGTCGGCGAACTCGCCGCCGCTGGTGTACCGGTGCGCCGGGTCCTTCGTCATGGCGATCTCGATGAGCTCACGCACCCCCGCCGGCAGATCGGTGGGCAGCGGAGCGGGCGTCTCCTGCACATGCTTCATCGCGACGGTGACGACGCTGTCGCCGAGGAACGGCCGCCGGCCCGCGAGGGCCTCGTATCCGACGACGCCGAGCGAGTACACGTCGCTCGCCGACGTCGCCTCCTGGCCGAGGGCCTGCTCGGGGGCGATGTACTGGGCGGTGCCCATGACCATCCCGGTGCGCGTCACCGGTGACGCGTCGACGGCCTTGGCGATGCCGAAGTCGGTGATCTTGACCTGGCCGGTGGGGGTGATGAGGATGTTCCCGGGCTTGACGTCGCGGTGCACGACTCCGGCGTCGTGCGCCGCCTGCAGCGCCCGTCCGGTCTGTTCGAGCATGTCCAGGGTGTGCGGCAGCGACAGGCGGCCCACCCGGGCGAGCACGGCATTGAGGGGTTCGCCGTGCACCAGTTCCATCACCAGGTACGCGATGGACTGTCCCTCGGCGTCGGTGGTCTCGCCGTAGTCGAACACACCCGCGATGCCGGGGTGGTTGAGCTGTGCGGTGGTGCGCGCCTCGAACCGGAATCGGGTCAGGAAGTCCGCGTCGCCGGAAAGTTCGGCCTTGAGGACCTTCACCGCCACCCGGCGGTCGAGGCGGGTGTCGAGCCCTTCCCACACCTGTCCCATGCCACCGGTGGCGATGAGCCGTTGCAGCCGGTAACGGTCGGCGATCATGGCGCCGCTGTGCAAAGCCATAATCAGCCTCTCTGCATTCCCGCCGCGATCACGGCACGTCCGATCGGCGCGGCAACCGAGCCTCCCGTGGCGGCGAGAGCGCGGTCGCCGCCGTCCTCCACGATGACCGCCACTGCAACAGTGGGCTGCTGGGCAGGCGCAAAGGCGATATACCACGTGTGCGGGGGAGTGTTACGGGGGTCGTCGCCGTGCTCGGCGGTGCCGGTCTTCGACGCGATCTGGACCCCCGGGATCTTCCCCTCGCCGCCGGAGAAGTTCTCGGATCCGATCATCAGGTCGGTCAGGGTGGCCGCGACCTGCGGCGACATCGCCTGCCCGGCCGAGACCGGTGAGGTCTCCGCCAGCACCGACAGGTCCGGCGACTGCAGCTGGGACACCAGATGCGGCTGCATCCGGACGCCGCCGTTGGCGACGGTGGCGGCAATCACGGCGTTCTCCAGCGGGGTGAGCGCGACGTCACGCTGGCCGATGCTGGACTGGCCCAGCGCGGCGCCGTCGGGGATCGGCCCGATGGTGCCCGCCGCGACGGGGACAGGGATGTCCATGGATTCCCCGACACCGAGCGCCTCCGCCTGCTCGGCGATGGCCTCCTTGCCGGTGTTCAGACCCATCTCGACGAAGGCGGTGTTGCAGGAGCGGGCGAAGGCTTCGCGCAGGGAGGCCGTGGGGCCGCCACCGCACGTCGCGCCGCCGTAGTTCTCCAGCGTGGTCGCGGTGTCGGGCAGCGTGATGTTGGGTGCGGCGGTGAACTGGTCGTCGGGGGTGGTACCCGCGGCGAGCGCCGCGGCGGTCACGACCACCTTGAAGGTCGAGCCCGGCGGGTAGGTCTGCGAGATGGCACGGTTGAGCATCGGTTTGTCGGGGTCGGCGTTGAGTTCCTCCCAGGCCTGCGAGGTGGCTGCGCCGTCGTGGCCGGAGAGCCGGTTGGGGTCGTAGCTCGGGGTGCTCACCATCGCCAGGATGCGACCGGTGCTCGGTTCGATGGCGACGACCGAGCCGGTGTAGCCCTTGGCGGTGAGTTCGTCGTACGCCACCTGCTGCATGACGGGGTCGATGGTGGTGACCACGTTGCCGCCGCGCGGGTCCCGTCCGGAGACCAGATCGAAGAAGCGCCGGCCGAACAGCCGGTTGTCGGACCCGTTGAGCACCTCGTCCTCGGTGCGCTCGAGCCCGGTGCTGCCGTACTGCATCGAGTAGAACCCGGTCACGGGTGCGTAGGCGAGCGGACTCGCCGGCTGCTCGGGGGCGGCCGGGTAGGTGCGCAGGTACTTGTAGCGGCTGTCGGTGGGGACCGACACCGCCAGGACCTGCCCGCTCGCGGAGATCTGTCCGCGCTGACGCGAGTACTCGTCGATGAGCACCCGCGAGTTACGCGGGTCGGTGCGCAGGTCGTCGGCTTTGATGACCTGGACGTAGGTGGCGTTGGCAAGCAGCGCGACGACCATGAACATCACCGCCATCGCGACTTTGCGGAGCGGTGTGTTCATCCGCGCCCCAGCATTTCCGTCGGCGCGTCCGCAATCGGTGGCGGTGCCTTCTTACGTGGGGCGGCGGGCTCGCGGGCCGCGTTGGAGATCTTCACCAGCAGTGCCAGCAGGAGGTAGTTCGCCAGCAGCGACGAACCACCGTAGGACATGAACGGCGTGGTGAGACCGGTGAGCGGGATCAGCTTGGTGACGCCGCCGACGACGACGAACAGCTGGATCGCGATGGTGAACGACAGGCCGGCGGCCAGCAGCTTGCCGAAGCTGTCGCGGACGGCGAGCGCGGTGCGCAATCCCCTCGTGATCAGGATCAGGAAGAGGACGAGAATGGCACTGAGGCCGATGAGCCCGAGTTCCTCACCGATCGTGGCGACGATGAAGTCGGTCTTGGCGAACGGCACCTGCGCGGGACGTCCGCTGCCGAGCCCGGTGCCGGCGACACCACCGGTGGCGAGACCGAACAACGACTGCGAGATCTGGTAGCCGGTGTTGTTGTAGTCGGCCAGCGGGTCGAGCCAGGTCTCCACACGCACCCGCACGTGACCGAACATCTGGTACGCGAAGTAGAAGCCGACGACGAGCAAAGCGCCACCGATGAGCAGCCAGCCCACCCGTTCGGTCGCGATGTACAGCATCACCAGCACCGTGCCGAACAGCAGCAGCGACGTGCCGAGGTCCTTCTCGAACACCATGACGCCGATCGAGAGGATCCATGCCGCGAGGATCGGGCCCAGGTCGCGGGCGCGGGGGAAGTCCATGCCGAGCACGTGTTTGCCGGCGGTGGTGAACAGGTCGCGCTTGGCCACCAGCACGGACGCGAAGAAGATGATGAGCAGGATCTTGGCGAACTCGCCGGGCTGGATGCTGAATCCGGGCAGCCTGATCCAGATCTTGGCGCCGTTGACCTCGGAGAAGCGGGACGGCAGCAGGGCCGGGACGGCGAGCGCGACGAGGCCGATCAGGCCCAGGGTGTAGCTGAACCGGGCGAGGAGCCGGTAGTCGTGCAGCAGCGCCAGCACCGCGACGAAGCCGGCGATGGCGAGCGCCGTCCACAGCACCTGCTGGTTGGCGTCGGGGGAGGGGATCGGCTGGCCGAGGTAGCGCGCGTTCTCCTCGTCGGCGAGGTCGAGTCGGTGGATCAGGACCAGGCCCAGGCCGTTGAGCAGCGCGACGATCGGCAGCAGCAGCGGGTCGGCGTAGGGCGCGAACCGGCGCACCGCCAGATGCGCGGCGAGGAACAGCACCGCGTACGTCAGCCCGTACTTGGCCAGGTCCATGGTCAGGGTCTGTTCCTGGCTGGCTTCGACCAGCATCAGCGACACCGTGGTGATCGCGATGGCGGCGACGATGAGCAGCAGCTCCGTGTTCCGCCGCGTGGACACGGCGGGAGCCGGGGCGAAGCCTCCGGGAGGACTGGGGAAGGAGGCTCCGGGTGAGTGGGACACCGACATCAGGCGCCCACCCGGCAGTTCTGGCCCGGCACCTGCGGGACCGCCGGCTCGGGCGCCGGGGCCGGTGCGGGGGCGGGTGTCTCGGCGGGTGCGGGTTCCGACGCGGGAGCCGCCGGAGGGGCCGGGGCGGGGGCCGGGACGGGCGCCGGAGCCGGGGCGGGCAACGGGGCCGCCTGTTCCTCGACGCACACCGGGAGCAGGTCGTTCTCCGCGAGCCGGTTCATCTGCGTGCGCGCGTCGTCGAGAGACCCGGACGGCAGGCCCGCCCGCACCTGCTCACGGGCCGCCGGCTGCAGATCGTCGACCAGCATGACGCGGCAGTCCGCCTCCTGCGGAGAGGTCAAGGTCAACGTTCCGTCGTCGGCGAGACAGCCGACGAGGGACTGTTCCTGCAGGGAGTAGCCGAGGATGTTGCCGGGCACGCCGCGCAGGACCGTGACACGGCCGTCGTCGTCGCCGACGTAGTAGTAGCTGCGGATCATCGTCCGGCCCACGGCCGCACCGGCGACGAGCAGTCCGAGCACCACGATCGCGACGAGCGGCCACCACATCCGGCTGTGCTTGCGCGCGGGCTCGGGATCCTTCTGCACGACGACACGCTTGGGCGTGGCGCGGGGCGGGCGCATCGCGGCGGCACGGCCCGCGGCGGTGTTGGGCGGCGGGGTGTCCTCGTCGTCCCCCGACGCGGCACCGGCGACGATCGGATGGCTCTGTCCGTAGTCGAGATCGATGACGTCGGCGACGACGACGGTGACGTTGTCGGGTCCGCCGCTACGCAGGGCGAGTTCGATGAGCCGATCGGCGCACTCGTCGTGCGTGCCTTCGCTCAGGGTGTTGGCGATGGTCTCGTCGCTGACGACGTCGGACAGGCCGTCGGAGCAGATGAGGTAGCGGTCGCCGGCGCGTGCCTCGCGCACGGTGAGGGTCGGTTCGACCTCGCTGCCGGTGAGAGCGCGCATGATGAGCGAGCGCTGCGGGTGGCTGTGTGCCTGCTCGGGCGTGATGCGTCCCTCGTCGACGAGGGACTGCACGAAGGTGTCGTCGCGGGTGATCTGGGTGAGCTGGCCCTCGCGCAGCAGGTAGGCACGCGAATCGCCGATGTGGGCGAGGCCGAGTTTGCTGCCGGCGAAGAGGATGGCGGTGAGCGTGGTGCCCATGCCGTCGAGTTCGGGTTCCTCCTCGACCTGATCCGCGATGGCGGCGTTGCCCTCGCGCACGGCGGCGGCGAGCTTGCCGAGCAGGTCCCCGCCGGGTTCGTCGTCGTCGAGGTGGGCGAGAGCCGCGATCATCAGTTGCGAGGCGACCTCGCCGGCGGCGTGGCCGCCCATGCCGTCGGCGAGGGCGAGCAGGCGAGCCCCCGCGTACACGGAATCTTCGTTGTTGGAACGCACCAGGCCACGGTCGCTCCGGGCGGCGTATCGCAGTACAAGGGTCACGGGCGGAGCTCGATCACGGTCTTCCCGACCCGGACAGGAGTGCCCAGGGGTACGCGGACGGCGGTGGTGACCTTGGCGCGGTCCAGATACGTGCCGTTGGTCGAGCCCAGATCCTCGACGTACCAGTCCGACCCGCGCTGCGACAGGCGGGCGTGCCGGGTGGATGCGTAGTCGTCGGTGAGGACCAGGGTCGAGTCGTCGGCCCGGCCGATCAGGACCGGTTGGGAACCGAGCGTGATGCGGGTGCCTGCGAGAGCGCCCTGGGTCACCACCAGGTACTTCGCCGACTTGCCGCGGCCCAGTGACGGCAGCACCGACTGGTTGCGCGGCGAGTAGCGCGGGACCGGACGTGCGGCACCGGCGTAGATGTCCGATCGCAGCGTGCGCAGGATCGCCCAGATGAACAACCACAGCAGGAGCAGGAACCCCGCCCGGGTCAGCTGCAGAATCAGCCCCTGCACGGCTCGCCCTCCTTCTGCGTATCGGCCCGGTGCGGTGTCGTCCGGTGCACTGCGGTCACCCACAATACGGACCCCGGGCGACGAGACGCATCGTCCGGCGCGTCGCCGACGCGTCGGATGGGTCTCGGGCCGGTTCCGATCGGGTCTCGGTCCTCGGCGCTCAGAGAATGCGCACCAGGATCTCCGAGTGACCCGCCCGGATCACATCGCCGTCGGCGAGCTGCCAGTCCTGCACGGACGCACCGTTGACGGTGGTGCCGTTGGTCGAGCCGAGATCCGAGAGCATGGCCACCTGCCCGTCCCAGCGGATGTCGATGTGGCGGCGGGAAACGCCGGTGTCCGGCAGCCGGAACTGGGCGTCCTGCCCACGTCCGACGATGTTGCTGCCCTCCCGGAGCTGGTAGTAGCGTCCGCTGCCGTCCTCGAGCTGGAGCGTCGCGGTCAGCACCCGGCCGGCCTGCGGAGGCTGGTACGCGCCGGCGCCGTAGCCCTGGTCTGCGTACCCCTGCTCGGGGTAGCCCGGCTGGCCGTAACCCGGGTCCGCGTACCCCTGGTCGGGGTAGCCCTGTCCGGCATAGCCCTGCTGGCCGTAGCCCTGATCCGGGTAGCCCTGGTCGTAACCACCGGGCTGGGCGTATCCGCCCTGGTAGCGGTCGTCGCCGTAGGCCTGCTGGGACGGGTACTGCGGTGAGTAGTCACGGCCGTAGTCCTGGCTGTACGCCTGTCCGGAGTAGCCGCCGTAACCCCGGTCTTCGCCGTAGCCCCGGTCCTCGTGCCCGCCGGGCGCGCCGTAGCCCTGCTGGTCGTACCCGCCGGCGTCGTAACCGCCCTGCTGCTCGCCGCCGTACGGTGCCTGCGCTGAGGGATACGCCCCGCCGTTCCGCTGGCCCTGCTGGTAGCGCTGATCCTGGCCTACGTGTGCGTGACCGTTCCGCGCGTACTGCGGCTCGGCGCTCTCGGCGGGGTCACGGCTTGGGTCGTAGCCTGGATTCTGCGTCATCGAGCCAACTCCTGGGTCGGGGGTCACGGTTGAACGGTGGTGCGGTGTCCGTGAGGCCGGGGCGCGCCCGACGTCGGGGTCGACCGACCCGTGCGTGCGGAACTGCCCGGTGTGCAGCGCCGCCGACGATTCGAAGCCGACCTGGATCTGACCGTAGGTCTGCCACCCCTGCTCGCGGATGAAGTCCTCAAGGTGACGCGCGAACGCCTTCACCGTCAAGTCCCGATCCGCGGCGAGGGCTTCGTGATCGGATTCGCTGATCGTGATCACGTACCGGTTGGGGGCCAGCATGTGGCCCCGGTCGAGCTGCTGGACGCCGTCGGTGGCCTCGCGCTGAAGCGCGGCCTCCACCTCCTGCGGGACGACGCCGCCACCGAAGACGCGCGCGAACACGTCGCTGACGGCAGCCTGCAGCTTGCGTTCGAATCGCTGCGCGATACCCACGGCGACCCCCTTTCCGGTCTGCGTGTCGCAATGCAGAGCTCGCTTCTGAATGGTATCGACTTTTCGTCCGATCCGGCCGGGTGGTGGGGGCGGCCCCGCTCCCACGGCCCGGCGCAGCGACCGGAAAGGCCTCTGTGCAGGCGAATCGTTGTTCGCCGAGGGCGTGTGTTACTGTTTTCCAGTCGCTCGGGCGAGTGGCGGAATGGCAGACGCGCTGGCTTCAGGTGCCAGTGTCCTTCGGGACGTGGGGGTTCAAGTCCCCCTTCGCCCACCACATCGGGCCCCCGATCCTCGCGGATCGGGGGCCCGAGTCGTTGTCGGGCCGCTCGGTGTGTCCGCTCAGGAGCCGGACGTCGCGAAGCGTGCCCGCAGGTTCGCGATCATGCAGTGCAGCTCCCGCTGGGTCTCGCGTAACCGCCGGACCTCCGACTCGTACCGCTGTGCGGCGGCGACGGAGCCGCTGCCGCGTTCGATCCGTGCGCAGGTCTCGGCGGTCGTGAGTGCCGCGGTGACGCTGTCGTTCTCGCGATGGAGGATGCCGAGGAACACCTGCCCCTGGTGGACATCGGCGACGGTGTGCTCGTCGGCGGCGGCCGCGAGATCCGTCAGGCTCGTCGCGCCGTGGCGTGGGTTCGGGACTGCGGTGCGGGTCGTGCTCATGGCGAGCAGTCTGGCATCTCGGAGCGGATTACATGCAGGATGCACGGTCTGTTCTGCCCGATTCGGGACGTTTTCCCAGATGGTTGAGTGTTCAATCAGTCGTTACGTGACGGACGTCTCCGCGCAACTGTTCACGGGACGGTTCCCGGTGTCGGCCAGGGTCAAACCTGCTGTGACTCACTTCACGGAACTTTTGTTTCCGTACCCTAACAACTGCCTGTTACCCTTTCGATACCGCTGACCGCAGCTGATTTACTCGCTGCGGTCAGTTGTTATTTGTGGGGTTGTCACCTTCCCGCGGGGGCGGGGATGTCGACGGACCCGCGAGACGCCCCGCAGCCTGCTGTGAGCCGAGAGGGAGGATCTCGCGGCATCGGCCGAGTGGGTTCGACGACAACCTCCCGCTGGACGCGGAATCCGCCCGCTCACCGCCGCTGTGGCTGACCTCGAAGTTGTCCACAGTGCGGCCCACAGTTTTCGCCCGCGCTCAGATTCCGGTGGTGCCCCGCGGATACGCCGCAGTGACGTCCGTCAGCACGTTCACCAGGTACGGCACCCCGGACGCGAATGCCCGGTCCAGCGCCGGACCGAGCTCCCGCGGATCCGTCACCAGCTCGCCGCCCGCGCCCAGCGCCGTCGCCACCAGGTCGTACCGCGTGCCGGGTGCCAGGTCGGCGGCCACGTCGTAGCCGTACAGCAGCTGCATCGGGCCCTTCTCCAGCCCCCATGCCGAGTTGTTGCCCACCACGATCACCACGGGCAGTTCGTGCCGCACCAGGGTGTCGAGGTCCATCAGGGACAGCCCGGCCGCGCCGTCGCCGAGCAACAGCACCACCTGACTCGCCGGCCGTGCCACGCGCGCCGCGACGGCCGCGCCGAGCCCGGCGCCCAGACATCCGTACGGCCCGGGATCGAGCCACTGGCCGGGCCGCTTCGGTTCGACGAACTTGCCCGCGAACGACACGAAGTCGCCACCGTCCCCGATGACCACGGCGTCGTCGGCCAGCCGCGGCAGCAGTTCCCCGTAGATCCGGGCCGGGTGGATCGGGTCGGTGTCGGCAGCCAGAAGGGTCGCGTCGCGCTGAGCGGCGGCCGTCGCTTCCTCGCGCAGGCCCCGCACCCAGGCGTCCGTGTCCGGACGCGAGGGCAGCGCCGAGAGGATGCCGTCGAGGCAGGCCGTGAGATCGCCGGATACCGAGGCGGCGAGTTCGGCGTGTGCCGACACCTGCCCCGGTGAGTCGGCCACGTGCACCACCCGGGCCGCGGGCGCGCCGTCGCGTCCACCGAACCGGCCGTAGCCGAGGCGGAAGTCCAGCGGCGTGCCCACGACGATCGCCAGATCGCAGGTCCCCACCGCGGTGCCGCGGGCCTTGGTGACGAGTAGTGGGTGCCCACCGGGGACCACGCCCCGGCCCATGCCGTTGGTGATCACCGGGATCCCGACCTCGTCGACGAACCGCAGCGCCGCCTCCTCGGCGTGATCGGCCCACACGTCGGTGCCCAGCACGAGCAACGGCCGCTGCGCCCCGGCGAGCAGGGCGGCGATCTCCGCCTGTGCCTCGGAATCGGGCTCGAGCCGGACCACGGTCGGCGGCGACGGCGACGGCAGCGTGGCACGTCCGAACAGTTCGTCCATCGGCACGTCCACGAATGCCGGCCCCCGGTGCGACGCGCGGGCCGTACCGAACGCCTCGTCGACCAGTGGACCCACGCGGTCCAGCGTCCTCGCCGTCTCGGACAGCTTGGTGACGGTGGACAGCAGCGGCGGCTGGTCGAGTTCCTGCAGGCTGCCCGTGCCCCAGCGGGCGTTGGGTGCGCGGCCGCCGAGCACGACCAGCGGTGAACCCGCGAAGTACGCCTGGGTGACGGCACTGACACCGTTCGTCACTCCGGGCCCGGCGGTGAGCACGGCCAGTCCGGGGTGCCGGAGGAGCTTGCCCGTGGCCTCCGCGGCGAACACCGCGGTCTGCTCGTGTCGCACGTCGATCAACCGCATGCGTGCCGCGCCTTTGACGGCGGCGTCGTACAGGGGGAACACGTGCGCGCCGGAAAGGGTGAACATCGTCTCGACACCGTGGGCGCGGGCCACCGCGGCGGCGTGGTCGCCGCCGTGGCCCTCGAGGTCCGGGCTCATGGCGCGAAGGGTACGGGTGCGGGCAGTGCCGTGGGGCGGGTTCGGTGAACTCCGTCCGCGCCGGACCGCGAACACGTATCGAAAAGCGTTGTAGTACAGGTGGATACAATGACGCAGACGGAGTGTCACGCCCGCTGCGGCGCGAGTCGCAGCACCGCGTCGCGCAGGGCCGTCCCGCGTCCGGCGGTCGCCACCCGGCTCGCGGCGTACGACGCCCGCACGAGGAGCCGGGTGGTGCGGCGCCGCGCCCGGTCGTAGCGGACGAGCGCTTCGGGCACCTCGAACCGGGCGAGCAGCTCCGCGAGGGTGGCCGCGTCGACGATCGCCTCGCAGGCTCCTCGGCCGAGGTTGGGCGTCATGGCGTGGGCGGCGTCGCCGAGCAGCGCGACGTTGCCGCGCACGTACGACGGCAGCGGCGGGGACTGGTAGATCTCGTGGTGGAGCACGGTTGCGGGGTCCAGACGGTCGAGTACGTCGCGCACGGCCGGATGCCACTCGCCGAACCGGGCGACGAGGTCGTCGGCGCCGCCGGTGGTGCCGACGGGCGCGCGGACCGCGGCGAACCAGTTGATCAGGCCACCCTCGCGGGGAGTGATCCCGAAGAGTGCGCCCGCGCCCCATGTTTCGGTCGCGGTGTCCGCGGTGCCGTCGACCCAGCCGCGCCAGGCCGCGAGGCCCGCGTGGACGGGCCGGTGACCCGGCCCGAAGAGTGTGTCGCGGGTCGGGCTGCCCAGGCCGTCCGCGCCGATCACGACGTCGTAGCCGCCGAGCTCGGTCAGTGGCGGGGCGGGCCGGCCGAGCCGCAGCACCTCGCCGGGCAGACTCGCGGCGAGCAGACCCAGCAGTGCCGGTCGCGAGAGCAGTACGGCCGGCCGCCGGGTGCGCATCCGCGCGAGCGGGCGTCCGTCGGGCTGGACGATCGCGCCACGGTCCAGGGCGACGCCGAGGCGCTCGACGGCGCCGGCGAGCCCTGCCGAGGCGAGAGCGTCGAGCGCGGTCGGCCACATCCCCAGTGCTGTCCCGGTGGCCGGCAACGCGGGGGAGCGCTCGAACACGTCGACGTGCCAGCCCCGCCGGACGAGTGCGTTCGCTGCGGTGAGCCCACCGATGCCTCCGCCGAGGATCGCGGCCTTTCCGCTGTTGCTCCTGGTCATGACGTCAAGTTACTACGGATGTAGTGCCGTGTCACTACTGTTGTAGTGTCGAGAGGTGACCGACAAACGTGCCGCGGTCCTCGACGCCGCGATCGAGTTGCTCGGCCGGGAGGGGTTGCGCGGGCTCACCCATCGCGGCGTCGACGCGGTCGCCGGCGCGCCGGCCGGTTCCACGTCGAACTACTTCCGCACGCGCCGGGCCCTGCTCGAGGGCGTCCTCGACCGTCTCGTCGAGCGCGACCGGTCCGACATCGCCGCCCTGGGGGGTGGAAACCTCCCGCGCACCGAGGACGAACTCGTCGACGTGCTCGCGGGATACGTGATGTTCGCGACAGGTCCCGATGCACTGCGTACCCGGGCCCGGTTCGCCCTGTTCGTCGAGGCCACCGCCTCGCCGTCGCTGCGACGGTCCGTGCAGCGACGGCGCGACGAACTGCAGGGCATGGGGCTCACGGTGCTCGCCGCTCTCGGCTCCGCGGATCCCGCCGGCGGGTCACGCATCCTCGCCGACCACCTCGACGGGATGATCCTGCACCGGCTGACCTCGGAGAATGCGGATTCCGACCCGCGCGACGACCTCCGCCGGCTGGTACGCGCGCTGCGGTGAGGCGGGGCCCTGCGTCAACCGCGTGTTAACGGGCGGTCACCGGGTCGTTAGGGATGGATAGGATAGCCTTGGTTGCGTCGTCCCCCGGCGGCTGACATATCGTTGTGTGCAACACGGTGGACACACGACGTCCAAGCCGACCGGGAGATCCGGCCCGAGCTGCCGAAAAAATGGCACCCGCATCGTCGCGGAAGGGCGGATACTGAACGGTGATCGGTGCCGATCCACCAGGTGTCGGTACTTGCTCACGCAAGTAGATGGCCATCAGCGCTGCTGGTCGTCGCTGCAGTCAAACGCAACGAAGGCTAGGTATGAAGCATCTTCCCGGGCCGCAAGGGCTCTACCACCCGGCGAACGAGCACGACGCCTGTGGTGTCGCATTCGTCGTCGACATGCATGGTCGCCGCAGCCGGGACATCGTGGAGAAGGCGATCACCGCGCTGGTGAACCTCGAGCACCGCGGTGCCGCGGGTTCCGAGTCGAACACCGGCGACGGTGCCGGCATCCTCATCCAGGTTCCGGACCGCTACCTCCGTGAGGTCGTCGACTTCGACCTACCGCCGGCCGGCTTCTACGCCACCGGTATCGCTTTCCTGCCCCAGGACGAGAAGGCTGCCGACGAAGCCGTCGCCGCCGTCGACGCGATCGTCGCCGAGGAGGGCCTGCAGGTCCTCGGCTGGCGCGAGGTTCCCGTCGACCCCTCCGACCTGGGCACGCTGGCGAAGCAGGCCATGCCGAGCTTCCGTCAGATCTTCCTCACCTCGCCCGACCGCACCCTCGGCGGACTCGACCTCGAGCGCCGGGCCTACGTGGTCCGCAAGCGCACCGAGCACGAGCTCGGCAGCAAGGGCGCCGGCCAGGACGGCCCCGGCAGCGAGACCGTGTACTTCCCCAGCCTGTCGGCGTCGACCTTCGTCTACAAGGGCATGCTCACCACGCCGCAGCTCGAGGGCTTCTACCGCGATCTGCAGGACGAGCGCGTCGAGTCGGCACTGGGCCTGGTGCACTCGCGCTTCTCCACCAACACCTTCCCGTCGTGGCCGCTGGCGCACCCGTTCCGCCGCGTCGCCCACAACGGCGAGATCAACACCGTCACCGGCAACGCCAACTGGATGCGTGCCCGCGAGGCGCTCATCGACTCCGACGTGTTCGGTGGCCGGGAGAAGCTCGACAAGATCTTCCCGGTCTGCACCGAGGGCGCGTCCGACACCGCCCGCTTCGACGAGGTGCTCGAGCTCCTGCACCTCGGCGGCCGCAGCCTGCCGCACGCCGTGCTCATGATGATCCCCGAGGCGTGGGAGCGGCACGAGTCCATGGACCCGGCCCGCCGCGCGTTCTACGAGTACCACGCGGCACTGATGGAGCCGTGGGACGGCCCGGCGTCGGTGTGCTTCACCGACGGCACCGTCGTCGGCGCCGTCCTCGACCGCAACGGCCTGCGCCCGTCGCGGGTGTGGGTCACCGAGGACGGCCTCGTCGTCATGGCCTCCGAGGTGGGCGTGCTCGACATCGAGCCGCAGAAGGTCGTGCGCAAGCTGCGCATGCAGCCCGGCCGCATGTTCCTCGTCGACACCTCGCAGGGCCGCATCATCGACGACGAGGAGATCAAGAGCGCCCTCGCCGCCGAGCACCCCTACCAGGAGTGGATCGACCAGGGCATCGCCCGGCTCGAGGACCTGCCCGAGAGCAAGTACACCTACATGTCGCACGAGCGGGTCGTGCTGCGGCAGCAGGTGTTCGGGTACACCAGCGAAGAGGTCAACCTGCTCGTCAAGCCGATGGCGGCGACGGGTGGTGAGGCGCTCGGTTCGATGGGCACCGACACTCCCATCGCGGTGCTCTCCTCGCGTCCGCGCATGCTCTTCGACTATTTCTCGCAGTTGTTCGCGCAGGTCACCAACCCGCCGCTCGACGCGATCCGCGAAGAGGTCGTCACCAGCCTCGGCGGCATGCTCGGCCCCGAGGGCGACCTGCTGAACCCCACCGCCGAATCGTGCCGGCAGATCCTGATCTCGGCCCCGGTCATCGACAACGACGACCTGCAGAAGCTGATCCACGTCAACGACGACGGAAAGTTCCCCGGCTTCAACAGCGTCATCGTCCGCGGTCTGTACCCCGTCGCCGAGGGCGGCGAGGGTCTGCGCCGCGCGCTCGAGAACATCCGCGCACAGGTCTCCGAGGCCATCGACAAGGGCGCTCGCCTGATCGTGCTCTCGGACCGGGAGTCCGACGAGAACCTCGCCCCGATCCCGTCGCTGCTGCTCACCTCGGCGGTGCACCACCACCTCGTCCGCGAGAAGACCCGCACCAAGGTGGGGCTGCTGGTCGAGGCCGGCGACGCCCGCGAGGTGCACCACATCGCCGCGCTGTGCGGTTTCGGTGCGGCCGTGGTGAATCCGTACATGGCCTTCGAGACCATCGACGAGCTGCTGCAGAACGGCGACCTGCCGGACGGCATCACCCTCGACAAGGCACTCGCGAACTACATCAAGGCCGCGTCCAAGGGCGTGCTCAAGGTGATGTCCAAGATGGGCATCTCCACCCTCGCCTCCTACACCGGTGCGCAGCTGTTCCAGGTGATCGGCCTGTCGCAGGAGATCGTCGACGAGTACTTCACCGGGATGCAGTCGCAGCTCGGCGGCATCGGCCTCGACGAGATCGCCCAGGACGTCGCCGCCCGGCACTCGCTCGCCTTCATGGACCGTCCCTCCGAGCACGCCCACCGCGAGCTCGAGGTCGGCGGCGAGTACCAGTGGCGCCGGGAGGGCGAGTACCACCTGTTCAACCCGGACACGGTGTTCAAGCTCCAGCACGCCACCCGCACCGGGCAGTACTCGATCTTCAAGGAGTACACCAAGCTCGTCGACGACCAGTCGGAGCGGCTCGCGTCGCTGCGCGGCCTGTTCCAGTTCCGTACGGGAGAGCGCCCGGCGGTGCCGCTCGAGGAGGTCGAGCCGGCCAGCGAGATCGTCAAGCGGTTCTCCACGGGCGCGATGAGCTACGGCTCGATCTCCGCGGAGGCGCACGAGACCCTCGCGATCGCGATGAACCGTCTCGGCGGCCGCTCGAACTCCGGTGAGGGCGGCGAACATCCGGACCGCTTCACCCCGGACGAGAACGGTGACTGGCGGCGCTCGGCGATCAAGCAGGTCGCCTCCGGCCGGTTCGGTGTCACCGCGCACTACCTGACCAACTGCACCGACATCCAGATCAAGATGGCGCAGGGCGCCAAGCCGGGTGAGGGCGGCCAGCTGCCGCCGCACAAGGTGTACCCGTGGGTCGCCGAGGTGCGTGGCTCGACGCCGGGTGTGGGTCTGATCTCGCCCCCGCCGCACCACGACATCTACTCGATCGAGGATCTCGCGCAGCTGATCCACGACCTGAAGAACGCCAACCCGCAGGCCCGCATCCACGTGAAGCTGGTCTCCGAGATCGGCGTCGGCACCGTCGCCGCGGGCGTGTCGAAGGCGCATGCCGACGTGGTGCTGATCTCCGGTCACGACGGCGGCACCGGCGCGTCCCCGCTGACCTCGCTCAAGCACGCGGGTGCGCCGTGGGAGCTCGGTCTCGCCGAGACGCAGCAGACGCTGCTGCTCAACGGTCTGCGCGACCGCATCGTCGTACAGGTGGACGGGCAGATGAAGACCGGCCGCGACGTCGTCGTCGCCGCCCTGCTCGGCGGTGAGGAATTCGGTTTCGCCACCGCTCCGCTGGTGGTGTCCGGTTGCATCATGATGCGCGTGTGCCATCTCGACACCTGCCCGGTGGGCGTAGCGACGCAGAATCCGGTGCTGCGCAAGCGATTCACCGGCAAGCCGGAGTTCGTCGAGAACTTCATGCTCTACGTCGCCGAAGAGGTGCGCGAGTACCTGGCCGAGATGGGCTTCCGCTCCCTCGACGAGGCGATCGGGCGCGTCGACATGCTCGACACCACCAAGGCCGTCGACCACTACCGTGCCTCGAAGCTGGACCTGTCGCCGCTGCTCGAGCAGACTCGTTCGCCGATCTTCTGCGAGCAGGACCTGCACTGCACCAAGGAGCAGGACCACGCGCTGGACAAGGCGCTCGACAACGAGCTCATCACCCAGGCCCGGCCGGCTCTCGAGTCGGGTACGCCGGTGACGATCGAGACCAAGATCGCCAACGTCAACCGCACCGTCGGCACCATGCTCGGTCACGAGCTCACCAAGGTGTACGGCGGGGAAGGTTTGCCGGACAACACGATCGACATCACGTTCACCGGTTCGGCCGGCAACAGCTTCGGTGCGTTCGTGCCCAAGGGCATCACGCTGCGGCTGTTCGGCGACGCCAACGACTTCGTCGGCAAGGGCCTGTCCGGCGGCCGGATCGTCGTCCGCCCGCCGCTCAACGCGGCGCCGGGCTTCGTCGCCGAGGACAACATCGTCGCCGGCAACGTGATCCTGTTCGGTGCCACCAGTGGCGAGGCCCTCATCCGCGGCGTGGCGGGTGAGCGGTTCGCGGTACGTAACTCGGGTGCCACGGCCGTCGTCGAGGGTGTCGGCGACCACGGCTGCGAGTACATGACCGGTGGCAAGGTCGTCATCCTGGGCAAGACCGGCCGCAACTTCGGCGCCGGCATGTCGGGCGGCGTCGCGTTCGTGTACAACCCGGACCGCGACTTCGAGGCGAACCTGAACACCGAGCTGGTCGACCTCGAGGACCTCGAGGGCGAGGACTTCCTCTGGCTCAAGGGCGCCATCGAGCGCCATCGTGACGAAACGGGCTCCGAGGTTGCAGCCCGCATCCTGGCCGACTGGTCGCAGCAGGTCAGCCACTTCGCGAAGGTCATGCCTCGCGATTACAAGAAGGTACTCATGGCTATCAAGGACGCCGAGATTCGAGGCGCGAACGTGGACGAGGCGATCATGGAGGCCGCTCGTGGGTGATCCAAGCGGCTTCCTCAAGCACGGCTCGCGGGAGACGCCGGTTCGCCGGCCCGTTCCGCTGCGGCTGCTCGACTGGAAGGAGGTGTACGAGCCGTTCCCGCTCGACACCCTCCAGGTCCAGGCCAGCCGCTGCATGGACTGCGGTATCCCGTTCTGCCACAACGGTTGTCCCCTCGGAAACCTGATTCCCGAGTGGAACGACCTGGCCTACAAGGGCAAATGGGACGACGGCATCGAACGTCTGCACGCCACCAACAACTTCCCGGAGTTCACCGGCCGGCTGTGCCCCGCGCCGTGTGAGGCCTCTTGCGTCCTGGGCATCAACCAGGATCCGGTGACCATCAAGCAGGTCGAGGTCGAGCTCATCGAGAAGGCCTTCGACGAGGGCTGGGTCGCACCGGTCATGCCGTCGAAGCTGACGGGCCGGAAGGTCGCGGTCGTCGGCTCCGGTCCGGCGGGTCTGGCTGCGGCGCAGCAGCTCACCCGCGCCGGCCACGCGGTGACCGTGTTCGAGCGCGAGGACCGCATCGGTGGTCTCCTGCGCTACGGCATCCCCGAGTTCAAGATGGAGAAGGCCGTCATCGATCGCCGTCTGGCGCAGATGGAGGCCGAGGGGACCGTCTTCGAGACGGGCGTGAACGTCGGTGTCGACATCACTGCCGATCAGCTGCGCGAGCAGTTCGATGCGGTCGTGCTCGCCGGTGGTGCCACCGAGGCTCGTGACCTGCCGATTCCGGGGCGTGAGCTCGACGGCATCCACCAGGCGATGGAGTTCCTGCCGATCGCCAACCGGGTGCAGCTCGGCGACCTGCCGGAGCCGACCATCACGGCGAAGGACAAGAAGGTCGTCATCATCGGTGGCGGTGACACCGGCGCCGACTGCCTCGGTACCTCGCACCGTCAGGGCGCGGCCAGCGTGCACCAGTTCGAGATCATGCCGCGCCCGCCGGAGGAGCGCGCCGAATCGACGCCGTGGCCGACCTACCCGCTGATGTACCGGGTGTCCTCCGCGCACGAGGAGGGCGGCGAGCGCGTGTTCTCCGTCAACACCGAGGAATTCGTCGGCAAGGACGGCAAGGTTGCCGCCCTGAAGGCGCACGAGGTGCAGATGGTGAACGGCCGCTTCGAGAAGGTCGAGGGGACCGACTTCGAGCTCGAAGCCGACCTGGTGCTCCTGGCCATGGGCTTCGTCGGCCCCGAGAAGCCGGGCCTGCTCACCGACCTCGGCGTGGACCTCAACGAGCGCGGCAACGTCGCCCGCTCGACGGAGTGGGCCACCAACGTCGACGGCGTCTTCGTCGCCGGTGACATGGGCCGTGGTCAGTCGCTCATCGTGTGGGCCATCGCGGAGGGTCGTTCCTGCGCGGCGGCGGTCGATCGGTACCTCGAGGGCGCAACGGTGCTCCCTTCGCCGATCACCACCACCACGATGCCGCAGCGCTGAGCGCTCGATTGCGGCAGCGCTGAGCGCTCGGGTGTGGCAGCGCTGAGCGCTCGATTGCGGCAGCGCTGAGCGCTCGGGTGTGGCAGCGCTGAGCGCTCGATTGCGGCAGCGCTGAGCGCGCGGGGCGCGTCCGCCGGAAATCCGGTGGGCGCGCCCTTTCCCGTTTCGTCCGTTCGGGACGGTCCGCGCGTTATGGTCGTGCGCATGGGTCACCGCATCACGATGCGCATAGGTCACCGCATCACGAGACGATCACTTGCGGCAGGTGTCCTCGGCGCCGGCACCGTGGCGGCCCTGGGTGCCGCCCCTGCCGGCGCGCAGGTCCCCGGCGAGTGTGTGCGCAACGTCGGCGGTGCCGTGACCGTCGACGGCGTTCCGCAGGCGCCGCCCGTGGTCGGGTACGACGGCCTTCGGCTCCTCGGAGTCGATGGGGGAGCGGGTAATTCGTGCATCACCAACCTGGGGCCTGGCGTCGTGACCGTGTCCGTGCCGCCGCGCCCGGCCGCCGCTGCGACGCCGTCCGGAGCACCGGTCGAGATGCGCGTGGACGGCGGTAACGGCAACGTCGCGGTCACCAACCTCGGCGTCGGTACGGTGACTGTCGACCGTGACCGGGTCCTGGCGGGTCCGCCCCCGGCTGCGCCGAGCCCGGCGGCCTCGCCGCTCGCGGATCTCACCCCGGAACTCACACTCGACGCCGGGACGGACGGTGTCTACGTGACGAACCTCGGTGCCGGCCACGTGACGATCGCGGACCACGATGCGGCGGCCGGTCCGCTGCCGCCGGAGGTGCTTCCGCCCGGCGTCGTGGTCACGGATCCGTTGACCGGCAACGTCTTCGTCACGAACATCGGGGGTTCGGCGGTGACCGTCGTGGACCGTCCGGGGCAGCTACAACGGGTCGTCGATCGCGGCACCGTGGGGACGGCAGTCGACTACGGGGCGGGGAACGTGTTCGTCACCAACATCGGTGGGGGAGCGGTGACCGTCCTGCGGGAGTAAAGAAGGTCTCCCGTCTCGTTCATCTCTGTGTCATATTGCATGTGCATCATTTCGTGACGACGTCGAGATCGGCAGGAGACCTCAGGGGGCAGCGGTGAGGCTGAGAAGTGCATTGACGCTGGTGGCGGCCGCCGCGGCCACCGTAGTGGGGTCGGTGGTGTCGGCTCCCGCGGTCCAGGCGGATCCGGCCGGGTGCCCGTCGCTCCAGGTCGTTGCCGTGCCGGGCACGTGGGAAACCTCGAACACGCCCGCGCCGCAGCGAGGCAACGGCATGCTCGCGGCGGTCACCTCCGGACTTCCCGCCGGGGCCCGGGTCGACTACGTCCGGTACGCCGCGACGGCCTTCCCGTGGGAAGGCGACGTCTACGGCGTGTCACGGCAGCAGGCCGTCGACAATGCCCGCGGGATCATCGCCGCCACCGCGGCCGCATGTCCCGAGGCACGGTTCGCGCTCGTCGGCTACAGCCAGGGCGCCGACGCGGCCGGCGACCTCGCTGCCGAGATCGGCACCGGTTTCGGTGTGGTCCCGCCGCATCGGCTTG
Organism: Rhodococcus sp. GXMU-t2271; assembly: GCF_041414735.1. Lineage (NCBI taxonomy): Bacteria > Bacillati > Actinomycetota > Actinomycetes > Mycobacteriales > Nocardiaceae > Rhodococcus > Rhodococcus sp. GXMU-t2271. Next base: position 38,975 of record NZ_JAUIZP010000071.1, read on the forward strand.
CCGCGGTCGGCCTGCTCTCCGACCCCCGTCGGTCCGAGGCGGACATCCTGATCGGACCGCCCGTCGCGGGTAACGGCGCCGGCGGGCCCCGCATCGGCGGATTCGGGTTCGTCAGCGGCGACGTCCGCACCTTCTGCGCCGTGGGCGACCTGTACTGTTCGACACCCAAGGACGATTTCGTAACCCGCGCTGCGGGTTTCCTCGCGATGGCCTCCGGGGGCGACCCGTCCGCCATCGACCGGTACCGCGCCGAGGCCGACGCGATCTACCTGGACCTGATGAGCGCGGGCGGGCTGCCCATCCTGCAGTCCCAGCTCACCGAGCAGGCCAACGACGAGCGCGAGATCAAGATCCGACAGTTCTACGAGTCGCAGATCCACCAGGACTACACGAATTACGCCGTCGAGCCGAACGGCATCTCGGCGACGACGTGGCTGCGGAACTGGCTGGCGTCCAAGGTCTGACGGTGCGTCGCGAGCCGGGACGCACGGTCACGCGCGAGGCTCAGGTGTTCGGTTCGAAGCGAGCACCGAATCGCATCGCCTCCGGGGCGAGCCGGCTCACCCACCGCAGGGTCTTCGCTTCCGGCGTCACGGTCACCAGCGCGCGGTTGTGCCGCACCGCGGCGACGATCGCCTCGCCGACCTTGTACGGCGGGTAGCTGCGCGTGCGGTACAGCGCCGTGACCCGCTCGCGGAGCGTGCGCTGCTCCGGTACGCCGAGGCCCACCATCTCGGCACCGGGAACCAGGTTCGTGCCCACGAGCCCCGGACAGATCGCGCTCACGCCGATCCCGTGGACCATCAGTTCGGCCCGCAGGCACTCGGTGAACATCAGGACCGCGGCCTTGCTCGTCGAGTAGGCGACGAGTCTCTTCTGCGGGGTGAACGCCGCCGCCGAGGCGACATTGACGATGTGACCCCCGGTGCCGCGCTCGAGCATCTGGTCTCCGAACGCCCGGCACCCGTACACCACGCCCCAGAAGTTGACGTCCATGACGTGCTCGAATGTCTGCTGCGGTGTGGCGGTGAACGCGCCGATCACGCCGATCCCGGCGTTGTTGACGACCACGTCCGGCACGCCGTGCTGGGAACGGACCGTCGCGGCGAACCGCCGCACCTGCTCCTCGTCGGCGACGTCGAGTTCGTAGGCGTGCGCGCCGCCACCGAAGACCGCTCGCGAGCCGCCGCCGCCGGGGACGGGCGCGTTGAGCATCTCGGCGGTCTCGCGGGCGGTGTCGACGTTGCGGTCGGCGACCACGACGATCGCCCCCGCGTCGGAGAACGCCCGGGCCGTCGCGCGGCCGATGCCGCTGCCCGCCCCGGTGACCACGACGAGCGTCCCGGTCAGGTCGTGCAGACGCTGATGTACCACCGTCCCTGCGCGCCATCGACGCATCTCCGCGAGCCGCGATCTCATGGGCTACATCTTCCTCGTCCGAGCCGCTCGTGCACGGCAACCGCACGCGGTACCGTCGAGCAATGACGGAACTGCGTGTGGTGGCAACCATTCCGGCGAAGCCCGGTTCGGAGGACGCGGTGCGCGGCGCGCTGGTGGCGCTGGCCGCGGCGAGCCGCGACGAGGACGGCTGCGTCTCGTACGAGCTGTTCGAATCCGGCTCGGCGCCCGGCACATTCGTGACGGTCGAGGTCTGGTCGGGTCAGGAGGCGCTCGACGCACACATGACCTCCCGACATGTCACGTCCGCCCTGGCGACGGTGGGGGAGCATCTCGCGTCCGCTCCGGTGATCCATCCGCTCACGGCCGTCGCGTAGCCGCGCCGGCCGGTCATCGCTCCCCGGATTCCTGGCCCGACACGTCGCGGGCCGGTACGACGACGGTGCTCAGCAGTCGTCGGCGCCGGCCCGGACCGGGCCCCAGCTCGAGGTAGCGCGTCAGCAACTGCCGCATCTCGGTGACCAGGGCGAGAGCCTCCTCGTCGCTCAGATCGAGGGCTGCCTGCCGGTATCCGACGACGTCCTCGGCCAAATCCCGCCGCGCCGGGTCGTCGAGGTACGCGTCGAAGTCGGCGAGCAGCTGCGCGGTGAAGGCGAGAAAGGCGCGCCGATGGTCCTCGGTGCTCATCGCCGCCGCCTCCTGTCCGTCTATGTGCGCGCGTTCGGCAACGAGACGGTAGGTGCGTTCGACCGCGCCGCGGACGCGGCGCTGCGCGACGACTTCGAGGACTCCGGCACCGGTGAGGGTCGCGATCTGCCGGTAGAGGGTGGCGGCGGGGACGTCGTCGACGAGGGCACGTAGCTGCGCGGTGGTGGCGGTGCGGTCGCCGAGCAGTGCCTGGACGATCCGCAGGCGCACAGGATGCAACAACAGTTCCGCGGTGGTCATGTCTCCTCCCACGCGTCAATGCTCTCATGATTGACATTGTTCTCAACAATGAGAACAATGAGAGTCATGACGACGCTCAGCATCGACCACGGAACCCTGACACTGCGCTTCACGCGCTTCGAGAAGATCGCGGGACTGATCCGCGACGTCGACGTCCCCCTGGATGCCGTCCGAGACGTCGAGGTCCACGTCGACGGTCTCGCCGCGACGCGAGGAATGCGCGCTCCCGGGCTCGGGCTGCCGGGGGTCCGCAAGATCGGCACCTGGCGCGCGCGGGGTCGCAACGAACTCGTCGCCGTGCGGCGCGGGCAGCCCGCCCTGCGCATCGAACTATCGGGGCACAAGCGCGACGCCCTGGTCATCGGCGTGGACGACGCCCAGCAGTGGGCCGAGCGACTGCGAACCCGTGCGGCGCGCGCCTGATCTCACCCGTTCTCGACGTCGGTGGACGGGCCCTCGTCGGTGGCACCGCCTTCCCCGGCCCACTCGGCCGGATCGGACAGGACGTCGTCGTCGGCACCTCGGGAGCCGCTGTCGGTGTCTGCGGTGGCAGGGTCGCCGTCGCCGTCGGGTCGGGTCATGTCGCCTCCTGAATCGATGGTGTGAGCCCCGCCTGCGTGGGCTCGGTGTGCCCGTACGCGAGTGCACCCGGCGGTGCCGCACCGGACCTCACCCGATGCGGCACCGGGCCGGTATGCGTCGGGGCGCTAGAGGGAGTGCTTGCCCTCGGTCGGAGGCGGGACGATCGGTGCGCCCGCGGCCGGGGGAGTCACAGCCGGTCCGCCCCCGGCGGCGTCGGGAGCCATGTTGCCGCCACCAGAGATGTGCGCCTTCTCGGCGGCCTTCTTCGCCAGGTCGCCGGCCTTCTCCTGCACCTGGGGCGCCTTCTCCTGCACGGTCTCCTTCGCTTCGGTGACCTTCTGCTGCACCTCGGGCTTGTTCCACAGCTGAACGGACTGATCGCGCATCTTCTCGTAGGTCTCACGCCCGGCCCTGGTGCCCAGCACGAAGCCCACGGCGGCACCGGCGGCGAAGGTTAGAGCTCTCATCATGGCAATCTCCTGCTCGTCGAATCTCGGGGCCCGGCGTCGTCGACGCCGGGCGGTGGTCGCGGCCCGACGGCTACCTACCGCCCGGCTGCTACGCCCTCGCGGCGGCCGCCTCGTCGCGGTTCCGCCCACGTCGTACCGATACCCGGATCCGAGCCGGTTCACACCGGTTACGGCGAACGGATCAGACGCGCAGCATGTCGCGCACGTGCCCGGTCTCGTTGACCGAGGCCGCCCGCCGGGCACCGGTGCGGGAGACGAGGATGCGGGTCACCGAGGTGTACTCGATGGGGAACATCAGCGGCCGGTCGAGCCCGAGCAGGTCTTGGAGCAGGACGTTGACGACACCGCCGTGGGCGAACACGGCGACGGTGTCGTCGTGCGCGCAGGTGTCGACGATGTGCTGGGTAGCGGCGAGAACGCGGGTGCGGAATTCGTCCGCATCCACGAAGTCGGGTAGGTGACCTGCGCGGATGCGTGCCACGGCGTCCGGGGCGAGTTCCTGCGCGAGGTGGAACGGAATGTAGTGGTCGAGGTGGTAGTCGTACTCCGCCAGGCCCTCGAGCCGGGTGACGGGGAGCCCACGGGCCTCGGCGAGCGGCGCGGCGGTCTCCAGGGCGCGGCGTTGCGGGCTGCTGAACACCCGCGCGATCCGGTAGGGCTCGAGTGCGGCGGGCAGCCGCGCGGCCTGTGCGCGGCCCTCGTCGGTCAGCGACGGGTCGGCGCGTCCCTCGCTGACCCGGGAGATCTCGGGTAGGGCGTGTCGAATCAGGAGAAGCTGCACGTCACCACGATCGCACGGCGACCGATCGCGCGCTCGGTCGGCCCGGTGTTTCACGTGAAACCGGCACTCACCGCCGTGCGCGGGGCTTGGCGAGGGGGAAGGCGAGGGACTCGCGGATGCTGCCGCCCGTGATCAGCATGACGATCCGGTCGACCCCCATCCCGAGACCCCCGGTGGGCGGCATGGCGTGCTCGAGCGCCTGCAGGAAATCCTCGTCGAGTTCCATCGCCTCCTCGTCGCCCCCCGCGGCGAGCAGCGACTGCTCGGTGAGCCGCGCCCGCTGATCGATCGGGTCGGTCAGTTCGCTGTACGCCGTCCCCAGCTCGATTCCCCACGCGACGAGGTCCCACTTGGCGGCGACGAGCTCTTTGGTGGGGTGCGGGCGGGTGAGCGGGGAGACCGACGTGGGGAAGTCGGTGTAGAAGGTGGGGAACTCGGTGCGGGATTCGACGAGGTGCTCGTACATCTCCTGCGCCGTCGCACCGGCATCCCACTCGGGGTTGTACGGGATCTCGTGCTCGTCGCACAGCCGGCGCAGCTCCTCGACGGGGGTCTGCGCGTCGATCTCGGTGCCGAGCGCGTCCGAGACCGCCCCGTGGAACGTCTTCACCGGCCACTCGCCGGAGATGTCGATCTCGACGGGCGTCCCGTCGGGGCCGGGCCGGACGATCACCTCACGTCCGTGGGCCGCGACGGCCGCGGCCTGGATCAGCTCGCGGGCCAGCACCCGCATGACCTCGTAGTTCGCGTGTGCCTCGTAGGCCTCGAGAATGGTGAACTCCGGGTTGTGCTTGAAGTCCGCACCCTCGTTGCGGAACACCCGGCCGATCTCGAAGACCCTTTCCATGCCTGCCACACACAGCCGTTTGAGATACAACTCGGGTGCGATCCGCAGGTACAGGTCGAGGTCGTAGGCGTTGATGTGGGTGGTGAAGGGCGCCGCGTTGGCGCCGCCGTGCACGGGCTGCAGGATCGGGGTCTCCACCTCGAGGTAGCCCCGCGCCTGCAGTTGCTCGCGCAGCGACCGCACGACCGCGCTGCGTGCCGCGAGCAACCGGCGCGCGGTGCGGTTGATCGCGAGGTCGACGTACCGCTGCCGCACCCGGGCCTCCGGATCGGTCAGGCCGCGCCACTTGTCGGGCAGCGGGTGCAGGCACTTGCCGTCGAGCCGCCAGTCCTCCGCGAGCACCGAGAGCTCACCGCTGCGGCTGCGGCCCGTCACCCCACTCACCTCGACGAGGTCGCCGAGGTCGAACACGAACCGGCGGCCGCCGACGCGACTGCGGTCGACCAGGATCTGCACGTCCCCCGACCAGTCCCGCACCACCGCGAACAGCACGCCGCCGAAGTCGCGGAGCCGCAGGATACGACCGGCGATCCGCACCGCGGTGCCCTCGGGCGCGGTCAGCGCCGCCGCGCAGGTGTGCGACGGCGGGTTCGCCACCGGATACGGGTCGACACCCGCCTCGACGAGCCGTTCGAGTTTCGCCATCCGCACCCGCACCTGCTCCGGACGGCGGGGGCCGCTGCGCGACTCCGGCACCGGCAGGGCGGCGGGGGTGCTGCCGTCCTCCCGCAGCGTGCCGGTCTCGACGAGCGCCGGAGGAGCGGACGTGTGGGTTCCGGTGTGGCGGCGGGCGCTCCGCTCCCGGCCGAAGCTGGGCAACGTGAGGAAGCCCTCGGCGATCGCCGACGCGATCCCGACCCGGGGCAGCACCCGGTTGTCCGCGAAGCACAGGAACCGGGGCACCCACTCGGGCTGGTACTTCACGTTCGATCGGTACAGCGCCTCGAGTTGCCACCAGCGGGAGAAGAACACCAGTACCGAACGCCACAGCCGCAGCACCGGCCCGGCACCGATCCGTGCGCCCTCCTCGAACACCGAGCGGAACACCGCGAAGTTCAACGAGATCCGGGTGATCCCGAACTCGCCGCCGTGGGCGGCGAGTTCCGAGACCATCATCTCCACGACGCCGTTGGGAGCCTGCGGATTCCGCCGCATCAGGTCGAGCGACACGCCGTCGGCTCCCCACGGGACGAGGGACAGCAACGCCACCACCTCGCCGTGGACCGTCGCCTCCACGAGCAGGCACTGCCCGTCGAGCGGATCACCGAGCCGCCCGAGCGCCATCGAGAATCCGCGTTCGGTCTCGGTGTCGCGCCAGTCGTCGGAAAGGCGTATCGCCTGCGCCATTTCGGCCTCCGGAACATCCCGGTGCCGGCGGATGCGCACCGTCACGCCCTGCTTGTGCGCACGCGTCACCGCTTGGCGTACGGGCCGCATCTCCCGGCCGGAGAGCGAGAACCCCGTGGTGTGGAGCACGGCCTCGTCGCCCAGTTGCAGGACCGTCAGACCGGCCCGGCGATAGGCGGTGGCCCCGGCCTCGCTCGCCCCCATCACCGCCGGCGCCCAGCCGTATCCCCGGGCGAGCGCGAGCCACTCGTCGATTGCGTGCGGCCACGCCTCCGGATTTCCGATGGGATCGCCACTGGCGAGACACACGCCGACCTCCACGCGGTAGGTCACCGCGGCCTTACCGCTGGGCGCGAAGACCACCGCCTTGTCGCGGCGGGTCGCGAAGTAGCCCAGCGAATCGTCGCCGTTCCGCTCGAGCAGCCCCCGGATGGCGGACTCGTCGTTCCCGGTCAGTGCGTTGGTCGCCCGCTGCGACCGGAACAGCACGATCACGGCCGCGATCAGCGCCAGCGCCCCCAGCAGACCGAGCAGGGTGTTGACCAATCCGTGTGGGCGCCCGCTGAACTGATCGTTGTCGAGCAGGGACAGGGCGGTGACCCGGTTGACCGCCCACAGCAACCGCTCGTCGGGCGGCAGGGTGCCGGGAAACAGTTCCACCAGGCCCCACCCGATCAGGGTCCCGGCGGCCAGGCCGGCGACGAGGACACCCAGCGATCTCCACACCGCGCCGCGCCGGACCCGCGTGTAGAACTCCGGGTACGCCGCGAGCAGGATCCCCACCACCGCGACCTGCACCACGAGAGCGATCGCCGCGTCGATGTCGCGCTCCGACACCGCCACGTACCCGTTGTAGATCGCGAATCCGGCCAGGTAGACGGTGAGGATCCACCATGCGATCCGCTTGCGGCTGGCCAGGGCCGCCGCGAGCAGACCGAGCACCAGTGCATACGACAGGCTGGTGTCGGGAGCGTCGAACAGGTAGGTGTCGACGTATTCGCGTGGGGTGTGGACGAAGTAGCGCAGGGTGGGGGAGATGGACCACAGGGCCACCGCGAAGGCGAAGATCCCGAGGGTCAGGCCCACCACGTGCGGGACCGAGTTCAGGCGGCCGCGGGGCCGGGCAGACAGGTGGGGGTGCGCCGCAGGTGCCGCAGCAACGTCCGCTGACATGCGTCGACGGTAGCGCCGCACAGGACCTCGTGCTGCTCGGAACCGACAATTCGGCGCGAATCCGTCGTGTCGACGGATCGCCTCCCACCTCGGACGTGGTGACCCACCGTCGGGAATACGCCGAGCGCACGACAACGGACGGAACAGCAGTGGGCGTCGGCACCCGGCCACGCGAGCCCGACGGCAGACAGCGTCGGCGGGTATGAGAGTCCGTCCGAGACCGCAGCCGCAGCTGCGTATGGCGGCTGCCGCGTACCGATTTCGCGAGAGCCTGTTCGCGCTGCCGACGTTGATCGTCGCCGCCGGGGTGATCCTCGCCGAGGGCACCGCGTACCTCGACCGCACCTTCCCCACCGACGTCGCAGGATGGGCGGTGCAGGTGAGCAGCAACGGCGCGACTGACGCTGCGGCACGTGGGAGCCGAGGCTGCCGAACCGGCGCCGGGGGCGTCGATGACCGTGGCCCTGGTCCTGACGGTGGCCACCGTCGTCCTGATCGTCGCCTATCTCGACAGGCTCGCGCACGGCCTGCAGGTCGGTGAGGTGGTGCGCACGATCGCGGGTGAAGCGGACGGGGTGCTCGACGCGGCGGTCCGGGAGAGCCGCACGGAAAATCCCGGCGGCGGCGGGGCCCCGGCCGGATTCCGACGCGATCATGACGGTGCCGGCGGTCCGGGACGGCTGGGTCACCCAGGCGCCGACCGAGCATCTCCTCGCGTCGGTACCCCCGTCGACGATGGTGCGCCTGGAAACGCGTCCCGGCGCCTACACCCATCGTGGCGAAGTGCTGCTGCGCGTCTGGCCGGTCCCGGACAGTGCCGACAGGCTCCGTCGCCGGCTCGAGTCCGCGGTGGAGATCTCCGACACGCGCACGATGCAACTGCGGTCCACCTCGGGGAGTCCGTGGCCGCCGAGCCGGGGCACCACCCCGAGGACCTCGCCCGGTTCCGGCCGTGGCCGCGTCGCCGGTCGACCCGGCCGAACGCGAGGCGGACCGAGCCGTCGCGCGTGACTCGCGCGACCCGGAATCCGCCCGGTGTTCCCGCGCGGATTCCGGGTCGCAGCCGTTACTCCTCGGTGCCCATGTGGCGGATGGAGGGACCGCCCTTGTGGTCGGTCGATCGGCCGAGCTTGGAATCGAGCAGGCTGCGCAGTCGGTGGACGGCACCGTCGAACGCTTCCTTCACCGAGCCGGCGTTGTGGGTGACGACGATCGGTTGCTGACCGGCGATGCGTGCCTCGAGGAGGCACCGCTTGTCCGTGGTGCCGAACTTCCCGGCGTTCTCGTCGCTGAGATGGATCTCGAGCCGGGTGATCCGGTCGGCGAACCGCTCGACCGCGGACGCCAGTTCGCTCTCGAGGCGGTCGGCGATGTCGTCGTCGATCTGGATGTGGCTGTCCTTGTTGAGCTGGATCTGCATGGATCTGTCTCCTTCTCGGTCCGGCGGTACGGCCGGGGGATTCCCGGGCTTCGCACCGCGTCCGCTCCGATTCCACCCGAGCGCGACGGCGGGCGGCAACCCGTCTAGTCGGCGGTCTCGGGTTCGCGGCGGGAGAGCGCGCTCGGCCACCACACCCGCTTGCCGATGTCGATGGTCAGGGCGGGTACGAGCAACGACCGGACCAGCAGGGCGTCGAGCAGCACGCCGAACGCGACGATGAACGCGATCTGCGCGAGGAACAGCAGCGGGATCACCGCCAGTGCCGAGAACGTCGCGGCCAGGACGATGCCCGCCGAGGTGATCACGCCGCCGGTCACAGTCAGGGCCCGCAACGTGCCGCGCCGGGTACCCACGCGGGCGCTCTCCTCCCGCACCCGGGTCATCAGGAAGATGTTGTAGTCGATGCCCAGCGCGACGAGGAAGACGAAGCCGAACAGCGGAACCACCGGGTCGGCGCCGGGGAAGCCGAGCAGGTGGTCGAAGACCAGCGAGGACACCCCGAGGGTGGCGGCGAAGGACACGACGACCGTCAGCATCAGCAGCACCGGCGCGACGATCGCGCGCAGCAGCAGCACGAGGATCAGCAGCACCACGGCCACGACGACGGGGATGATGACCGTGCGGTCGCGGGTGGCGGTGTTCTTGGTGTCCAGGTCCACGGCCGAGTTGCCCCCTACCAGGGCTTCGGCGTTCGGGATCACGGACACCGCGTCGCGGATGCGTTCGACGGTGTTCTCGGCGGCCAGCGAGTCGGCCGGATCCGAGAGGGTCGCCTGCAGGGCGACGCGGCCGTCGACGACGGTCGTCGCGCCGTCCGGCCCGGTCACCGGCACCACCTCGGTGACGCCCTCGACGCGGGCGGCGGCTGCGACGTCGCCGGCCGCGGACTCACGGGTGATGATCACCGCGGGCGATCCGGTGCCCGCATCGAAGTGCCTGCCGAGCACCTCCTGGCCGGTCACGGACTCGGTCTCGAGCAGGAAGATCTCGGACTGCGCGACGCCGTCGGCCTTGAACTGGGGGAGCAGCATCGCGAAGCCGACGAGCACGATGCTCGACACGACCCAGATCCGGCGCGGGTGGGCGCCGACCCTCCGGGCGAGGGCACTCCAGAACCGGTGCGCCGAGGCGAGGTCGTCGCGATCGGCATCGGGGTCGACGGTGGGCCGCTTGGGCCAGAACGCGGCGCGGCCGAGCAGCACGAGCGCGGACGGCAGGAAGGTCATGGAGGCGACGAACGAGGCGACGATGCCGATCGCGGCGACGGGACCGAGGCCGCGGTTGGAGTTCAGGTCGGACAGCAACAGGCACAGCACGCCGGCGATGACGGTGCCCGCCGACGCCGCGATGGGCTCCAGCGTCGCCCGCCACGCGGTGCGCATCGCGGCGAACCGGTCCTGTTCGAGACGCAGTTCCTCGCGGTACCGGGACACCAGCAGCAGGGCGTAGTCGGTCGCGGCGCCGAAGACGAGGATGAACAGGATGCCCTGACTCTGCCCGTTGAGGGCGATGACACCGGCGTCGGCCAGCAGGTACACCAGCAGGCTCGCCAGTGCGAGGGCGAACACCGCGGAGAGGATCACCACGAACGGCAGCAGCGGGCTGCGGTAGACGACGACGAGGATCAGCAGGACCACGCCACCGGCGACCAGCAGCAGCAGACCGTCGATGCCTTCGAACGCCGTCGTCAGGTCCGCGATCTGCCCGGCGGGACCGGTGACGTAGACCGTCAGTCCCTCGGGTGGGTTCGCAAGTTGCGTGCGCAACTCGTCGACGGCCTCGCCCACCTCTCCGGTGCTGTCGACGGGCACGATCAGCCGGGCGGCCTGACCGTCCTGCGACGGAACCGGCGGTGGGCCGACGGCCGCTCCCGCGAGGTAGGCGAGATCGTCGGGGGTGATGCCGGACGGACGTTCGGCCACGACGATCGCGGGCACGAACCGGGTGTCGGTGAAGTCCGCATAGAGTTCGCCCGCCCGCGTGGATTCCGCGGACGCCGGGAGGAAGGAGCTGTTGTCGTTCTGCTGGACGTCGCTGAGCTTGCCGGCGAAGGGCCCACCGGCGCCCGCGATCGCGAGCCACGCGATGAGCAGCACCGCGGGCAGCAGCCAGCGGATGCGGCGAGGTGAACGAGCCGGCGCGGTGACGGTGTTCAATCTTCCTCCAGGAGAATGCGACTACGCCGAGCCCATTTTACTCAGCGAGCTGAACAATACTGAAAAGGTATCTCATGACCGACGATCTCGAGAGCTGGCCGACCGGCCGGCTGCTGTCCACGGCCGCCCGGCTGGTGGAACAGGCCTGGGAATCGACTCTGCGCGCTCACGGTCTCACCCACGCCGGGCTGGTGGCCCTGCATACGATTGCCGACGGACCTCGCTCCCAGCGGGAGATCGCCCGGGCGTGCCGGGTGACCGACCAGACGATGAGCCGGACCGTCGAGCACCTCGAGCGATCCGCCCTCGTCACCCGCACCGTCGATCCCGCCGACGAGCGGCGCATGCGGGTGCAGATCACCGAGTCGGGGAACGAGCTGTACCGGGCGATGATCGAACTCGAACGCACCGATGCGCAACCGACCGCGGTGGTATCCGACCCCGGCACCCTGCGCTCCCTTCTGATCGAACTGGTCCGATCGGCACAGCGTTGACCTGCCGCACCGCGGCTGCGTTGACCCGCCGCACCGCGGCTGTGTCGACCTGCCGCGCCGCGGCTGTGTCGACCCGCCGCACCGCGGCTGCGGCGACCTGCCACGACGAGGCGGGCAGGTCCGTCCGGCGGGTCAGCTCAGCGGCAACTGCGCGAAGATCTGCGTCGGCTGCGTCGACCCACCCGGCGGTTCGACGCTGAAGGCCAGCGCGGTCGAATGCCCGACACCCTCGAGGACGGCCGTGGTGGACGGGGCCACCGCCTCGGCGTCCATGATGCCCGCGGATTCCGGGCCCTCGGGGGTGATCAGCCACATCTGGTAGACACTGCCCTCGGCGGGCGGGGCCACATTGTTCATCACCAGAACACCGGCGTCGGCTTCCTTCGAGTACACCACCGTGGCAACTCCGCCGCCTTCGATCTCACCCGAGGTGGTGCGCACGTCCTCCGCCGCGAACACCTGCTCCGAAGTGGTCGCGGGCTCCTCCTGCAGCTGGGTCACGACGGCGAATCCACCCACGGCGACCAGGATCGTGGCCGCCGCGGTGAGCAGGAAGTTACGTCGCCGGTTGCGCCGCTCGTCCAGCGAGACCGGTGCGGCGGGCGCCCCGGACTCGGCCGCGACCGCGTCGAGCAGGCGCTCACGCAGACGTGCCGGCGGCTCGGAGGCCGTCGACGCGGACACCGTCGCCATCGTCTCCCGCACGGCCGCCGTCTCCCGGTCGAACGCCGTCACCACTTCGGGATCGGCTCCGGCGACCCGGGCCTCGATGTCGCGGCGCTCGGCATCGGATACCGCATCGAGCGCATACACGACCGCGAGGTCGATCAGTTCGCGGTCGGAATCGCCGAAACCGGGCCGGGCCTCACTCCTCATCGCCCTGCACCCCCAGACACTTGCGTAGACGGAGTAGTCCGTCGCGGATTCTCGATTTCACGGTCGGTAGCGTGACCGAAAGTTGTTCGGACACTTCGCGGTACGTCAGACCGCCGTAGTAGGCCAGTTCGACGGACCGCCGCTGCAGATCGGTCAGCGTGCCCAGACAATGGGTGACCTGCTGCCGATCCTCGCGCCGGGCCGCCTCCTCGCTGACGACGTCGAACGCCGAGTCGACGTTGCTCGCGCCGTAGCGGGCCTCGCGGTCGGCCCCGGACTGTTCGGACCGCACCCGGTCGACGGCACGGCGGTGCGCCAGGGTGATCAGCCAGGACAGCGCGGAACCCTGCGCGGCGTCGAACCCGGAGGCCGACCGCCAGACCTGCAGGTAGACCTCCTGCGCGGTCTCCTCGCTGTAGCCGGGATCGCGCAGGACCCGCAGGATCATGCCGTACACCCGGGCGCGGGTCAGGTCGTAGAACTCGGCGAATGCAGCCGCATCCTGCGCCGCTACGCGCGCGAGCAGCGCGTCGAGTGTGTCGGTACGTCCGCCGACGCCGGTCATCGGCTCTGTCCGCTCATCGAGCGAAAGCCTAGTCGGGCGATTCGGGCGGCTCAAGCCATCCGCCGGCGGGCCGTCCGGACGGCCGGGGCCGGGGGGCGGGGCAAGGGTCGAATCGAGCACCGCGATCACCTCCGGGACAGCCGGAGGTCTGCAGCGCGTGGGACGTCAGACATGGTCGCCTCCGGTGGGCCGGCCGGCCGGGGCCAGGGATTCCCGCAGGAACTCGGCGGTGACCGCATGCCACCAGCCCGGCTTGGTGAGCAGGAAGTGACCGCCGCCCGCCAGCGGCCGGAACTGGGCGTCGACGCCGCGCCCGCGGGCCCGGGCCGTCTGCACCGCGCTCACGCGCGGATCGCACCACGTGTCGGCGGTGCCGTGCACGACCAGGAGCCGGCGCTCGGGCGGGATCAGCGCGCCGTCGTCCTCGGGCCACCACGGTGCCAGCGCGACGACAGCCCCGACACCCGGTTGTGCCGCGAGGTGGGCCGCGACCCGTCCGCCCATGGAGTGACCCACGAGCCCGATCCGGACGTCGCCGCGCCGCCGGTGCACCTCGTCGAGGGCCCGCAGGGCATCGTGGACGGGACTCATCCGGTCCCCGTTCCAACCGCGGTACGTGTAGCGCACCTGGCCGACGGTGATGTCGTACATGCTCAACCGGGAACGCAGGGACTCGGTCAGCAATGTCATCCGCAACGCGGACAGGTGCCACGACCGGGCGGCGGACGTGCTGACCGGCTTGCCGCCCGGGAGAACCAGCACGTGAGCGCGGGGCCGGTTCGATGCGATCTCCATGCCCGGTGTTCGGAGCGTGGCCCGAATCGGATGGGTCGAAAAAAAATCTCCACATCCACCCATCCGCCCTCCCGACCGTGCCGAATGGCAGATGACACACCTGACCGACGTGGTCGCACGGATCACGACACCGAAGGGAAGAGGGCCATGGTTATCAACACGCGAAAGAGCTTGGCGGCAGTCGGAATCGGCGCGATGGCGATGATGGGTGTCGCGGCGTGCTCGTCCGACGACTCCGGTACGTCGACGGAGGCGACGGCCACGTCGGCGATGGAGAACGCCACATCGGCGATGTCTCCGACCACTTCCGAGGACGCCATGGCGTCGGGCCTCGTCGGCCCGGGCTGTGACGCCTACGCGGCCGCGGTACCGACCGGGCCGGGCTCGATCGAGGGTATGGCGCAGGAGCCGGTGGCCGTCGCCGCGTCGAACAACCCGGAGCTCACGACCCTGACCGCGGCGGTGTCGGGTCAGCTCAACCCCGAGGTGAACCTGGTCGACACGCTCAACGGTGGCGAGTTCACCGTGTTCGCGCCGGTCGACGACGCCTTCGCCAAGGTCGATCCGGCCACCATCGAGAGCCTGAAGACCGACACGGCCACCCTCACCAGCATCCTCACCTACCACGTCGTCCCCGGCCAGATCGCGCCGTCGGACATCGAAGGCACCCAGACCACCGTCCAGGGCGGTACGGTCGAGGTGACCGGTGAAGGCGAGGAGTGGAAGGTCAACGACGCCAACGTCATCTGCGGCGGCGTGAAGACCGCCAACGCGACCGTCTACCTCATCGACACCGTGCTGCTGCCGCCGGCGCCGCAGCAGTGACCCGGTAGCACCCGATGAGTGACGTGAGACGAACGATCCGAGGCCTCGCGGCGGCCGCTCTGGCCGCCGCGGGCGCCGCCCTCATGGCGGCACCGGCGCAGGCAGCTCCGCTCACCCCGGTGGCGGAGCTGGATGTGAACCGGTACATGGGCACCTGGTATCAACTGGCCGCCAATCCCGCGCCCTTCAATCTCGACTGCGTGCTCGACACCACCGCGAACTACACGCTGATCGACGAGCGCAACGTGCGGGTGGAGAACTCGTGCACCACCGTCACCGGTGAGCGGCGGGGAATCGTCGGCAACGCGCGAGTGAACGACACCGCCTCGTTGCACGTGAGCTTCCCCAGCGTGCCGACCCAGGATTCCCTGGACGGGCCGAGCAACTACATCGTCGCCTACCTCGCGGACGACTACTCGTGGGCGCTCGTGGGGGATCCGACCCGGGTTTCCGGGTTCGTCCTGTCCCGGTCACCGGTGGTCGACGCCGCCGCGTGGCAGCAGATCCGGTCGGTGGTCGAGCAGCAGGGCTACAACAGCTGCCTCATGCTCACCTCGCCCACCACGGAGGGCCTGCAGGAGATCAAGCCGCTCTGCACCGTGTGAAAGATGCTCTGCGCGTAGCGGTCTCGCTTCGGCCCCGCCCGCCCGCCCGGCCGAATGTCACATTGCGTCGGTTCGATCGATCGCATGTGACATTCGGTCGCGTGCGGGCGGCGCCGGAGCCCGGATGCGTTTCCCCCGGACACGTCCCGGCTCTGTTAGGTTCGATTCGCGACGTGGACGAGCCTTCCGATCGTCGGACCCCGCTCGTCGCGACACGAGGAGCTGGTGAAGATGATCCGCGATGCATGGCGGGGTTTGCGTAAGCCCGTATTCGTTCCCGCCTCGCTCGTGATCCTGGGGATGATCGTATTCGCGGTCGTCTACGCGGGATCGGCAGAAGGGGCGGTCGACGCGCTCAACCGTGCCATCACCGACGGCGTCGGCTGGTGGTACATCCTGATCGCCACCGGATTCGTGATCTTCGCCCTGTACTGCGGCCTCAGCCGCGTCGGCAACATCAAACTCGGCCGCGACGACGAACAACCCGAATTCGGCCTGCTGTCCTGGTTCGCAATGCTCTTCAGCGCCGGCATGGGCATCGGTCTGGTGTTCTACGGTGTCGCCGAACCACTCTCGCACTACGTCGACCCTCCGCAGGCGGGCCGCATCCCCGGTTCGACGGATGCCGCCGCCAATCAGGCCATGGAACTGACCATGTTCCACTGGGGTCTGCACGCGTGGGCGATCTACGTCGTCGTCGGTCTCGGCCTGGCCTACATGACGTACCGCAAGGGCCGGCCGCTGTCGGTGCGCTGGCTGCTCGAACCGCTCCTCGGACGTGCCCGCGTCGAGGGTCCGATCGGGCACGCGATCGACGTGATCGCGATCGTCGGCACCCTGTTCGGCGTCGCCACCTCGCTCGGCTTCGGCGTCCAGCAGATTTCGGCGGGCCTCGACTACCTGGGCTGGATCGAGACGAACAACTGGCTCACCGTCGCACTGATCGTCGGGGTGACGGGCCTGGCGACCTTCTCGGTGGTCTCCGGCGTCTCGCGCGGTCTGAAATGGCTGTCCAACATCAACATGGTGCTGGCGGCCTCGCTCGCGGTGTTCGTCCTGCTGCTGGGGCCGACGCTGTTCCTGCTGCAGTCGTGGGTGCAGAACCTCGGCGGCTACGCGCAGGCCCTGCCGGAACTGATGCTGCGCACCTCACCGTTCGCCGAGGACGGCTGGTCGGGCGCGTGGACGATCTTCTACTGGGGCTGGTGGATGAGCTGGGCGCCGTTCGTCGGCATGTTCATTGCCCGTATCTCCCGCGGCCGCACGATCCGCGAGTTCGTCTTCGGCGTTCTGCTCGCCCCCACGTTCGTCGCGTCGCTGTGGTTCACGATCTTCGGCGACGCCGGAATCCTGCGGCAGCGCGACGAGGGCACCATGCTCGCCGCGGACGGCACCGTCGACACCGACACCTCGCTGTTCGTCCTCCTCGACGGCCTTCCGCTGGCCGTGCTGACGAGTCTGCTCGCGATCTTCGTGGTCGTGTTCTTCTTCGTGACGTCTTCGGACTCGGGTTCGCTCGTGATCGACATCCTCTCCACCGGTGGCAACCTCGAGACCCCGCGGATCACGCGTGTCTACTGGGCGATCCTCGAGGGGATCGCGGCGGCGGTGCTGCTGCTCATCGGCGGAAGCGGCTCGTTGACCGCGCTGCAGACCGCATCCATCGCGACGGCGGTGCCGTTCTCGATCGTCATGGTGCTCGCCTGCGTGTCGATGCTCAAGGCGTTCCGCTACGAGGTGGCGACTGCGCCCCGGTACCTGCAGGTGGCGGTGGGCCCGGCGGCACCCGCCGCGGCCGGCCACGGCGCCCCGCACCGGCGGGGCATCTCCGCGACGCTCGCCGGACTCGACACCAACGGGAACGGCGCCGCAGCGCCCGGGACCCGCGCACCGCTCGTCGTCGCCGTCCACGAGCTGCCGGCCAGTTCGGTCAGCGTCGACGCCGACACCGGACGGGTTGAGATCGACCACGGTGCCCGCCCGCAGGACCCGCTCGGTGGCGAGGTGTTCGACACCCCGGAGTTCGCCGAGTCCGCCGAGGGCGTGGCGCAACGGGAAGCCGACGAGCGACGCGCGGCCACGCGCGACTGACGCTCGCCGCAACCTCCCGCCCCAACCCCCCGCCGCGGCGGCGACCCGATGTCACATTGCGTCGATCGAATCGACCGGATGTGACATCGGGTCGCCGGCAGACGGGGTGCGTGCCGGATCGCGGGCGGCGCGGTGCGCGGCGCCGGCGATGTTCTCGAGCATGCCCTTGAAGATGATGCCGTGGAACGGCACGAGCGCATACCAGTAGATCCGTCCCGCAAGTCCCTTCGGGAAGAAGATCGCCCGCTGGTGCAGCCGGGCCCGGTCCGGATCGAGCGGTTCGATACGCCACTCGAGCCAGGCCCCGCCCGGCGCCCGCATCTCGGCCCGCAGCCGCAGCAGGGTGGGTCGCTCGAGGCGCTCGACGCGCCAGAAGTCCAACGCGTCCCCGGTGTGCAGGGTGCGCGGATTGCGGCGTCCCCGGGAGAGACCGACGCCGCCGGCGAAGCGGTCGAGCCATCCGCGGATCGTCCAGGCGAGGGGGAAGGAGTACCAGCCGTTCTCGCCGCCGATGCTCTCGACGACCTCCCACACCGTGCCGGCATCGGTGTCGCAGTCGATGCAGCGTTCGTCGACGAAGACCACCTCGCCTGCCCAGTGCGGATCGGACGGCAGCGGTTCGGCCGGTGCGCCGACGGGTGACGCACTCGCCCAGGTGGTTTCGACGTCGCCGCGTTCGATCTTGCGCAGCGCCAGCCGGACCGCCTCGCGATAGCCGGTCAGTCCGCCGGGCGGCGGCGGGATCACGTCGTCGATGTCGTGTTCGGAGACCACCGCGTCGTTGCTCAGCGATTCGATCAGCGCCCGGCCCAGCGACGGTGGGATCGGGGTGACCAGCCCGATCCACAACCCGGCGAGCTTCGGAGTGAGCACGGGTAGCACCAGGATGCGCCGCCGGCGCAGACCCGCGACCTCGGCGTACACCTGCATCATCTCGCCGTAGCGCAGCACGTCCGGGCCGCCGATGTCGTAGGTGCGGCTGCGGGGGAGCGGAGCGGTGGCCGCGCCCACCAGGTAGTGCAGTACGTCGCGCACCGCGATGGGCTGGATCTTGTTGTTCACCCACTTCGGGGTGGTCATCAAGGGCAGGCGGTTGCTCAGGTGCCGGATCATCTCGAACGACGCGGAGCCCGAACCGATCACCACCCCGGCCTGCAGCACCAGGGTGGGCACCCCGGATTCGACGAGGATCCGGCCGACCTGCTCCCGGGACCGCAGATGGGTGGAGAGGTCGGCTGTGTCCGGATGCAGCCCACCGAGATACACGATGCGCCGTACCCCGGCCGCGCGGGCAGCGGCGGCGACGTTCTCGGCTTCCGCGCGCTCGGTGTCGATGAACTCCCCGCGCCCACCCATCGAATGCACCAGGTAGTACAGGACGTCGACGTCCCGGCAGGCGACGGCCAGGGACTGCGGATCGGTCAGGTCACCGCGCACGATCTCGACGTCGCCGGCCCACGGCACGTCCCGCAGCTTGTCCGGGGTGCGGGCCAGGACCCGCACCCGGTGGCCGGCGTCGACCAGCAGCGGCGCCAGCCGGCCCCCGATGTAGCCGGTGGCCCCGGTGACGAGGATGCGCAACACAGGGGTGTTCATTCGTTCTCCACGATGTGTCCGAGCTGGTGTCGCAGGCAGGCTTCGAGCTTCGGCCGGCGGAACCGATGTCCGTGATCGACCAGGCACTGCGGAACGACGAACTGATCGGCGGTGGCGACCTCCCGCGCGCCCTCGTCGCCGAGCAGCAGCCGGGGCCCGAACCCCGGCACCCGCAACAGCGCCGGCCGGTGCAGTACCCGCGCGAGCGTGCGGGTGTATTCGTCGTTGCGAACCGGTTCGGGCGCAACGGCATTGATCGGACCCTTCATCCTCGGATCGGCAAGGGCCCGGTGGTAGACGTCGAGCAGGTCGTCGAGGTCGATCCACGACAGCCACTGCCGGCCGCTGCCGAGCCGGCCACCGAGGCCGGCCTCGAACAACGGGCGCAGGAGCTGCAGCGGCCCGCCGCGCGGGGTCTGCACGATGCCGGTCCGCACCAGCACCACGCGCAGTCCGCCGGAGGCGGCAGGGGCGGTGGCGGCCTCCCAGTCGGCGACGACGTCGGCGAGGAACCCGGACCCCCGTTGCGCGTCCTCGGCGAGCGGTTCGTCGCCGCGGTCGTAGCCGTAGAGCCCGATCGCCGACGCGGACACGAAGGTCGCCGGTCCGTTGGGGGTGCGTGCCGCGAGTTCGGCCAGCAGCCGCGTGGGCCGGATCCGGCTGTCCCGGACGGCGGCCTTGTGGGCGGCGTTGAAGCGCCCGGCGATCGAGGCGCCGGCGAGGTGGACGACGGCGTCGATGCCCTCGAGCAGGTCGGGCGCGGGCGAGTCCGGATCCCAGCGACGTTCGTCGTCGCCGCGCGGTTCGCCGCGTACGAGCCGCACGACCCGGTAGCCGCCGGTGCTCAGGTAGGCGCTCAGCGCGGTGCCCACGAGACCGGACGATCCGGTGACGGCGACCGTGGCGGGGCGTACTCCTTGCTCGAGGAACCACTGATGGGCGGCGAGGTCGTCGGCGAGCTGGCGGTGCCGGTAGTAGAAGGTCTGCTTCAGCAGCGACTCCGGGACGGGCGTGTCGACCCGGTCGACGACCCGGGTGCGACGGGAGCCGAGTGCCTCGAAGGTGTGCTCGTGCCGCCAGGACATCACCAGTCCGGCGGGCAGTGAGGTGAGCCCGTCGCGGCCGACGCTGTCGACGAACCGCGCGGGCGGGTCGTAGGCGTCGGCCTGGTGTTCGGCGACCCAGCGCAGTCCGCCGGGCAGGCCGAGCACGGCCCGGCCCGACTTCAGGGACTCGGCCTCGGAGATCACCCGCAGCGGCTGCCACGGGGGGAGCAGACGCATGATCGCGCCCGGTCGGCTGTGCCAGTCGAAGACGTCGTCGCGCGGCGCGTCGACGACGCTCGAATACGTGATGCCCATCGTGCCTTCCTCCGCCTGGTCCGGGTTCGCGGAAGCGACGCCGGGAGAATCCCGGCGCCGCCGCGGAATCAGCTGGGAATCATGTTGATCAGGATGGTGTAGGCGTTCACCAGAGGAGTGTGGATTGCCATGAATGCTGCCTCGACGAGTTCTCGCACGGTGGTGTTCCTCTCGGTTGTCCGTCCGGGACGGGCGTTCCGTCCCCTCGGTATTCGGAGTAGCGCGCGACCCGGATGGGTCAGCCTTTTCCGCCGATCCGCCCGTACCGGTCGAGCGCTACCTGTCTCTCGTGGGCGTGGTCGACGATCGGCTCCGGGTACCCGTCCGGCGGACCGTCCGGGAGCCGGTGCACGCGTTTGCCGTTCACACCTCGCAGCTCGGGTACCCAGCGGCGCACGTATTCACCCGTCGGATCGAACTTCTCCCCCTGCGTGATCGGGTTGAACACCCGGAAGTAGGGCGCGGCGTCGGTTCCGCTGCCGGCGGTCCACTGCCACCCGTGCTGGTTCGAGGCCAGGTCGCCGTCGACGAGCCGGTCCATGAAGTGCCGGGCACCCCACCACCACGGCAGATGCAGGTCCTTGGCGAGGAAGGACGCGACGATCATGCGGAGCCGGTTGTGCATCCAGCCCTCGGCGAGCAGCTGCCGCATGCCCGCGTCGACGATGGGGAAGCCGGTCCGGCCCTGCTGCCATGCGGCGAAGTTGCGTTCGGCGTCGGGTCCGCTGTCGTAGGCGATGTCGTCGAAGCGGCGGTTGTAGTTGCGGCGGGCCGTGTCGGGCCGGTGGTGCAGCACGTCCGCGTAGAAGTCGCGCCAGGCCAGTTCGCTGCGCAGACGGTTCGCGCCCGCGCTGCGGTCGGAGCGCACGTCGTGCAGGAGGGTGCGCGGATGGATGCACCCGAATTTCAGGTACGGCGAGAGGCGGCTGGTGCGATCGAGGTCGGGCCGGTCCCGGTCGGTGTCGTAGTGCGGCAGGTCGTCGTCGCGGAACTCGTGCCAGCGGTGCAGCGCGGCAGCCTCCCCGGCGGGTGGCAGCGTGGTGCCGTCGAGATCGTCGTCGGCGGGGATCGCTACGCGCGCGTCGAGATCGCCGGGGTCGATCCACTCGACGGTGCCGGCGTCGGTGGCGGCGGGTGCGCGCCAGCCGTGTTCGTGCCACGCCCGCTGGAAGGGGGTGAACACCTTGTAGGGGGTGTCGTCGGCCTTGCGGATGCGTCCGGGCGCGACGGCGTAGGGCGAGCCGGTGCGCAGCAGCGGGACGTCGCCGAGCGCCCGCTCGACGGCCTCGTCGCGGCGGGTGCCGTAGGGCCCGTGGTCGGCACTGACGTGCACCGCGTCGGCGTCGAGCTCCCGGGCCAGCGCCGGAACGACCGTGGCGGGGTCGCCGTGGGTGACGAGCAGACGTCCGCCGAGATCCTCGTCGAGGGCGCGCAGGCACCGCATCAGGAAGGTGCGGCGCGGGGACCCGGAGGGACGCAGCAGCGATTCGTCGAGCACGAACAGTGCGAGAGCACGGTCGGTGGAGTCGGCGACGGACAGCAGGGTGGGCAGGTCCCGCAGCCGCAGGTCGCGGCGGAACCAGACGATACCGGGGCGGCTCACCCGTCCAGTGTGCGGGAGAACGGGCCCGGGCGGGCGGGTAGCTGTCGGCCCGGTGAGAGACTGGTCCCATGTCCGACGTGTTCGAGGTGCCCATCCGCGACGAGTCCATCCGGCTCGGTCAATTCCTCAAGCTGGCGAGCCTGATCGAGTCCGGTGCCGAGGCGAAGGAAGTGATCGCCGAGGGACTCGTCAGCGTCAACGGGGAGGTCGAGGTGCGGCGTGGGCGGCAGCTGCACGTCGGGGACGTCGTGGAGATCGGGGCCGCGGCCGCGCGCGTGACGTCGGGGGCGTGAACCTCAGGTGACCGCCCACAGCGCCGCGACCGCGACGAGCAGGGTGAGCGGCGTCGTGACCGCGCCGAGCCGGGTGTAGGTGGACAGGTCCGGGCGGGCTTCGGAGCCGTCGAGCAGCCGTCGCCACAGCATCGTGGCGAGGGAGCCGACGTAGGTGAGATTGGGGCCGAGGTTCACCCCGAGCAGCATCGCGAGGATCAGAGCAGGTGGGGCCGAGGGGCCGAGCGCGGCCAGGAACATCAGTGTCGCCGGGACGTTGTTGACGAGGTTGGCGATCAGGGCGGCAGCGGCCGCCACCCCGAGCAGCGCGACGAACGTCGGTTCGGTGGGCAGCGCGGCCGCCAGTGCCTCGCCGGCCGCCCCGGCCGAGACACCGGCGACGACGACGGCCAGGGCGAGGACGAACACGCAGAACCACAGGTCGGCGGCGGCGAGGATGCGCCGGGGTGTGGTTCGTCGCCGGCGCAGTGCCGGGACGCCGAGAGCGACTGCGCCCGCTGCCGCGGCCCACACCGGTTCGATTCCCAGCGGGCCCGTGGCCGCGAACCCGGCGAGCGTGGCGGCGACGACCCCCAGGGCGTAGCGCGGGGCGTGGACGGGGACGGCCGGTGCCGCGCCGGGCGACGTCGGCGACGGTGCGAGGTCGCGTGCGAAGAACCACCGGAACACAAGGGCCTCGACGAGCACGACCGCCAGCCACGGCAGCGCCATGAGCGCCGTGAAGTGCAGGAAGGTCAGCCCGGTCGCGGCGAAGGCCAGCAGGTTCGTCAGATTGGACACCGGCATCAGCAGCGACGCCGAGTTCGCCAGGTGGGCGGTGGCATACACGTGCGGTCGCGGTGACATCCGCAGTGTGGTCGCCGCGCGCAGGACGATCGGCGTGAGCAGGACGACGGTGGCGTCGAGACTGAGCACGGCAGTGACGACGGCGCAGGTGACGAACACGGCGGTCAGCAGCCGCCGGGGGTCGCTGCCGGTACCGCGGACGAGGACCGACGCGACCCAGGTGAAGACGCCGAGCGCGTCGGCGAGATGACCGAGCACGAGGATCACGGCGAGGAACGCGACCGTCGGGAAGAGCGTGTGTAGCTGCTGTCCGGCGAGTTCCGGCGTGACGATGCCGAGCGCGACGACCGCGACGGCCGCCGGCAGGGCGACGAACACCTCCGGCAGTCCCCACGGACGCACGACGGCGAAGACGAGCACGAGGGCGAGCAGCGCCGACGCCACGAAGGTCGCCGCCGCCACGGAAGTCACCGGGCCGATGCTGCCACGCGGCGCCGGCCGAACGGCCTACGGGACCGGGCGGCGTCCGCCCGGTCCGCGAAATCCTCGATCCCCCCGCGAGTTCAGGGCAGGTGCATCAGCTGCCGAGCAAGGGTGAACAGGCGGCCGGCGAGCCGCATCACGGGGATGCCCAGCGGAATGAGGATGATCGTCACGCACAGCAGGCCGCCGACGAGCCACACGACGGCCGCGACGATTCCCAGCACCGTGCCGAGCACGGCCGTCACCAGTCCCAGCACCACATCGAGCAGGCCCCGAAGCGCTTTCATGACGACCTCCTGGTATCAGTGTGCGCTTCCGGGGGCCGCGGCGCTCGCGGTTCGGGTCGACCCCTCGGGCCGGGTCAGCCGGTCTCGTCCGCGTCGGTCTCCTCGCGCCGGTCCAGGATCCCGGCGGTGACGCCGTACGGCAGGAAGCGCACCGATCGGCGCGGATCGGTGTTGTTCTTGTGCGCGCGCAGCGCCTCGAGTTCGGTGGGGAAGACCTGCTCGACGCGGGCGGTCCCGTCGTCGTCGAGTGTGTAGATCACCCATACGCCGTCGCCGGTCTCGCCGGCGGTGGGCGGCGCCGGGCGGGTGCGGGGTGCGCCCGCGAGGTCGGGGAAGATGCTCGCCCACGGGATCCCGGCGTCCGGTTGTTCGACGAACCGGCCGATCTTGGCGGCCAGGTCGCGCAACCCCTCCCCGGCGTCGCGGAAGACACGGTCGAGGTCCTCCGGGTCGAATCCGAACGGGTTGTTCTCGCCCATGAGGGCCTCCTGAGGTCGCGGGCCGCGCGTGCGGCCGTGATTCCTCCAGTGTGGGCACTGCCGCCGAACCGCGCCACATTCCGGCGTCACGCGAGGTCAGGAGGCGTGCGCCGCGCGGACGTTCTGCGCCCAGTCGTGTACCCAGTCGGGCAGGTCGGGTAGATCGGTGAGCGCGGGGAACGTCTGCGCGACGGTGTCCGGCGGGACGGAGCGGCCGTCGCGATCGAGCACGCGGAGTCCGATCACGGCCCGGGCACTGCTCGCCCCGTCCACCGTCACGTGCTGTTCGACGAACAGGTTCCTGGCATCCGTACCGAGAAGGCGGGTCGCCACGTCGAACTGCTGCCGATGCCGCAGCGACCGGTGGTAGGTCGCCGTCTGGACGACGACGACCGTCTGCCACCGGTGCCGGCGCAGCACCTGCCAGAGTCCGGTGCGGACGAACAGCTCGAACCGGCCGAGGTCGAGGATGGTGAGGTACCGGCCGTTGTTCATGTGCATCGCCGCGTCGAGGTCGGCGACGGCCACGCGGAACGGGGTGTGCACCGTCTCGTGTGGCCGGACCGGATCCGCCTTGCGGGCACGAAGGAAGGTCCGCGCCGTACGCAGCGCAATGAGCATGCCGGCCCCCGGTCAGTCCTCGGCGCGGACGACGATGCCGTCGTGGTCGCTGTAGAGCATCTCGCCCGGGTTGAACGTGACGCCGCCGAACTCCACCGGAACGTTCTTCTCGCCGGACCCGGTCTGGGTGCTCTTGCGCGGGTTGGTGCCGAGCGCCTTGATGCCGATCCCGAGGGTGCGCAGGATGGCCGAGTCCCGGACGGCGCCGTTGACGACGACCCCGGCCCAGCCGTTGTCGACACCGCGGCCGGCGATGATGTCGCCGACGAGGGCGGTGTGCACGCTGGCGTCGCCGTCGACGACGAGGACGCCGCCGTTGCCCGGCTCGCTCAGGGTCTGCTTGACGAGCAGGTTGTCCTGGAAGCAGCGGATGGTGGTGATCCGGCCGGCGAAGACCTCGTGACCGCCGAACTGGATGAACTGCGTGTCGCAGCTCCGGATGTCGGGGCCGATCTCGTCGGCGAGGTCCGCGGTGGCCGGAACGTCGTTGGTGGAGGGTTCGCTCATGTCGCCGAGAGTAGTGGGGCGACGCCGTCCGTACGGCGCTGGGATGATACCGGCAGATCATCTGACTGTTTGGGTTT
Source organism: Rhodococcus sp. GXMU-t2271 (assembly GCF_041414735.1). NCBI lineage: Bacteria > Bacillati > Actinomycetota > Actinomycetes > Mycobacteriales > Nocardiaceae > Rhodococcus > Rhodococcus sp. GXMU-t2271. Next base: position 64,462 of record NZ_JAUIZP010000071.1, read on the forward strand.
CATACCGGTAGATTCTTGTATCCTAAGAGCCATCGGGGCTGGGATGGATAACGCACACAGGACGGTCAAATGCCACTCGACGGAAGCTCTGCGGTCGTTCGCGTGCCCAAGGCGGGTGAGCTGATCGCCGCGAGCCTGCGCCGCCAGATCATCACCGGGGAACTGCACGCCGGCGAGCCGTTGCCGAACGAGGCCGCGCTGATGGATCGCTTCGGCGTCTCCCGTCCTACGTTGCGGGAGGCGTTCCGCATCCTGGAGTCGGAAGGCATCATCACCGTCCTGCGCGGCGCCCACGGCGGTGCCCGCGTGCAGGCACCGGACGGCTCGACCGCCGCCCGCTACACCGGACTGCTGCTGCAGTATCGGGGAGTCCCGCTCGCCGACGTCTACCGCGCCCGCACCGAACTCGAGGTGGACGGCGTCGGTCTGCTCGCGGCCGCCCCGGCCGAGCGGATCGACACGCTCGCCGATCTGGTCGAGCGGGGCGAGGACCTCCTCGGCGACCCCGCGGCCTTCGCCAAGTACGACACCGAGGTGCACCGCGCCGTGATGGAGCTGGCCGGCAACCAGACGATGGCGGCCCTCGCGGGGATGCTGCTCGACATCATGGACGCACACAACGCGCTGTATCTCTCCACCCGCGCCGATGCGGCGGAACGCCCCGGAGCGTCGGCGGCGTTGCGTGCCAACCGCAAGCTCGTCACATTGCTGCGCGAGGGTGATTCCGAAGCGGCACAAGCATTCTGGCGCAGGCACCTCGACAGCGTCGAGCGGTACATGACGGGCGATTCGGCGACCACGCTCGTCGAGGTCCTGTCCTAGCCGAGCCGTCGAACGGGGGGAATTCGCGGCGAGCGGGCGGTTGTCGTGCCGACGTGCGAGTGAGATCGACGGAAACCACCCGTTCGGCGGCGGAACCGCGCGCTCGGCTCGGTCTGCGCCGGATCAGCGCCCGAAACGTCGCTCGTACTCGTCGCGTTCGCGGTCGGCCCGCACGCGTGCCTTCTCGCCGAGCAGGTTCGGGTCGAGGCCGTGCTGCTCCAGGCGGTGCCGCCGCCAGATCTGCATCAGGGCGATCGCGAAGTACACCAGGGGGATGAACAGCAGCGCCATCATCGCCAGCGGAATCCACACCGGCCCGGGGATGAGCAGGAACAGCGCGAGGAACGGCACGATCGGCAGGGTGAACCGCACGAGGTACCGCACCGTCGCCCCGGGCCCGACGAGGTCGTTGCGCACCCAGTCCTGAAGCGAGTCGGGGAGCGTGCGGCCGAACAGGTATCCGACGTACTGGGTGAAACTCGGTCGCGCACTACTCCTCATACCACCGAGGATAGGCCGCTCATCCGTACAGCCCGCTGAGCCGGTCGGAGAAGTTGTCGATGACGATCTTCCGACGCAGCTTCATGCTCGGCGTGAGGTCCCCGGCCTCCACCGACAGCTCGCGGTCGATGATGGTGAACTTCTTGACCTGCTCCCACCGGTTGAGCTGCTCGTTGAGCTGGTCGATGTAGCCGCCGATGAGGTCGCGGGTCTTCTCGTCGTGCGCGATCTCCTCGAACGACTTGCCGCCCAGGCCGTTCTTCTCGGCCCACTCGTGGATCGCCTCGGGCTCGAGGCCCACCAGTGCCACGCAGTACGGCTGGCCTTCGCCGTGGACGATGATCTCGCTCGCATAGGGACACATGCCCTTGAAGGTCGCGGCGATGGCGGACGGCGCGACGTACTTGCCCTGCGAGGTCTTGAACATGTCCTTCTTGCGGTCGGTGATCCGCAGGAACCCGTCGGAGTCGATCTCGCCGATGTCGCCGGTGTGGAACCAGCCGTCGTCCTCGAACGCCTCGGCGTCCGCGTCGGGACGATCGTGGTAACCGCTCATCACCCCGGGACCCTTGACGAGGATCTCACCGTCCTCGGCGATCTTGACCTCGGTTTCCGGGAAGGGCCAGCCGACCGTGCCGAAGCGGTACGCGAGCGGCCGGTTGAGGAACGACGCCGCGGAGGTCTCCGACAGCCCGTAGCCCTCGAGGACGATGATGCCGACGGCATCGAACCACTGTGCGACGTCGCGGTCCAGCGGAGCGGACCCGGAGACGAAGAACCGCAGCCGGCCGCCGAACCGCTCCCGGATCTTGGTGAAGACGAGCTTGTCGGCGAGCTTGTACTGCAACCGGTCCAGCGGCGACGGGTCGCGGTCCTCCTGCTTGGCCTTGGAGACCCGCGTTCCGACGCCGACGGCCCAATCGAAGATCTTCTTCTTGGCGCCGCCCTCCTCCTCCATCATCGCCTCGATGCGTGCGTGCGCCTTCTCGAAGACGCGCGGCGCCGCGCCCATGAAGGTCGGCCGCACCACGGCGAGGTTCTCCACGATCTTCTCGACCCGGCCGTCGATGGCGGTGGGCATGCCCACCTGCAGGGGCAGGCTCAGCAGCACCTTGCCGAACACGTGCGACAGGGGCAACCACAGGTACTGCAGATCGTCCGGACCGAGGATGCCGAGGGCGTCGACGGCGGCGGCGGTGTACGTCCACGCCGAGTGCGGCAGCCGCACGCCCTTCGGCTTGCCGGTGGTGCCGGACGTGTAGATGAGGGTGGCGAGGTGATCCGGCCGGATCGCCCGGACCCGATCCTCGACGACGTTCGGCGACTCCGCGATCAGTTGGCGGCCCCGCTCCTCGAGGTCGGCCAGGGTGATCACCCAGTCCCCGTCCCCGGGGCCGTCGATCACGACCACCTGCTGCACGGCGGGCAGCTGGGCGCGTTGCTCGACGAGCTTGTCGATCTGGGCCTGGTCCTCGGCGACGACCACGCGGCTGCCCGAGTTGGACACGATGAACGCCACGTCGGGAGCCTTGGTGGTGGGGTAGACCGTCGTGGTCGCGGCGCCCGCGCACATCACCGCAAGGTCGACGACCACCCACTCGTACCGGGTCGACGACGCCAGTGCGATCCGGTCCTCGGGCTCGATACCGAGCGCGATCAACCCGGCCGCGAGCAGACGGACGCGGTCGCCGACCTGTTGCCAGGTCACGCTCTCCCACTCGTCGTCCTTCGGGAACCGGAACGCCTCCGTGCCGGGGCTGGCCGCAATTCGGTCGAGAAAGAGCTGAGCCACCGACGGGGCCCGCTTCTCGATCTTCGAGTGGTCGACCGGCTCGTCGGAGATTCGCAGCGCTGTCATACCCCCGAGTTTAGAAAGACCGCTCGAACCGTGGGGAGGGTTTGGCCTGTTCGTTCCGGCTTCCGGTCCATGCTCACCGCGCCTGCCGGTGCTGCCGGGCGTGGGCGAGAGCCACGGCCGTCCGCAGCACCCGCGGTGCGCGCCGGGCGGTGCGGAGGACGGCCCGGTCGAGCACGGACAGATCGAGGTATAGGTGTGCGATCGGGGGCGGGTCCGTGATCGCGGCGGTGAGCCGCACCCACTGCGCGACGAACCTCACGGCTGTCTCGGCGGGGTCGTCGTTGCCTGGGGGTGCCGTCCGCTTGCGGGACGATGAAGACATTTCTGCATTCGGTCTGGATCTACGACTTACAGATAGTGATGAAAAATGCCATTTACGCAGCTATCCCCGCGAACCCCCAGCTGAGCGTGTTTTCGGTCGCCGGGACGGTGTTGTCCTTGTCCACGTTGTCGGTGCGTTGTCCGAGATAGGTGTCGCATCCGGAAGGCGTCGTCCGAGATAGGTGTCGCACGCTGTGCGACACGCGGTGTCGGTTGCACGGTTCGGGGCGTCCACGCTCGGTTGGAAGTTCTCGAGCCCAACCCCAACCGGTGGTATCTGACCGCAGCGATCTGCCGGGCAGCCGAATACCCGATTGTCGTTGCGCTCACGACGTCTTTGGCTGACACCGCGTGGCGGAATCGGGTGCTCACGATGGAGTCACCCGGTCAACAGGATGCGATCGGGGGTCTCATCGAGTCCGTCACCGACGGCGCAGTCCCAGCCGGCGTGTTCGATTCGCTGCTCACGCGGTACATCAGGCATCGTCCCGGTGCCCGGACACGACCCGCCGAAACGGTGGGCTGATTCGACGATGTGCGACAACTAACTTGGACGATTCGATCCTGCGGCCGTCCAACTAAGTTGTCGCATCGCAGCTCAGGTAACGCGTTCTGCGTCAGATAGATTGAGCGAGGACAGGTGTCGGGGCCGTCCGGTAGCGTCCCCACCCGTGAACGACGAGACGGAACCAGCCGAGGACGGCCAGGTCGTGGTGCCGGGGAATCCTGCGGGGCCCGCGCTGCCGGACCTCGCGCCGGCCGCGGCGGCGCGGATCGCGGAGTCGGTGGCGTCGGCGCGGGCGGTCGGGACCCGCCGCACCTACGCCTCGGCGTGGCGGGCCTTCACCACCTGGTGCACCAATGAGGGCCACACCGCGGTGCCGGCGCATCCGGTCACCGTCGCCGCCTACCTGGTCGCCTGCGCCGACACCGTCACCGAGGCGGGGGAGCGGGCCTACGCCCCGGCCACCCTCGCCCATCGCCTCGCCGCGATCGCCCACCACCACCGCACCGCCGGGCACCCCAGTCCCACCGGGGACGACCTGGTCCGATCGACTCTGTCCGGGATCCGCCGCAGCTACGCCACCGCCGGGGAGCGGCCCCGCAGCCCGCGGGCCCCGCTGCTCACCGCCGATGTCCTCGCCCTCGTCGACAAGGCGAGAGCGGACTGCGCGGGGTGGGCCGACGAGGTGGTCGAACGCCGCGACACCACGATCCTGCTGCTCGGCTTCGCCGGGGCCTTCCGCCGCAGCGAACTCGTCGCCCTGACGTGCGGGGACATCAGCCTGCACCGGCTCGACGGCCTGCACATCAAACTTCGTCGCTCGAAGACGGATCAGGAGGGCCGCGGCACCGTCCGAGCCCTGCCCTTCACCCACAGTCACACCAGCTGCCCGCCGTGCGCATGGCTGCGGTGGACCCAGATCGTCGCCGCCCACGACACCGGCGGCCGCCCCGCCGTGATCCGGCTCCTGCGCACCGCGGAGCCGTTCGCGGCGCACGTGTGCCGCGGCACCCGCCCCCGCACCGTGCCTGCTTCTCCGCTGCTACGGGCGATCCGCCGCAACGGCCACCTCTCCAGCACATCGTTGTCGGGGGCGGCGGTCCACGCCGCGATCCGCCGCCGCGCCGAGCTCGCCGGCTACGACCTCGAACTCGTCCAACAGCTCGGCGGGCATTCGCTGCGCGCCGGATTCGTCACCCAGGCCTTCCGCAACGGCGCCTCCGCGCACGCCATCATGCGCCAGACCGGACACACCACCCCCGCCATGCTCGAGGTCTACGCCCGCGAACACGCCCCACTGCTCGGCAACGCGGTCACCAACCTGGGTTTGTAGCGTGAGATGACCAGCACCGAACGAGAAGCTAATCACCGCAACGATGTTCACG
>NZ_JAUIZP010000072.1:0-1766 GCF_041414735.1 Rhodococcus sp. GXMU-t2271
CCCACTGCTCGGCAACGCGGTCACCAACCTGGGTTTGTAGCGTGAGATGACCAGCACCGAACGAGAAGCTAATCACCGCAACGATGTTCACGATGCCGACCTCGGCCTGCGGATACCAGCCCGTTACCGGCACGACTGGGCGCTGTTCGCCGACTGGTGCGCCGCCGCCGACCGGTCGCCGATTCCGGCCAGCCCGGACACCCTGGCGTTGTTCCTGCACGAACATCCCGCCGCGGTCGCGACGCAACGACGGCGTTTCTCGGCGATCAACGCCGTCCACACCGCGCACGGCTACCCGCCGCCGGGGCGCACCGAAACGGTGCGCCGGCACCTCGACACCGCTCGTGCTCAGCGCCTCGACCGGCTCGGGCGCCTTCTGATGCAGCGGGCGGTCGAACTACCGAGTCTGGGGTGGCCGAGCGGACTGTTCGGCCGCCGCGACGCCCTCCTGTTGGTCCTCGCCGCGACCGGCATGAGATTCACCGACATCACCCGGCTGCGCCGCCGGGACATCCGCCTCGACGGAGACGTCCTGGTGGTCACCACCCGCATCGGGGAACGGTTCCGGCTTCCAACGGATCCCGACACCGCAGACACCCCGGCCGTCCAGGTCTACCGGCGGTGGGCGGAGATCCAGACGTTTCTCGACCGGTATCCCGGCACCCACCTGCTCCGCTATCACCTCACCGACCCGGTCGAGATCGTCACCGATCCGCTCGATGCGGAACAGGCCCGCCAACCGTTGCTGTGTCCGATCGACCGCTGGGGCCACCTCCCCCATGCGCAGCCGATGACCCCGCAATCGGTGTCGACACTGGTGCGGGCACACCTCTCGGGACGGGCACCGCTCCGCAAGACACTGACCATGGATGCACCCGGTGAGACGGACGTCTGGGTCGAACCCGACATCGACCTCGACCCTACGTACTACGAGCGCGGCACCGCGGCCCGCCGCCGCAACCACGAGACCCTCGACGATCTCGCCGAGACCTTCGACGAGATCGAACAACGAGCCGAGGTGCTGCTCAACGAGCTGATGGGAGTGCTGGAGCAGCTGTGACTGCACCGGCCGGTAGGCGGGTCCGTAAGTGCGGCCGGCACAGTGTTGTTGGTGCGTGCACACCCCGGCCAGGTCAGCTGCGGTGCTGCTTCGGGGCGCAGTCGCCGGTCGTGTGCTCCGCTCCGGACCGCGCCGCCGTAGAAGACAAGGTCGTATCGGAGCAGCAATGTCGCCCGGCGATGGCGCGCCGGCATCAGATCGCCCCGGCAGTCTTCCCAGACCCGCACCAGATCCTGGGCCGCTTCCTGATCGACGATCGGGATCGACGCCGAGGGGACCTCGTCCAGACGCAGCAACCGGGCCAGATGCAGAGTGTCACGGGCATCGGTCTTGACTCGGTCCCTAGCGGGTTTGTGCAGCTTCGACGCGCCGACCTCACACCGGATCCGGCCGCGATGTCACCGTGGAGCACGCACAGCGCAGCGAGCATGAACGACGTTGACATCGACCGCGTGCCGGGGGCGCGTCATCATTCGACCGATGGGGGACGTAGAGCCCCACGCAAGCGAGCTCACGGCAAGTCGTGCGTCACTCCATATCGTCTAGCCTGTTTCTGTGACCGGCACCCCTCCTCCCTATTCATCGGATGGGGAGATCGAGAAATCCGAACAGCCGAGCAGCGCGGCCACTCCCACGACACAGCATCCGGCACCGCCCCGAATGAGGTTTTCTCAGTAAGTTGATCTTGCCGGGACGGCGTCAGGCC
>NZ_JAUIZP010000073.1:0-23254 GCF_041414735.1 Rhodococcus sp. GXMU-t2271
ACCCCACGAGCCCTTGACGGAACATAGGAGCATCATCGGGTCGATCACATCGAACCGGTGTGACATTCGGTCACGCAGCAACAGCGGGAGGGGCGCCGGAGATCACCGCAGGACGACGTCCGCCAGGGAACGCACGTGCTCGGCGTCGTGGCAGCTCACCAGCAGCATCGTCACGCCCGCGTCGGACCAGCGTTTCACCCCGGCGCGGACCTCGTCGCGGTCGCCGACGATCATCGTCTCGGTGACCATCTCGTCGGGGATCGCGGCGGCGGCCTCGTCCTTGCGGCCGGCGCGGAACAACCTGGTCACCTCGTCGACGACGTCGCCGTAGCCCATCCGCCGGTACACCTGGGCGTGAAAGTTCAGTTCGGGGGTGCCCATGCCTCCGACGTACAGGGCGGTGACGGGTTTGAGGCCCGCGACGGTCCCCGCCCGGTCGTCGGTGACGACGACCTGACAGGTCGCGGCGATCTCGAAGTCCGCGCGGGTGCGCCGGGCGCCGGGACGGGAGAAACCCTCGTCGAGCCACTCGTCGTACATCGGGGCCAGGCGCGGCGAGTAGTAGATGGCCAGCCATCCGTCGGCGATCTCGGCGCTCAGCGCGACGTTCTTCGGTCCCTCGGCGCCGATCCAGATGGGGATGTCGTCGCGCAGCGGGTGCGTGATCGGCTTGAGCGGCTTGCCGAGTCCGGTGGTACCGGGGCCGTCGTACGGCAGCGGGTAGTGCGGGCCCGGGTTGGTCACCGGCTCGCGGCGGGCCAGCACCTTGCGCACCACCGAGACGTACTCGCGGGTGCGGGCCAGCGGCTTGGCGAACGGCTCGCCGTACCATCCCTCGACGACCTGCGGGCCCGACACGCCGAGGCCCAGGATGTGCCGGCCACCGCTGAGATGGTCGAGGGTGAGGGCGTGCATGGCGCAGCTGGTGGGGGTACGAGCGGAGATCTGCACGACGGACGTGCCGAGCCGCACCCGCTGCGTGCCCGAGCCCCACCAGGCGAGCGGGGTGAACGCGTCCGAGCCCCACGACTCGGCGGCGAAGACCGCATCGAAGCCCTCCGCCTCGGCGGCCGCGACGAGTTCTCCGGCGTTCGCGGGCGGCTGGGCCCCCCAGTAGCCGAGCTGCAGACCCAGTTTCATTGCACACCATTCCTTTCGGGGTGGACCGAAGGCACCGCTGCTCGGACAGTACCCTTGCCACCGTCTCTAGAACCTGTTCTACTCGAAGTTGTGAGCCTGGGAAAGAGCGCGACCGCGGAGAAACCGCTGAGCGCACCACTGAACCTGAAGTTCGACTACACCCGATCCACGGGTCCGACCGTCGGCGCGTTCGTCACCGGTCTGCGTGACGGACGAATCCTCGGCGCCCGCGGTTCGGACGGACGAGTCCTCGTGCCGCCCCCGGAGTTCGACGCGGTCACCCACGAACCGCTCACCGACTTCGTCGAGGTCGGGCAGAGCGGCACGGTACGCAGCTGGACCTGGAATCCGGAACCGTTGCCGGGCCAGCCGTTCGACCGTCCCTTCGCATGGGCGCTGATCCAACTGGACGGGGCCGACACGACACTGCTGCACGCCGTCGACGTCCCCGACTCGGCCGCCATGCACACCGGCATGCGGGTGCGGGTGCGCTGGGCCGACGACCGCGTCGGTCACATCCGCGACATCGCCGGATTCGAACCCGGCGAGGCCGGCACCGTGACGGTGCGGACGGAGGACTCCGGTGAACCGGTGACGATGATGATCACCCCGCTGGACCTGCACTACACGCACAGCGCCTCGTCCGAGGAGTCCTACTACCTGCGAGGGCTGGCCGAGGGCAGACTGATCGGCGGGCGCACCGGCCCCGGCGGCAAGGTCTACATCCCGCCGCGCGGCGCGAACCCCACCGACGGCATCCCCACCCGCGAGCAGGTCGAGGTGTCCGACAAGGGCATCGTGACCACGTTCTGCATCGTCAACGTGCCGTTCCTCGGGCAGCAGATCGCGCCGCCCTACGTCGCGGCCTACGTGCTGCTCGACGGTGCCGACATCCCGTTCCTGCACCTGATCCTCGAGTGCGACGCATCCGAGGTGCGCATGGGCATGCGGGTGGAGGCGAAGTGGCGGCCGCGCGAGGAGTGGGGCTACACGCTGCGCAACATCGAGTACTTCCGGCCGACCGGCGAACCGGACGCCGACTACGAAACCTTCGAACACCACCTGTAAGGGAGCCGCGCCCACCATGACAGACATCGCAGTCGTCGGCTTCGCGCAGGCACCTCACGTGCGCGAGACCACCGGCACCACCAACGGCGTCGAGATGCTCGTCCCGTGCTTCCGGGAGCTCTACGACAAGCTGGGGATCACCAAGTCCGACATCGGTTTCTGGTGCTCGGGGTCGTCGGACTACCTGGCCGGCCGGGCGTTCTCGTTCATCTCGGCGGTGGACGCGATCGGCGCGGTGCCGCCGATCAACGAGTCCCACGTCGAGATGGACGCTGCCTGGGCCCTGTACGAGGCGTGGGTCAAGCTGATCACCGGGGAGGTCGACACCGCGCTCGTGTACGGCTTCGGCAAGTCCTCGGCGGGCACGCTGCGCCAGGTCCTCGGCGTGCAGCTCGACCCGTACCTCGTCGCACCGCTCGGCCTCGACTCCGTCTCGCTCGCCGGGCTGCAGGCCCGGTTCGGACTCGACGCCGGCAAGTGGACGGAAGAAGCCATGGCGGAGGTCGCCGTACGCGCACGGGCCGCCGCCAAGGACAATCCGAACGCCCAGATCAGCGGCGACGTCACGGTCGAGGAACTGCTCGGCCGGCCCTACGTCGCCGACCCGTTGCGGAGACACGACTGCGCCCCGGTCACCGACGGCGCCGCAGCCGTCGTGCTCGCTGCCGGTGACCGGGCCCGCGAGTTGTGCGACAACCCGGCGTGGATCACCGGCATCGAGCACCGCATCGACACCCCGAACTTCGGCTCGCGGGACCTCACGCAGGCGCCGTCCGCCGCCGCGGCCGCCGCGGCGGTGACCGGCGGGGACACCGCCTTCGACGTCGCGGAGCTGCACGCCCCGTTCACGCATCAGGAGCTGATCCTGCGCGAGGCGTTCGGCCTCTCGGGCGCGACGGCGGTCAACCCGACCGGCGGTCCGCTCACCGGCAACCCCATGTTCTCCGGCGGACTCGAACGCATCGGCTGTGCCGCGCAGGCGATCATGGACGGCCGCGCCGGACGTGCGCTCGCACACGCGACGAGCGGGGCTGTGCTGCAACAGAATCTGGTAGCCGTTCTGGAGGGACGCAACTGATGGGCAAGCAACTCGCCGCTGTCCTCGGCACGGGACAGACCCACTACGTCGCCAAACGGCACGACGTGTCCATGTCCGGTCTCGTCCGCGAGGCGATCGACCGGGCGCTCGCGGACGCGGACGTGGGCTGGGACGACATCGACGCCGTCGTCATCGGCAAGGCCCCGGACCTGTTCGAGGGCGTGATGATGCCCGAGCTGGGCATGGTCGACGCGATCGGCGCCACCGGCAAGCCCATGCTCCGGGTCCACACCGCCGGGTCCGTCGGCGGGTCCACCGCCAACGTCGCCGCCAGCCTCGTCCAGGCCGGCGTGCACCGACGGGTGCTGGCCGTGGCGTGGGAGAAACAGTCCGAATCGAACGCCATGTGGGCGCTGTCCACCCCGGTGCCGTTCACCATGCCGGTCGGTGCGGGCGCCGGCGGCTACTTCGCCCCGCACGTGCGCTCCTACATCCGGCGTTCCGGCGCCCCCGAACACATCGGCGCGATGGTAGCCGTCAAGGACCGGCTGAACGGCGCGAAGAACCCCTACGCGCACCTCAAGCAGCCGGACATCACGCTCGAGTCGGTGCAGGCGTCGCAGATGCTGTGGGATCCCATCCGCTACGACGAGACCTGCCCCTCGTCGGACGGTGCGTGCGCCGTGGTGATCGGCGACGAGGACTCGGCCGCGGCGGTCGAGGCGCAGGGCCGGGGCGTCGCGTGGATCCACGCCACCGCGATGCGAACCGAGCCGACCACGTACGCCGGCCGCGACCAGGTCAACCCCGAGGCGGGCCGGATGGCCGCGGCGGCGCTGTGGCGGGCCGCGGGCATCACCGATCCGCTCACCGAGATCGACTGCGCCGAGATCTACGTCCCCTTCTCGTGGTTCGAACCGATGTGGCTCGAGAACCTCGGCTTCGCCCCCGAACGTTCCGGCTGGAAGCTCACCGAGTCCGGGGAAACGGCCCTCGGTGGTCAGCTGCCGGTCAACATGTCCGGCGGTGTGCTGTCGTCCAACCCGATCGGGGCGTCCGGCATGATCCGGTTCGCCGAGGCGGCGATGCAGGTGATGCACCGTGCCGGCGAACATCAGGTCGACGGTGCGCGCAAGGCGCTCGGGCACGCGTACGGAGGCGGCTCGCAGTACTTCTCGATGTGGGTCGTCGGCTCGGACCGACCGGAACGATAGGCACGGACCGTGGTGGACTTCACCGTCGGCGTCGCGATGACGCCGCTCGACCAGCTCGCGGGCCTGGCCCGCACCGCCGAGGAGTGCGGGTTCGCCTCGATCGCGCTGCCCGACTCCCTGTTCTACACGGAGAAGCAGAGCGTCGACTACCCGTACACCCCCGACGGGTCACGGATGTGGACCGAGGACACGCCGTGGGTGGATCCGTTGATCGCCGCGGCCGCGATGGGGGCGGTCACGTCGACCCTCCGGTTCTACACCCAGGTCCTCAAGCTCGGCTCCCGCAACCCGGTGCTGCTGGCCCGCCAGGTCGGCTCGGTGGCCAATCTGACCGGGAACCGTTTCGGCTTCGGCGTGGGAATCGGCTGGGCCCCGGAGGAATTCGAGTGGTGCGGCGTCCCGTACGCGCGGCGTGGCAAGCGGGTCGACGAGATGATCGAGGTCATCAGGCTCATCCTCGGCGGCGGCATGGTCGAACACCACGGCGAGTTCTTCGACTTCGACCGCCTGCAGATGAGCCCCGCCCCCAGCGCACCGGTGCCGTTCTACATCGGCGGCCACACCGACGTCGCGCTGCGCCGCGCGGCCCGGATCGGCGACGGCTGGACCTCGGCGATGATCCGCTTCGACGACCTCGTCGACGTGATCGCGCGCCTGCGCGAACTGCGCGCCGGATACGGCCGCGCCGACGAGCCGTTCGAGATCCAGGCCGTGTGCGTCGACAAGTTCGGCGGCGCGGGGTACGCCGAACTCGAGGACGCCGGGGTCACCGACATCATCGTGGTGCCGTGGATCTTCGACGGGCACGGCTTCGACAGTCCCCTCGAGGCGAAGCAGGAGTCCCTGCGCAGCTTCGCCGACAAGTACATCCATCGAAGGGAGCAGGCATGAGCGACGAACACCCGGCGCGGGTGGCCGCGCGGGCGTCCCAGGCCGCGGCCGCCGGCAAGCGCAAGGACGAGTGGCTGGCACTGTTCGCCGAGGACGGGATCGTCGAGGACCCAGTCGGTCCGTCCGGCTTCGACCCGGAGGGCAAGGGGCACCACGGCCGGGAGGCGATCTCGCGCTTCTACGACATGACCATCGCGAACACCGACCGGCTCGAATTCCTCGTCGACGACGTGCTGGTGTGCGGCGACGAATGCGTCAACATCGGCACCATCCGCACCACCCTCGGCGGCAACGTGATCGACGCCGAGGGCGTGTTCGTCTACCGCGTGGACGACGACGGCCGGATCGCGTCGCTGCGCGCCTTCTGGGAAGTCGAACGGGCCATGAAGACGGTTCGCCCCGCAGCCGAGGCAGCACGCGGCTAGGGTCCGGCCATGACCGTCGCCGGGATCGTCCTCGCCGCGGGGGGCGGCACGCGACTGGGCGGACGCGCAAAAGCGCTGCTCCCCCACCGCGGCCGCCCCCTGCTGCACACCGTGGTGGCCGCGCTCACCGCCGGGGGCTGCGACGAGATCACGGTCGTCGCCGGCGCCTACGCCGACGACGTCGTCGCCGCGTGTCCGCCGGGCGTCCGCACCGTCGTCAATCCGCGCTGGGCCGAGGGGATGTCGACGTCGCTGCGGTGCGGCGTGGACGCCGCGACGGGCCACGAGGTGATCGCCCTGACCGTCGTCGACTTTCCCGGCATCACCGCCGAACTCGTCCGGACCGTGCTGGCCGCGCACCGCCCCGGCACGATCACCCTGCCGACGTTCGGCGACCGCCCCGGCCATCCCGTGGTGTTCGACCGGCCTGATGCCGAGGTGGCGGCCCGGGAGGCCGTCGGCGACGAGGGCGCCCGGCGATTCCTCGCCGGCCACCGCGACCGGGTGCGCCGGCTCGACTGCACAGGCCTGGCGGATCCGGGAGACGTCGACGTGCCCGGCGATCTGGCGCTGCTGGAGGGGCAGGGCGTCACGCGCGGCGATACCTGATCGCCGCGCCCAGCACGATCGTCACGGCGCAGGACAGCACCAGCATCGTGCAGACGGCCCCGAGTGCGGCGACCGTCGGCGTGGCCGTCCCCGGCACCACCAGGGACGCGAGCAGGAGGGACGCCACCGAGGTGCCCACGGCCGACGCGGCGGTGCGCAGCACGGTCTGGCTGCCGGCCATCTCGCTCGTGTTGTGTTCCGGGACGGACTCGACGAGCAGATTCGGCAGCGCGGTGTACGCGAACGCCGTCGCCACCGAGACGGCCACGACCAGCAGCGTCATCCCGATCACCGAGGCCCGGAAGAAGAAGAATCCGGCGCACGCCACGAGGAAGACCGCACTGCCGAGCAGCAGCGACGACCGTGCCCCCACCGCGGCGGCGATCCGGCCGGCGACGGGCGTGAACGCCATGCCGATCATCGCGCCGACGAACGACAGCGTTCCGGCGTAGGTGGGTGAGAGTCCCAGGCCGAACGGCGCGGAGGTGGGGCTCTGCATGATGATCGGGATGATCATCGTCCCGACCCCGATCGGCCCGACGCCGAGGGCCACCCCGGCGAGCATCGTCAGCGCGACGTTGCGTTCGGCGAGCAGGCGCAGGTTCACGATCGGGGACGGCCGGCCGAGCTCCCACCACACCCACCAGGCGAAGATCGCCGCACCGACGACGATCGGTGCGAGGACGCGGCCGTCGCTCCAGCCCCAGGCGCGGCTCTGGGTCAACCCGAACAGGACGGCGGCCACGGCCGTCGCCAGGCCGGTCGCGCCCACGACGTCGATCGGCTGCCGATGGTGGCTGCGACGCCGCCACGGCAGTACGGCCTCGACCAGGAACAGGCAGACGAGGGCGTAGGCCGCGGCGACGACGAAGATGTACCGCCAGTCGCCGAGGTCGATGAGAATGCCGGCGACAAGCAGGGAGGCGGCCCCGGCCGCGACGGCGGACCCGGAGATCAGTGCAACGGCCATCGGGACGCGTTCCGCGGGCAGATGCTCACGGGCGAGCCCGATGCACAGCGGCAGGATCGCGCCCGCCACCCCCTGGATCGCCCGGCCGGCGATGATGGCCTCGAGGGTCCCGAACGCCATGCTGACGACGGAGCCGGTGGCGGCGCAGGCCAGCACGAACATCAGCACCCGTTCGCGGCCGTACATGTCGCCGAGCCGGCCGCACACCGCCGCCGAGGCCGCCGCCACCAGCAGGAACGCCGTCACGGTCCATCCGACCGCGGAGGCGTCCGCCTCGAAGACCCGGGCGAACGTCGGCAGCGCCGCGTACATCATCGACGTCTCGAATGCGCTGATGACCTCGACGGCGATGAGAATGGCCACCACCGCCCACACGGGTCGGGTCCGCTCGTAGCGGCGTTCGGCACGGGTCGAGGGTGTCCGTTCGGGTGCGAACGATGTACTCATGAAAACTCCTACGGTTCGTCGATGTGAACCGTACGGACGGAGTGCTCCGAGTGTGACGCAGGACCCACTGAGCGGGACCGGACGAGTGGCGGCGTTCCTACGCTCCGGCCATGTGCCGGACCGCCAGGTGGGCGAACAGCGCGCTGGTGCCGATCGGGTTGCCGCCGCCGGGGTAGACGGTGCCGCTCGGGGCGGCCATCGTGTTGCCCGCCGCGTACAGCCCGGCGATGGGCGTCCCGGCGCCGTCGAGCACGCGGCCGACGGTGTCGGTGCGCAGGCCGCCCTTGGTGCCGAGGTCCGAGATGCCGAACTGCGCGGCGTGGAACGGGCCCTTCTCGATCGGGACCAGTGCCGAGCCGCCGCCGGTGAACGCCACGTCGTAGGGCTCGTCCCCGCGGCCGAAGTCCTCGTCGACGCCGGTGGCGGCGAGGCGGTTGAACCGCGCGACGGTCGCTTCGAGCGCCTCGGCCGGCACTCCGATCTGCCCGGCGAGTTCGGCGAGCGTGTCGGCGGTCTTCCACAGTCCCGCCGCCTCGTACTTCTCGGTCTCCACGAGCGGGACGTTCGTCGCCGCGATCGGCGGCACGACGCCGCCCCGGTCGTCGTAGATCATCCAGAACGGCAGCGTCATCTCGCCCTTGTCCATCCGGGCGATGATGTCGCGGCCGAGCCGGTCGTAGGGCGCGTACTCGTTGGTGAAGCGGTTGCCGTCCTGGTCGACGAAGATGCCGCCGGTGAAGCACAACGCGAAGGCCGAGCGCCCGTCGGGGTGGGTCAGCCCCGGCGACCACCACGCCTCGCTCATCAGGTCGACGTCGGCGCCGATCGCGATGGCCGCCTGGTGCGCCTTGCCGAGGTTGGACCACGGCCCCATCGAATCGCGGGCCGCGCCGGGGACGCCGTACTGCGCGCGCATCTCGTCGTTGTGGTCGAATCCGCCGGCGGCGAGCACGACGCCCTTGCGGGCCCGCACCGCCCGCCGCTGGTCGCCGTGGGAGACGATCGCGCCGACCACGGCGCCGTCCTCGACGACGAGTTCCTCGAGCGCGGTGTTCCGGTGCAACTGCACGTTCGGGTACTTGCGCATGGCGAGCAGGAACCGGCCGATGAGGGCACGTCCGCCGATCAGCTTGTCCGGCAACGGATCCCCGTTGCGCTCGCGACCCAGCGGCCCACGGACGGATTCGTTGAGTTCCGGGTCGTCGACGACGGACCGCGGGGTCGGTGCGATGTGGCGACCCTTCGCGCTGGCCTTGGGAGCCTTGCCGAAGTAGTCCGGCCACGGGTAGGCGGTGAACTCGATGTCCTCGTCGGCCTCGAGGTAGTCGATCAGGGGTGCGCCGCCGCGGACGTAGGCGTCCTGCAGATCGCGGGGGGTGCGGTCGCCGACGACCGAGTGGTAGTAGGTCAGGGCGTCGTCGATGGTGTCGTCGTCGCCGGCCCGGCGCAGCACGGCGTTGGTGGGGAACCAGACCCCACCGCCGCCGGAGTAGGCGGTCGTGCCGCCGAAGTACTCGGAGGCCTCGACCAGGACGACCGACAGTCCCTCACGGGCGGCGGTGTAGGCGCCGCAGCAGCCTCCCGCCCCGGATCCCACGACGAGGACGTCGCATTCCTCTGCCCAATCCACCATGCTCGAAGCCTTTCGCCGATTCCGTTCCGGGGAGCACGTGACACTATTTCCGCAACCGCGGCACACGGGAGAAGGCGTCTCACTGGGTGGAACACCAGACCCGGGCCTGCTGCACGCGAGATCGCCGCGGTTCGGCCCGCCCGGTCCCGGTCAGCAGGACCGGAAGCTACCGGGCCCCGGCGGGCCGAATACCGTGGCCGGGCACCCCGCCCTCACCCCCAATTTCGGCGGGGTGCACCCACGTCGTCGGTTTCTGCGGTACTCCCCTTCCGTCCGCCGTCCCTCCGCGCGCCGATCCGGGAACCGCCGGGATCCGAAGGACGACCGGCGCCTGCGGAAGGCACGGCGACGCGGAAGGATTCCGATCTCCCGCGCCGTCGCATCCGGTCAGTGCTCGACGGGGCAGCCGCCCTCCGTCCTGTAGTCCACCCGGAACTCCTTGAGTCCGTTGAGCCAGCCGGACCGCAACCGGCGCGGGTCGGCGACCTTGGTGATGTCGGGCATGTAGTCGGCGATCGCGTTGAAGACGAGGTCGATCTCCATCCGCGCCAGGTTGGCGCCGAGGCAGTAGTGCGCACCGGTTCCGCCGAAGGCGAGGTGCGGGTTGGGATCTCGCAGGATGTCGAACGTCCGGGGGTTGTCGAACACCTCCTCGTCGTTGTTCGCCGACGCGTACAGCATCACGACGCGGTCACCCTTGTGGATCGTCTGCCCGCCGAGTTCGGTGTCCTCGAGGGCGGTGCGCTGGAACGAGATGACCGGCGTGGCCCAGCGGATGATCTCGTCGGCCGCGGTCTTCGGCCGGTCCCGCTTGAAGATCTCCCACTGCTCGGGATTGTCGAGGAATGCCGCCATGCCGTGCGTGATCGCGTTGCGGGTGGTCTCGTTGCCGGCGACGGCGAGCACGATGAAGAAGAAGCCGAACTCCTCGGGTGAGAGCTCGTCCCCGTCGATGTCCGCCTCGATCAGCGTGGTGACGATGTCGTCGGCCGGACACTCCTTGCGCGCGGCAGCCATCTGGTACGCGTAGCCGAGGACCTCCATCGACGCGGCCGCGGGGTCGGCGGTGTTGTCCGGGTCGTCGTATCCGGTCATCTGATTCGACCACTCGAAGATCTTGTCCCGGTCCTCCTGCGGGACGCCGATCAGTTCGGCGATGGCCTGCAGGGGCAGTTCCGCGGCGACCTGGGTGACGAAGTCGCCCCGGCCGGCCTGGCACGCGTCCTCGACGATCTTCTTCGCGCGGGCGTTCAGCTCGGCCCGGAGGCCGTTGATGGCGCGGGGGGTGAAGCCGCGGGCGACGAGTTTGCGCAGCTTGGTGTGCTCGGGGGCGTCCTTGTTGAGCAGGACGTGCCGCTGCAGTTCGATGGCCTCGCGCGGGATGTCGTCGTTGAATCGCGGGATCGCGGTGTTCTCCCAGTTGGAGAACACGTCGCTGCGGCGGGAGACCTCACGGACCTCCTCGTGCCGCGACACGACCCAGAATCCCTCGTCGTGGAACCCGCCGACGTCCGGGGATTTCTTGTTCCACCAGACGGGGGCGGTCCTACGCAGCTCGGCGAACTCCTCGAACGGCATCCGCTCGGCGTAGAGATCCGGATCGGTGAAGTCGATGTCTTCGGGGATGTTGGGCTGCGCCACTGAATTCTCTCCTACCCTGACGAGTGCACCGGGTCGTGATGTGGAACACGTTCTAAAAGCATTCAAGCACAGGGCGGCCCGGAGGCCAAGGAATCGCCAAGTCCCGATCATTCGGACCACGTCTTGTCCGCCACGAAAACCTGTTCTACTTTGCGAGGACAAGGATCAGAAAGGAGCCCACCGTGGGCACACCAGTCATCGTCGAGGCGGCACGCACCCCGATCGGCAAGCGCGGCGGCTGGCTCGCCGGCCTGCATGCCGCCGAGATCCTCGGGGCCGCCCAGAGCGGACTGCTCGAACGCGCGGGCCTCGATCCCACCCTCGTCGAACAGGTGATCGGCGGGTGCGTCACGCAGGCCGGCGCGCAGTCCAACAACATCACCCGCACCGCGTGGCTGCACGCCGGACTGCCGTGGCAGGTCGGCGCGACCACGGTCGACTGCCAGTGCGGGTCGGCTCAGCAGGCCAACCATCTGATCGCGGGGCTCATCGCCACCGGCGCCATCGACGTCGGCATCGCCTGCGGTATCGAGGCCATGTCCCAGGTTCCGCTCGGCGCGAACGTCGGCGAACTCGCCGGCCCACGCCGTCCCGAGTCGTGGAACATCGACATGCCCAACCAGTTCGAGGCGGCCGAGCGCATCGCCCGCCGGCGCGGCATCACCCGCGAGGACGTCGACGCCCTCGGCGTCCGGTCGCAGGCACTGGCCAAGCAGGCCTGGGACGAGGGCCGCTTCGACCGCGAGGTACTGCCCGTCGTCGCGCCCGTCGTCGACAAGGCGGGCGCCCTCACCGGCGAGAAGCAGACCGTCGCCCGCGACCAGGGTCTGCGTGAGACGACCGCGGAGTCGCTCGCGAAGCTGAAGCCGGTCCTCGACGGCGGCGTCCACACCGCCGGTACCTCGTCGCAGATCTCCGACGGCGCAGCCGCGGTGCTGCTCATGGATTCCGACCGCGCCGCCGCGCTGGGCCTGAAGCCGCGGGCCCGGATCGTCTCGCAGGCCCTCGTCGGCGCCGAACCCGAATTCCATCTCGACGGTCCGGTGCAGGCGACGAGCCGCGTCCTCGACAAGTCCGGGATGACGATCGGCGACCTGGACCTGTTCGAGGTCAACGAGGCGTTCGCGTCGGTGCTGCTGTCGTGGGCCCGGGTGCACGAGCCCGACATGGACAAGGTCAACGTGAACGGTGGCGCGATCGCGCTGGGTCACCCCGTCGGCTCCACCGGCTCGCGGCTGATCACCACCGCCCTGCACGAGCTCGAGCGCCGCGACGGGTCGACCGCGCTGATCACCATGTGCGCCGGCGGCGCGCTGGCGACCGGCACGATCATCGAGCGGATCTGACATGAGCCCAGCCGCCGCGCCGAAGGGCCTCGATTCGAAGTGGACCGTGCCGATCATCAAGTGGATGTCGCGCGCCAACGTGGCGGCCTACCAGGCCACCGGAGGCCGGATCGGTGGAAAGTGGCGGGTGGGCAGCGCTTTCCCGTGGGGCATCCCCGTCTGCCTGGTCACGACGACGGGCCGGAAGACGGGGCAGCCACGGACCGTTCCCCTGCTGTTCCTCGAGGACGGTGAGCGGGTGGTGCTCGTCGCCTCCCAGGGCGGCCTGCCCCAGCACCCGCTGTGGTTCCGCAACATCCGCGCCGATCCGCGGGTGACCGTGCAGGTGCGCTCGCGGGTGCGGCAGATGACGGCGCGGGTGGCGACGCCCGAGGAACGGTCGCACTACTGGCCGCGGCTGGTGGCGATGTACGCGGATTTCGACAATTATCAGTCCTGGACGGATCGGGTCATCCCGGTGGTGGTGTGCGAGTGATCTTCGCGGGAGCCGGCACGGCCGGGCACGAACCAACGGGGTGCCCGGTCGAGCTGCTCTCGAGAAGGGATGTCACCCGATGACAACCGCCGACCACGACCGGGTACTCGACAAGCGGGAGATCGCCGCGGCACTGCTGCGCGCGCTCGAACGCCGGCACGAGGTCCTCGATGCCATCGTCGAGAGCAACGACCGAGCCGAGGCCGTCACGACCGTCGCACGGCTGCTCGACACGAACGAGTCCTGCGCCGAGGCGGTGCTCAACCTTCCGTTCCGGCGGCTGACCAAGGCGGAGCGGAAGAAGATCCGGGAGGAACTCGACGACCTCGACGCGGTGCTGAAGTGGACGGCCGCCGAGCGTCCGTACGCCACCGGTGCCCACTTCCGGCTGCGTCAGTTCAGCAACAGCGATCGAGACCGCGAGCTGTTCCGCGCGCGGTGCGAAGAGCAGCTCGGCGACGCCGGCGAGGACCGGGTCGAGCAGGAACGCGCCGCCGGCCTGTCGCGCATCGACGACGAGTCCGCGGTGTGGCTGGTCGCCGAGGACCTGTCCGGCACCGAACCCAAGCCGGTCGGTTTCGCGTTCGGCGAGTTGCAGGGCCACGAGGTCGACGTCGCGATCTGGGTCCACCCGGAGCTGCGCAAGCAGGGCTACGGCACCGCGACCCTCAAGCACGCCCGCACCGAGCTGGCCGCGTACTTCCCCGGCACCACCATCATCGTCCGTTCGCCCGCATAGTCGCCCCCACCCGTGCGCGCTTTCGGTAGCGGACGCTACCGAAAGCGCGCACGACTGATCAGGCCCCGTAGACCGGGGTCGGGGGCTCGCTGCGCGCGATCAGCTTCTCCACGACCGGACCGAGTTCCTTCGGATCCCAGCGCTCGCCCTTGTCGATCGCCTCGCCGTGCCGCCAGCCGTCGGCGACGGAGACCTTGCCGCCCTCGACCTCGAACACCCGGCCGGTGACCTCCTTCGACTCGGCGCTGCCGAGCCACACCACCAGCGGTGAGACGTTCTCCGGGGCCATCGCGTCGAAGCCCTCCTCGGGGGCGGCCATCGACTCGGCCATCGCGCCGCCCGCGCCCACGGTCATGCGGGTCCGCGCGGCCGGCGCGATCGCGTTGACGGTGACGCCGTAGCGCGCGAACTCCGCGGCGGCCTGGATCGTGAGAGCGGCGATCCCGGCCTTGGCGGCGGCGTAGTTGCCCTGGCCGATGCTGCCCATCAGGCCGGCGCCCGAGCTGGTGTTGACGATGCGGGCGTCGACCGGGTTGCCGGCCTTCGCCTCCCCGCGCCAGTACGCCATCGCGTGCCGCATCGGGGCGAAGTGGCCCTTGAGGTGCACCCGGATCACCGCATCCCACTCCTCCTCGCTCATGTTGGCGAGCATGCGATCCCGCAGGAATCCGGCGTTGTTGACCAGGACGTCGAGCCGCCCGAAGGCGTCCAGGGCCGTCTGCACCAGGTTCTGCGCGCCGGCCCAGTCGGCGACGTCGTCACCGTTGACGACGGCCTCGCCGCCGGCCGCGCGGATTTCCGCGACGACCTGCTCCGCGGGGCTCTCCCCCGTCGCGGAACCGTCCGCGCCGGCCCCGATGTCGTTGACCACGACCTTCGCGCCTTCGGCCGCGAAGGCCAGCGCGTGGGCCCGCCCGATGCCGCGCCCCGCGCCGGTGACGATCACGACGCGCCCGTTGACCAGTCCGCTCACTATGTCTTCTCCTCGAATAGATGTCGTTGCCGGGGAATCCGGGCGACACGCTCGCCCCGCCTCCACGATTCCGCTCCCTGGGGTCTTCGCCCCGCATGTGCTAACTTACCAAGCAATCGCTTGGTTCGGTACAGACGTTAGGAACCTGCCATGGGCATCACCTCGACCACCGACGGCGCGGGCATCACCACGGTCACCGTCGACTACCCGCCTGTGAACGCCATCCCCTCCCAGGGGTGGTTCGAACTGGCCGACGCGGTCCTGGCCGCAGGCAAGGATCCGGCCACGCACGTGGTGATCCTGCGTGCGGAGGGCCGCGGCTTCAACGCCGGCGTCGACATCAAGGAGATGCAGGCCACCGACGGGCACGACGCCCTCATCGGCGCCAACCGCGGCTGCGCCGCCGCCTTCGCCGCCGTCTACGACTGCGCCGTGCCCGTCGTGGTCGCCGTGAACGGGTTCTGCGTCGGCGGCGGCGTCGGCCTCGTCGGCAACGCCGACGTCATCGTCGCCTCCGACGACGCCGTCTTCGGCCTGCCCGAGGTGGACCGCGGCGCGCTCGGCGCCGCCACCCACCTCGCCCGGCTCGTGCCGCAGCACATGATGCGAACCCTCTACTACACGGCGCAGAACGTCACCGCCCAGCAGCTCGAGCACTTCGGTTCCGTCTACAAGGTGGTCCCGCGCGCCGACCTCGACGCCACCGCCCGCGAGATCGCCGGGAAGATCGCGGCGAAGGACACCCGCGTCATCAGGTGCGCCAAGGAAGCCATCAACGGCATCGATCCGGTGGACGTGAAGGAAAGCTACCGATTCGAGCAGGGTTTCACCTTCGAACTCAACCTCGCCGGCATCGCGGACGAGCACCGGGACGAGTTCGTCGCCACCGGCAAACCGCGCGCCAACCACTGATCAGGAGACATGAAACACCATGCGTGACAAGAGGATGTCGCTCGACGACGTGGTCGGCGAGCTGCGCAGCGGCATGACGATCGGCATCGGCGGCTGGGGGTCGCGGCGCAAGCCGATGGCGCTCGTCCGCGCGATCCTGCGCTCGGATGTGAAGGACCTGACGGTCGTGACCTACGGAGGCCCGGACCTGGGACTGCTGTGCTCGGCCGGAAAGGTGAAGAAGGCGTACTACGGGTTCGTCTCCCTCGACTCGGCCCCGTTCTACGACCCGTGGTTCGCCAAGGCCCGCACCAACGGCGAGATCGTCGCGCGGGAGATGGACGAGGGCATGGTCAAGTGCGGCCTCGAGGCGGCCGCCGCCCGGCTGCCGTTCCTGCCGATCCGCGCCGGCCTGGGCTCGGCCGTCGTCGACTTCTGGGAGGGCGAGCTGCAGACCGTCACCTCGCCGTACCCCCACGAGTCGGGCGAGGCCGAGACGCTGATCGCGATGCCGGCGCTGAATCTCGATGCGTCCCTGGTGCATCTGAACCTCGGCGATGCGCACGGCAACGCCGCCTACACCGGCGTCGACCCCTACTTCGACGACCTGTACTGCCTGGCTGCCGAGAAGCGGTACGTCTCGGTCGAACGCATCGTCGAGACCGAGGAACTCGTCAAGTCCGTCCCCCTGCAGTCCCTCGTCCTCAACCGCATGATGGTCGACGGGGTCGTCGAGGCACCGAACGGCGCCCACTTCACCCTTGCCGGCGACAGCTACGGTCGCGACGAGAAGTTCCAGCGCCACTACGCCGAATCGGCGAAGGACCCGCAGGCGTGGCAGGCATTCGTCGACCGCTTCCTCTCGGGCAGCGAAGAGGACTACCAGGCCGCAGTGCAGGCCTTCAGCGAGGAGCAGGCATGACCGAGACGACCACCCCGCAGACCTCCGGCACGGTGACCCGCGCCGAGTACTGCGCCATCGCATGCGCCGAGATCTTCGCCGGCGCCGGCGAGATCATGGCCAGCCCCATGGCGACACTGCCGCTCATCGGTGCGCGCCTCGCGCGGCTGACCACCGAACCGGATCTGCTCATCACCGACGGCGAGGCCCTGATCCTGGCCGACACCCCCGCCGTCGGCGCGAAGGGCCCGATCGAGGGCTGGATGCCGTTCCGCAAGGTGTTCGACGTCGTCGCCTCCGGCCGCCGCCACGTCGTGATGGGCGCCAACCAGATCGACCGGCACGGCAACCAGAACCTGTCGGCGTTCGGGCCGCTGCAGCACCCGACCCGGCAGATGTTCGGTGTGCGCGGCGCCCCCGGCAACACGATCAACCACGCGACGAGCTACTGGGTCGGCAAGCACAATTCGCGGGTGTTCTGCGACCGGGTCGACATCGTCTCCGGTGTCGGCTACGACCAGGTCGATCCGGCCAACCCGGCGTTCCGGTTCCTGCACCTGCACCGGGTCGTCACCAATCTGGGCTCGTTCGACTTCGGCGGCCCCGGCCACACGTTCCGGGCGCTGACCCTGCACCCGGGTGTCACCGCCGAGCAGGTCGCCGAGAACACCTCCTTCGAGGTGGCCGGCCTCGACGAGGCCACAGTCACCCGGGAGCCCACCGCCGAGGAACTGCGCCTGATCCGCGAGGTCCTCGATCCGCGTGGACTGCGAGACCGGGAGGTGGCGGTATGAGTCCACGCCTGACGACGGCACTGACCGACCTCGTCGGCATCGAGCATCCGATCGTCCAGACCGGCATGGGCTGGGTGTCCGGCCCCCGGCTGACCGCCGCCACCTCCAATGCGGGCGGCCTCGGCATCCTGGCCTCGGCGACGATGACGTACGAGGAACTCGAGGTCGCCGTCGCGAAGACCAAGGCGGCGACGGACAAGCCCTTCGGCGTGAACATCCGAGCCGATGCGTCCGACGCCGCCCAGCGCATCGACCTGCTCATCCGCGAGAACGTCCGGGTCGCCTCCTTCGCGCTCGCGCCCAGGAAGGAACTGATCGCCAAGCTCAAGGACCACGGCGTCGTGGTCATCCCGTCCATCGGCGCCGCGAAGCACGCGGTGAAGGTAGCCTCCTGGGGAGCCGACGCGGTGATCGTGCAGGGCGGCGAGGGCGGCGGGCACACCGGACCGGTGGCCACCACGCTGCTGCTGCCGAGCGTGCTCGACGCCGTCGACATCCCGGTCGTCGCGGCCGGCGGGTTCTTCGACGGCCGAGGCCTGGCAGCGGCGCTCGCCTACGGGGCGGCCGGCGTCGCCATGGGCACCCGGTTCCTGCTCACCAGCGACAGCGCCGTGCCCGATTCGGTGAAGCAGGAGTATCTGAGCCGGGGTCTGCAGGACACGACGGTCTCGGTCAAGGTCGACGGCATGCCGCACCGGGTGCTCAACACCGAACTCGTGGACAGCCTCGAACGTGGCAGCTACGCGAAAGGTCTCGTCGCCGCCGCCAGGAACGCGGCCAAGTTCAAGGCCATGACCGGGATGAAGTGGTCGACGCTCGTGAAGGACGGCATCGCGATGAAGCGGGCGAGCGACCGCACGTGGCAACAGATCATCATGGCGGCCAACACCCCCATGCTGCTCAAGGCCGGGCTCGTCGAGGGCAACACCGAGGCCGGTGTGCTCGCCTCCGGGCAGGTCGTCGGCATGCTCGACGACCTGCCGAGCTGCCAGGAACTGATCGACCGCATCGTCGCCGAGGCCGTCGAGCGGATCGACGCGATGGCCGCGCTGCGCGGTCAGGAGTCGCGCGCATAGACGTACGGAAATCTGCTTGCGCCTTCGGGATTCGCCCCCTCCGCGGACGGCGCGAATTCCCGAAGCGCGAGCAGATCCATCCGCGACCCGGTCAGCCGCGAGCTGCGATCCGCGCCTGCACCTCCGGCCGGCGCAGCGGGGGCACCGTCGGCGGTGGCTGCCGGCGCGGCGGGAGCCGGTCGAGCAGCCGCATGGTGACGGCCGTGACCTCGGCGACGGCCTCCTCGAACGGTTCGCGGGTGGCGTCGGAGAGCTTGTGGACGCCGCTGACCTTGCGCACGTACTGCCGGGCGGCGGCCTCGATCTCCTCGTCGGTCGCTGCCGGCTCGAGCCCGCGCAGCTCCGTGATGTTCCGGCACATGAACCGAGGGTAACGCCGGAACATCAGCCGAGGCGACCGCCGAGCATCCCGCGCAGAGCGTTCAGGCACAGCTCCCGCAGCTGCGCCTCGGTGACGGTGGGGTGATCGTGCCAGTCGACGCACACGCTGCGCACGAGCGCGATCCAGCCCTGCACGGCGACCGCGACGAGTTCGCGTTCGTCGTCGGGCGGGGCGAGGGCGTCGAGGATGCGTTCCTGCTGCACTCCGAGTTCGGTATCGACGATCGCGCGGATACCCGCATCGGCGGAGTCCGCGGCCCGGTTGACCGCCGCGACGCCCTGCCGGTGCGAGGCGACGTAGTCGAGGTAGGCGTCGAGGCCCGCGGTGATCCGCTCGGCGACGGTGAGCCGCGGATCGGGTTCGGTGACGGCGAGCAGCCGGTCCGATTCGCGTTGGACGACCGCCGCCATGAAGTCCCGCTTGGTCGGAAAGTAGTGGTACATCAGGCCGCGTGAGACCCCCGCAAGTTCGGCGACCTCCTCGATCCACACGTCCTCGTAGGCTCGCTCGGCGAACAGGCGCGCGCCGATGTCGAGCAGTTGCGCGCGGCGCTGCTCGGGGTCGAGACGTCGGCGGGGTTGGGCCACGGATCCAATCTAGTTCTTGACAGGTATCCGTCCCGGCGTAGCGTGACTACTGTACGCGGGTTCAATAACTGGGGGTCGGAGCATGGTCATGGCCACGTCGCGAGTGTTCGACACGGAGATTCCACGCCCGCCGAAACGCCTGCCCCTCGCCGGCGACGTCCTGGGCATGTCGCTGAAGACCCCGGTGCAGAACTCGATGGCCACCCACAAAGCCCTCGGCCCGGTGTTCGAACGCACCGCATTCGGCCGCCGCTTCGTGTTCGTCTGCTCCGGCGAACTCACGGCCGAGCTGTCCGACGAGAAGCGCTTCGCCAAGCACCTCGCGCCGGGCGTGGAGGCCCTGCGGGCGATCGGTGGCGACGGGCTGTTCACCGCCTACAACGAGGAACCGAACTGGCGTCGCGCCCACGAGTTGCTGATGCCGGCGTTCACGCAGCAGGCGATGCGCCGGTACCACGCGACGATGCTCGACGTCACTGCCCAGCTCGTCGCGCACTGGGACCGCCGGGCACGCAGCGGCGGCGACGTCGCCGTCGCCGCGGACATGACGAAACTGACGCTGGAAACCATCGGCCGCACCGGGTTCAGCTACTCGTTCGAGCCGTTCGAACGCGAAGAGCGGCATCCGTTCGTCGAGGCGATGGTCGGCGGACTGTCGTTCTCGCAGCGCAGCATGCTGCGCACCGTTCCCGTCGTCGGGCGCTTCCTCTTCCCCGCCGCCAAGCGACAGTACGACCTCGACCGGGCGCACATGCACGACGTCGTCGACGCGGTGATCCGTAGCAGGAGCGATGCGCCCGGCCCCGCCCCCGACGACCTGCTCGAGCTGATGCTGCGGGCGTCCCGGGAGGGCGATCCGAACAAGCTCGACGCCGTCAACATCCGCAACCAGGTACTCACCTTCCTCGTCGCCGGACACGAAACCACCTCGGGCGCTTTGTCGTTCGCCCTGTACTACCTGATGCGCGACCCGGAGGCCTACACGCGGGCGCGGGCGGAGGTCGAGGAGGTCTGGGGCGACGGCGAGCCGGCCTTCGAACAGATCGCCAAGCTGCGGTACGTCCGTCGGGTGCTCGACGAGGCGCTGCGGCTGTGGCCGACGGCGCCCGCGTACGCACGGGAGGCGAAGGTGGACACCACTCTGGGCGGCCGGTACCGGATGCGCGCCGGCGACTGGGTGCTCGTGCTGCTGCCCGCGGTGCACCGGGACCGCGCGGTGTGGGGCGACGACGCCGACGAGTTCGACCCCGACCGTTTCCTGCCCGAACAGGTCCGGGCCCGGCCCGCGCACGTGTACAAGCCGTTCGGCACCGGAGAACGCGCCTGCATCGGACGGCAATTCGCGCTGCACGAGGCAACCCTCGTGCTGGGAACCCTGTTGCGCCGCTACGACCTGGCGATGGATCCCGGCTACCGGCTGAAGGTCGCCGAGCGACTCACCCTCATGCCGGACGGCATGCACGCCCGGGTGTCCTTCCGGTCCTGAGCCGCCGCCCACTTGTACGCTGTGCCCGACGGGTGGGAGAGCCCGCGCGGGAGGGAGAAACCATGCGATTCGGGTATGCAGGTGCGACGGCGGCGGCGTTGTCCACGATCGTTGCGGCAGTGGTTGTTCCGGCCACGGCACAGGCGACCGCCACCGCCGACGTCGTCGCGGGCCGCGAGCGGGTGAAGGTGACGGTGCACGGCGTGCCCGTCCACCCGGAGAGCTGCCGCGTGGACCCCGACGCGGACGGTGACACCCGCAGTCTGCCCGTCGAGCCGTCCGGATCGATGGTCGCCCACCAGGTGGCGCCCGGGCCCCGGCGGGTGGTCGTCTGGTGCCCGGACGGCGGCGTCGTGCACCAGCAGATCGTCCACGTCCTGCCCGCCGATCCGCTCGCCGATCTCGCGGACCACGTGTTCCGCACCGCCGGGAGCAGCGACCGCGTCACCGACCCGACCCTGCGCTGACGCGCCGGTGTGTCCTTCGGGCTGCCCTGACAGCCCGAAGGACACACCGGCAGCGCAGCCGCCCGGCTACACGCGCTCGATGATCGTCACGTTCGCGGTGCCGCCGCCCTCGCAGATCGTCAGCAGGCCGTACCGGCCCTCGCGGCGCTCGAGCTCGTTGAGCAGCGTCGCCATCAACTTGGTGCCGGTGGCGCCGAGCGGGTGACCCAGCGCGATGGCGCCACCGTTGACGTTGACCTTGGCCGGGTCTGCGCCGATCTCCTTGATCCAGGCCAGCACGACGGGGGCGAAGGCCTCGTTGATCTCGATCAGATCGATGTCGTCGATGCTCAGGCCGGTCTTCGCCAGCGCGTGCTGCGTGGCCGGGATGGGCGCGCTGAGCATGAAGATCGGGTCGTCGCCGCGGGCGCTGAGGTGATGGATCCGTGCACGAGGCTTCAGTCCGTACTTGCGCACGGCCTCGTCGGAGGCGAGCAGTACCGCCGACGCACCGTCGGAGATCTGGCTGGCGACGGCGGCGGTGAGCCTGCCGCCCTCGACGAGCGTCGCGAGGGACGCCATCTTCTCGAGGCTCGTCTCGCGGGGCCCCTCGTCGACGGTGGCGTCGCCGAGCGGGACGATCTCGCCCTCGAAGCGGCCCCCGGCGATGGCCGCCTTGGCCCGCTCGTGGCTCTGCAGCGCCCAGCGTTCGAGGTCCTCACGACTGAGATCCCACTTGTCGGCGATCATCTCGGCACCGCGGAACTGCGAGACCTCCTGGTCGCCGTAACGCTCGGTCCAGCCGGTCGACCCCCCGAACGGGGTGTCGAAGCCGTACTGCTGCCCCACGATCATGGCCGCCGAGATCGGGATCTGCGACATGTTCTGCACGCCGCCGGCGACGATGAGGTCGGCGGTGCCGGACAGGATGGCCTGCGCACCGAAGTGCAGGGCCTGCTGGCTCGACCCGCACTGCCGGTCGACGGTGACGCCGGGGACGTGCTGCGGGTAGCCGGCAGCGAGCCACGCGGTGCGGGCAATGTTGCCGGCCTGGCCGCCGATGGCGTCGACACAGCCGAAGACGACGTCGTCGACGTCGCTCGGGTCGATGCCGGTGCGGTCCACGACCGCCTTGATCACGTGCGCGCCCAGGTCGGCGGGGTGGACGCCGGACAGGCCGCCGTTCTTCTTGCCGATCGGGGTGCGTACCGCATCGACGATGTATACCTCGGTCATGAGGGACTCCTAGTCGGTTCCGGGAAAGTCGGTTCAGGGATTGGCAAGTCCGTCGAGCACGATGGACAGGTACTGCTGGGCCACCTTGTCGGCGGTGAGGGTGCCGCCGGGCCGGTACCAGCGCACGGCCACCCACACGGTGTCGCGCAGGAACCGGAAGACGAGTTCGACGTCGACGTCCGGCCGGAACGTGCCGTCGGCGATGCCGCGCTCGATCACCCCCACCCACAGGTCGCGGAATTCGGTGTTGCGGTCGGAGATGTAGGAGAACCGCTCGTTCTCCACGAGCCGCTTGGCCTCGTCCTGGTAGATCGCGACCGCGGCGTGCGATTTGTCGATCGACTCGTACGACGCGGTGATGAGCGCCTCGAGGGTGGCGCGGGAGTCCGAACCCGAGGCGACGATCTCGCGGTAGCGACCGAACAGGTCGTCGAGAAATCCCCGCAGGATCTCGTCGACCATCGACTCCTTGGAGTCGAAGTGGTGGTAGAGACTGCCCGACAGGATGCCTGCGGCGTCGGCGATGTCGCGCACGGTGGTGGCACGCACCCCGCGCGAGGCGAACAGTTCCGCGGCGATGTCGAGCAGCTCGGCCCGGCGCCCGGACTTGGCGGCATCGTCTCTGGGAGGAGTCATGGAGGCATCCTTTCAGGGCTGCCGTGCGCGGTTCCGGTAGCGGCAGCTACCGGAACCGCGCACGGGTCAGGCCCGCTGCGACGAGATCGAGACGACCTCGCCGGTCAGGTACGTGGTGTAGTCGCTGGCGAGCATGGCGATGGTCGCAGCGATCTCCCAGACCTCCGCGGCCCGCCCGTACGCCTCGTCGGAGGCGAGCCGGTCGAGCA
>NZ_JAUIZP010000074.1:0-38151 GCF_041414735.1 Rhodococcus sp. GXMU-t2271
CTCGCCGGTCAGGTACGTGGTGTAGTCGCTGGCGAGCATGGCGATGGTCGCAGCGATCTCCCAGACCTCCGCGGCCCGCCCGTACGCCTCGTCGGAGGCGAGCCGGTCGAGCAGTTCCTCGCTCGTGACCTTCGCGAGGAAGGCGTGCCGCGCGATCGACGGCGCGACGGCGTTGATCCGGACCCCGTACTCGGCGGCCTCGATCGCCGAGCAGCGGGTCAGCGCCATCACGCCGGCCTTGGCGGCCGCGTAGTGCGCCTGCGAATGCTGCGCACGCCACCCGAGCACGGAGGCGTTGTTGACGAGGACGCCGCCGTGGTCGGCCGACCGGAAGTAGCGCAGCGCCGCGCGCGTCGCCCGGAAGGTGCTCGTGAGGGTGATGTCGAGGACACGGTCCCACTGCTCGTCGGTCATGTCGACGACGGGGGTCTCGCCGCCGAGTCCAGCGTTGTTGACCAGCACGTCGATGCGCCCGAGCCGCTCGGCGGCACCGGTGATCAGCGCATCGACCTGCTCGGTCGAGGAGACGTCGCACACGATGGACTCCACCTGCTGCGACGGGAACTCGGCGGCGAGCTTGTCGACCGTCTCCCCGAGCCGGCGCTCGTGGAAGTCGGAGACGAGCACGTCGCCGCCCTCGAGCAGGGCGCGACGGGCGGTCGCGAACCCGATGCCTGTGCCGGCGGCGGCGGTGACGACGACCTTCTTGCCGCTCAGCAGGCCGTGGCCCGGCGTTTCGACGGGCGGGGTGGCGAGGGGGGAAGTGCTCACGGTCGGGCCTCTCGGGGAAGGCCGAGCACGCGCTCGGCGATGATGTTGCGCTGGATCTCGTTGGATCCGCCATAGATGGTGTCGGCGCGGGTGAACAGGAACAGCCGCTGCCATTCGGCGAGCTCGAGGTGCTCGGGGTCCGACAGCAGCGACGGGTTGCCGGCGTGGTCGTGGTCCGGTCCGGTGAGCGAGGCGGGACCCTGCACGTCCATCGCCAGTGCACCGAGGTCGCGATGCCAGTTGGCCCACAGCAGCTTCGCCACCGACGCCTGGCCGGGGTCGGCGTCGCCGAGGGTGCGCACGGCGTGGGCCCGCATGACGCGCAGCCCGATGCGGGCGCGGGCGATCCGTTCGCGGATGTGCGGGTCGTCGGCCGCACCGGTCGAGACCGCCAGATCCGCGATGCTCTGCAGTTCCCGGGCGAAACCGATCTGCTGGCCGAGGGTCGACACACCCCGCTCGAAGGTGAGCAGGCCCATCGCGACCTTCCAGCCGTCGCCGGGCGCGCCGACGACGAGGTCGGCGTCGGTGACGGCGTCGTCGAAGAAGACCTCGTTGAACTCGGAGGTGCCGGTGAGCTGCTGGATGGGCCG
Source organism: Rhodococcus sp. GXMU-t2271 (assembly GCF_041414735.1). NCBI lineage: Bacteria > Bacillati > Actinomycetota > Actinomycetes > Mycobacteriales > Nocardiaceae > Rhodococcus > Rhodococcus sp. GXMU-t2271. The sequence continues at coordinate 1,365 of NZ_JAUIZP010000074.1, forward strand.
GACCGTCACGCCCGGCTGATCGAGCGGCACGAGCAGGAAACTCAGGCCGTGGTGCCGGGTCGAGCCGGGTTCGGTGCGGCACACCACGAACGCCCACTGCGCGACGTGCGCGAGCGACGTCCACACCTTCTGGCCGTTGATCACCCACTTCCCGTCCTCGAGCCGGGCGGTGGTGGAGACGTTGGCCAGGTCGGAACCCGCACCGGGCTCGGAGTAGCCCTGCGCCCACAGCTCGGTGACGTTGCGGATCCCCGGCAGGAAGCGGCGCTTCTGTTCCTCGGTGCCGAAGGCGATCAGGGTAGGGCCGAGGAGTTCCTCGCCGAGGTGGTTCACGCGCGCCGGCGCGTTCGCCTTGGCGTACTCCTCGTGGAAGATCACCTGCTGCTCGAGGGTGGCACCGCGGCCGCCGTGCTCGGTGGGCCAGCCGATGCAGGTCCATCCGGCGGCTGCAAGGTGCCGGTCCCAGGCCAGGCGCTCCTCGAAGAACTCGTGCTCGCTTCCCGGTCCGCCCTTGCCTCTGAGGTCGGCGAACTCGCCGGTCAGGTTCTCCTCCAGCCACCGGCGGACGGTCGCGGCGAATTCGGTGTCGGCCAAACCCGTGTCGTCCAGTCTCTCGCTCTCATGCACGTCTGTACGATAACCTACCAAGCACTTGCTAGGTAGGGAGCTCCGTGACTGCACAACCGAGAACCACACCGGCCGCCGTCGAACGCGCCGCATCGGTGTACGCCGACCGGATCGCGATCGTCGACGGCGACGTGCGACCGACGTTCGCACAACTTCGCGATCGCGTCCGCGAATTCGCCGCCGCGCTCGTCGCCCACGGCGTCGGGCCCGGTGCACGCGTCGCGATCTGGTCGCCCAACACCCACCACTGGATGGTCGCCGCGCTGGGGATCCAGTGGGCCGGCGGCGTCGTCGTCCCCGTCAACACCCGTTACACCGGGGCCGAGGCGCACGACATCCTCGACCGCATCCGCGCCGAGGCCCTCGTCGTCGCCGGCGACTTCCTCGGCACGGACCGGTACGCCGCTCTGCGCGCCGCCGCGCCCGGTCTGCACGTGCCCACCGTGGTGCGGGTCCCGCTGGGTGGGACGGACGCACCGGCCGACGGCGTCGTGGACTGGGACGACTTCCTCGCCGCGGCGACGGTGGACGCGCGCACCGAGGCCGACGCCCGGGCGCGGGCCGTCTCCCCCGACGACGTCTGCGACATCCTGTTCACCTCCGGCACGACCGGGCGCAGCAAGGGCGTACTCAGCGCCCACCGGCAGCTGATCGGGGTCGCGCAGGCGTGGGCCGAGTGCGCCGAGCTCACACCGGACGACAACTACCTGATCATCAACCCGTTCTTCCACAGCTTCGGCTACAAGGCCGGGTTCGTCGCAGCGCTGCTCGCGGGCACCACCGTCGTGCCGATGGCGGTGTTCGACGTCGAGAAGGTGATGGCCACCGTCGCCGACCGGCGGATCAGCGTGCTGCCGGGCGCGCCGACGATCTACCAGAGCATCCTCGACCACCCCCGCCGCGACGAGTTCGACATGTCGTCCCTGCGGATCGCGGTCACTGGGGCCGCCCCCGTGCCCGTCGCGCTCGTCGAACGCATGCAGAACGAACTGAGCTTCGACGCCGTCCTCACCGCGTACGGCCAGACCGAGGCCGTGGTCGCGACGATGTGCCGCACCGACGACGACCCCGTCACCGTCTCCACCTCCTCCGGCCGCGCCACCGCCGGCTTCGAGGTCCGCATCGGCGACAAGGGCGAGATCCTGCTGCGCGGCCCCAACGTGATGCTCGGCTACCTCGACGACCCGGAGGCCACCGCCGAGACGATCGACGCCGACGGCTGGCTGCACACCGGCGACGTCGGCACCCTCGACGAACGCGGCTACCTCGACATCACCGACCGGCTCAAGGACATGTACATCAGCGGCGGGTTCAACGTCTATCCCGCCGAGATCGAGGCGGCGCTGATGCGCCTGCCCGGCGTGCACGAGGTCGCGGTCGTCGGCGTGCCCGACGAGCGCATGGGCGAGGTGGGCCGCGCGCACGTCGTCGCCCTCGAGGGCAGCGAGTTGACCGAGGAGTCGGTGATCGCGTTCTGCAAGGAGAAGCTGGCCAACTTCAAGGTGCCGCGCTCGGTCCGCTTCACCGGGCACCTGCCTCGCAACCCGTCCGGCAAGGTTCTGAAAAACATTCTGCGTGAGGAGAAGTCATGACCGTCCCCTACGAACCCGATGTCGTCACCTACGAGGTGCGCGACGGCATCGCGATCGTCACCCTCAACCGGCCGGACTACCGCAACGCGCAGAACTCCGTGATGACCTACGCGCTCGACGCCGCCTTCGAACGCGCCGTCGAGGACGACGAGGTCAAGGTGATCGTGCTCGCGGGCAACGGCAAGCACTTCTCCGCCGGGCACGACCTGGGCACCCCCGGTCGTGATCACCACGTCCACTACGACAACAAGGCCGTCATGTGGTGGGACCACGTCGACAAGCCCGGCGGCGACCAGCGGTACGCGCGCGAGATGGAGGTGTACCTGGGCATGTGCCGCCGCTGGCGGGAGATCCCCAAGCCGACGGTCGCGATGGTGCAGGGCGCGTGCATCGCCGGCGGCCTCATGCTCGCGTGGGTGTGCGACCTGATCGTCGCCTCGGAGGACGCGTTCTTCTCGGATCCGGTGGTGCGGATGGGCATTCCCGGCGTGGAGTACTTCGCCCACCCCTGGGTGCTGGGCACGCGCTTCGCCAAGGAGATCCTCTACACCGGTGACCGCTTCGGCGCCCAGCGCGCCTACGAGGTCGGCATGGTCAACCGCGTCGTGCCACGCGAGAAGCTCGAGGAGGAGACCCTCGCCCTGGCCGGACGGATCGCGGAGATGCCGCGGTTCGGGCTGGCCCTGACCAAACGTGCCGTCAACCAGTGCGAGGACCAGATGGGCATGCGCAACGGCATGGACTCGGTGTTCGGCCTGCACCACTTCGCGCACGCCCACAACGCCGAGGTCGGTACCGACTCCCTCGGCGGCATGAACGCGAAATCGATGGCCGCGAGCGCACGCCCGGTGAGCGGCTCTGCCGCGCAGGAAGGAACGAAGTAGTGGATCTGCAACTCGACGACGCGACCCTCGCCTTCCGCGACGAGGTCCGCGCCTTCCTCGCCGAGAACGTCCCGTCGAACCCGCTGAAGTCGATGGACACGGCCGAGGGCTTCGAGGAACATCGCGAGTGGGAACGCACCCTGGCCGACGCCCGCCTGTCGGTCGTCTCGTGGCCCGAAGAACTCGGCGGCCGCAACGCCACGCTGCAGCAGTGGGTGGTGTTCGAGGAGGAGTACTACCGCGCCGGCGCGCCCGGACGGGTCAGCCAGAACGGCATCTTCCTGCTCGCTCCCACGCTGTTCGAGCACGCCCACCCCGACCAGCTCGCACGCATCATGCCGCGCATGGCCCGTGCCGACGACATCTGGGCCCAGGCCTGGTCCGAACCGGAGTCCGGCAGCGACCTCGCGTCGCTGCGCTCGACCGCCCGGCGGGTCGACGGCGGGTGGCTGCTCAATGGGCAGAAGACGTGGAGCTCGCGGGCGTCCTTCGCGGACATGGGCTTCGGACTGTTCCGCTCGGACCCGGATGCGCAGCGACACAAGGGCATCACCTACTTCATGTTCGACCTGCGTGCCGAGGGCGTCACCGTCCGGCCCATCGACCAGCTCGACGGCGAACCCGGCTTCGCGGAGATCTTCCTCGAAGACGTGTTCGTCCCGGACGACCCCGGCAACCCCGGCGAGTCCGGCGTGATCGGCGGCGTGAACGAGGGATGGCGCGTCGCGATGAGCACCGCCTCGAACGAACGCGGACTGTCGCTGCGCTCCCCCGGACGGTTCCTCGCCACCACCGACCGCCTGCTGGCGCTGTACGCGGCGTCGGACCGGCACGGAGACGCGTCCCTGCGCAACCGCGTCGCCGACGCGTGGATCGGGGCGCGCGCGTACGAGTTGTCCACCTGGGCCACCGTCACCCGGCTGCAGGACGGCGGTCAGCTCGGCGCCGAGTCGTCCATCAACAAGGTGTTCTGGTCGGACTGGGACATCGCCGCCCACGAGACCGCGCTGGACCTGCAGGGCCCGGCCGCGGAGCTCGCCGACGACTGGACCGACGGTTACCTGTTCTCGCTGTCGGGGCCGATCTACGCGGGCACCAACGAAATTCAGAAGAACGTCATCGCCGAGCGGCTGCTCGGCCTTCCGAAGGGCGACCGATGAGATTCGCGCTCGACTCCTCCCACGAGGACTTCGCGTCCAGCATCGACGCGCTGCTCGCCAAGTCCGATCTGCCTGCGGTCGTCCGGTCGTGGGCCGCCGGTGACACCGGCCCCGGCCTGAAGGTGTGGCAACGGCTCGCCGAGGTCGGCGTCGGCGCGCTGCTCGTCGACGAGGACCACGACGGTCTCGGGGCCGACGCGCTCGACCTCGTCGTCGCCATGGAACAGCTCGGCCGCCACGCGGTGCCCGGCCCGCTCGTCGAGACCGTGGCCGTGGCGCCGATCCTGCTGGCCGCCGTCGCTCCGGACCGGCTGTCCGCGCTCGCCGCCGGGGAGCTCGCGACGGTCGCCGCGGCACCGCACGTGCCGTACGCGGTCGATGCCGACGTCGCCGACCTCGTGCTGCACGTCGACGGCGGCACGGTCTCGACGGGCACCGCCGGCGACGCCCTGCAGTCCGTCGACCCGGCCCGCCGCCTGCATGCCGTCGCGGCAGCGGACACCCTGGGCGACACGGACTTCGGTGCCGCGTTCGACTACGGAGCCCTGGCCACCGCGGCGCAGCTGCAGGGCCTCGGACGCACCCTGCTCGACACCACGGTCGAGTATGCGCAGCAGCGCAAGCAGTTCGGTCGCGCCATCGGATCGTTCCAGGCCGTCAAGCACCACCTCGCCGAGGTCGCCGTCGGCCTCGAGATGGCGCGCCCGCTGCTGCTCGGTGCGGCGCTCGCGGTGCGCGACGGCGCCGCGACCGCCTCCCGCGACGTCTCGGCGGCGAAGGTGGCCTGCGGTGAGGCGGCCTACCGGGCGGCGCGGACGGCACTGCAGGTGCACGGCGCCATCGGTTACACCCTCGAACACGATCTGTCGCTGGCGTTGACTCGGGTGCGGGCCCTCGTCACCGCATGGGGCACCGCGGATGTGCACCGGGCGCGGGTCGTCGACGCGCTGGAGGACGCATCGTGACCTTCGAGACCGAGGATCGCGCCGCGCTGCGCGAGTCGGTGCGCAGCCTGCTCGGCCGGCACTCCGATTCCGCGGCGGTGCGCAAGGCGATCACCCTGCCGGACGGCTACGACGCCGACCTGTGGCAGAAGATGGTCGAACAGATCGGCGTCGCGGCCCTCGCCGTGCCCGAGGAGTACGACGGTGTCGGCGCCTCCCTCGCCGAGACCCACGTCGTGCTCGAGGAACTCGGCCGCACGCTCACCCCGTCGCCGATGCTCGGCTCGGCAGTGCTCGCGGCACAGGCTCTGCTGCTCTCCGGTGACACCGACGCGTGCGCCCGCCTGCTGCCGGGCATCGCCGCCGGGGAGATCGCAGCCTTGTGCTGGGCTTCCGAGGCCGGTTGGTCCACACCCGGTGTCGTGCTCGAGGGCGACCGGCTCGGCGGCACCGCCCACTACGTGCTCGGCGGGGACGTCGCTACGACCCTGCTGGTGCTCGCGGCCGACGGGGACGACGTCGCGCTCGTCGAGGTGGATCCGGACGCCGACGGTGTCGTGCGACGCCGGGTGCCGACGATGGATCCGACCCGTTCTCTCGCCGAGGTGCGCTTCGAGGGGGTGGTGGGCCGGCGGCTCACCACTTCCGCCGGTCTCGAGGAGAGCCTGCGGACGGTCGCGCTGATCGCGGTGTCGGCCGAGCAGGTCGGAGCGGCTCAGGCGGCTCTGGAGCTGACAGTGGAGTACTCGAAGAACCGCAAGCAGTTCGGCCGGGTCATCGGATCGTTCCAGGCGCTCAAGCACCGCATGGCCGACATGTACGCATTGGTGGAGACCGCACGGTCGATGTCGTACGCGGCCGCGCTGTCGCAGGATACGCAGGATGCGTACGCGGCGAAGGTGTACTGCTCGGAGGCGTTCGAGCAGGTGGCCGCGGAAGCGATCCAGTTGCACGGAGGCATCGCGATCACCTGGGAGCACGACGCGCAGCTGTACTTCAAGCGGGCGCACGGAACGGCCCAGCTGTTCGGGCAGCCGCGGGAGTTCCTGACCGCGATCGTGCGTTGAGCGCGGGCGGCACCCGCGACCGGGTGCCGCCTCCTCGCCCCGTTGCCGGCGGCGCAACGTCCGTACGCCGCCTGCCCTGGTCCGTATCGGCGGAACCTGCACATCGTCCGCCCGGTTCGGCGCCTACGCCTCTCCACCCCGGATCCGGGCAAGCAGCCTTGCCGGATCGAGTGCGGTGCCTTTATCTTGCAGAGAGGACGCAGCAGCTGCCAACTGCCCGGCCTGCTCCTCGGATGACCCTCGACAGACGTCGCGCACCACGGCGACCCGGTCCCGAGCGCAGCCGGGGAAGGAGGGGTCATGCCGGCTCGGTCTTCCGGCGGGAGCTCCGACGAGGTCCGTCGCGCGGTGGGGATCCCCGATGTCGTCGAGACGGACCTGGGGACATTCCGATTCGACGACGGGATGCCGGACCCGGAGACGATCGCGTTGAGCTGGGATCGTCTCGACCTGCTGCGCGGCGTCGACGTGTTCCTGAACGCGGTTCCCGGTGCGTCGCTCGTGGCCATGCGTACCGGGTTCCGCTCGATCGGGATCCGTACGTCGCGGGAGATGGCCGTGTGCGCCCGCATGGACTCGGTGCCCTGCTTCCTGACAGCCAACACCGAGACGACCTACGGGATCGCGGTGCTCGATCTGAGGGCCGACGGGCCGACGGTTGTCGAGTGCCCACCGATGTCGCTCGACGTGGTCGACGACTTCTGGTTCCGGTACGTGGCCGACCTGGGCAATGCCGGGCCCGACAAGGGGCGGGGCGGAAAGTACCTGTTGCTGCCGCCGGGGTACGAGGGCGAGGTCCCCGAGGGCTACTTCACCTACCGCTCACGGACGTTCACCAACTTCTTGTTCGCGCGCAATCTGGGCGGGCTCGATGTCATCGAGCAGACCCGTATCTATCCGCTCGCCCAGGCCGACGACCCGCCGGAGATGCGGTTCGTCGAGGCAGACGGCGTGCCGTTCAACACCGTTCACTCGAACGACTTCTCGTTCTACGAAGAGGTCGACCAGATCGTCCAGGAAGAACCCGTCGACGCGCTCGATCCCGAGCTGGCCGGGCAGCTCGCGGCGATCGGGATCGTCAAGGGCCGACCCTTCGCTCCCGATGAGCGGATGCACGCGATCCTGTCTCAGGCTGCGCCGATCGGGTCGGCGATTGCACGCACCATCGTGTACCGGCCGCGTGACCCGCAGGCCTACCTCTACGGCCGGGACGTGTCGTCGTGGAAGACGGCCTTCGTGGGTGGAAGCTCCGAGTTCCTGCGCGACGGCGTTCGTCTCCTGGATGCCCGTACGCTGTTCCACTACGCCGCCACCGTCGTCACGCCGGCGATGGCGACCCCGATGGTGGGAGTGGGCTCGCAGTACGCCTACACCGCCGAGGACGCCGAGGGAGAGTGGCTGGACGGGGGCCGCACCTACCGAATGCACCTGCCTGCAGGCATTCCCGCCAAGGACTTCTGGTCGGTGTGCGTCTACGACTGCCAGTCCCGCTCTCTGCTGCAGACCGACGACCCGTACCCGTCGCTCAACAGCAACACCGGGACGGTCGCAGCCGGCGAAGACGGCTCGGTGGACGTCTACTTCGGACCCGCCTCGCCGGCGGGCCGGGAGTCGAACTGGATCCGGACTGTCCCGGGCAAGGGCTGGTTCGTGCTCCTGCGCCTCTACGGACCACTCCAGGCATGGTTCGACCGGACCTGGCGACCGGGTGAGATCGAACCCCTCGGTTGACCGAGATGCAGGGCGGTCTCGGCGCGGGAAGCCCGCTCGTGTGATCGCAACCCTTCGCCGATCGGACTTCGAGCGTGCTCGTCCGGTGGCATTCCCGACGGGACACCGAACCAGGATTCCGCGGTACCCCGCTGGGCGAGTGGGCGACGGACTCGAGCCCGGCAGGACAATCCCGGACTCGTTAGCCTGGAACGATGAGCACTCCCGTCATCACGCTGAATTCCGGAACTACCATCCCGCAGCTCGGCCTGGGAGTCTGGCAGGCCACCGACGAGCAGACCGAACACGCCGTGCGTTACGCCCTCGACGAGGCCGGCTACCGGCACATCGACACCGCCGCCGCGTACGGGAACGAGGAGGGCGTCGGACGCGGGATCGCTTCGGCGTCCGTCCCGCGGGAGGAGGTCTTCCTCACCACGAAGTTGTGGAACTCCGACCAGGGCTACGACCGGGCGACGAAGGCGTTCGACGAGAGCCTGCGCCGCCTCGGCACCGACTACGTCGACCTGTACCTGATCCACTGGCCGCTGCAGGACAACGACCGGCTGCTGCGCACGTGGGACGCGCTCGAGAAGATCGCCGAGTCCGGACGGGCCAAGGCGATCGGTGTGTGCAACTTCGAGCCGCACCACCTGCAGCTGCTCGTCGATCGCGGCGGCATGCTGCCCGCCGTCGACCAGGTGGAGCTGCACCCGCACCTTCCCCAGCAGGAGATCCGCGCCTTCGCGGCCGACCACGGGATCGCCGTCGAATCGTGGAGTCCGCTGGGCGGAACCAGCAACGCGGGCTGGGGCCGCGAATCCAAGCCGAACACACTCCTGGTCGATCCGATCATCACTCGCATCGCGGACCGGCACAGCAAGTCGGCCGCCCAGGTGCTGATTCGCTGGCACCTGCAGAACGGGCTGATCGTGATCCCGAAGTCCGTCCACGACGAGCGGATCACGCAGAACATCGACGTGTTCGACTTCGAGCTCGACGACCTCGATCTGAGCGAGATCGCGACCCTCGACGACGGCACGCGGGTCGGCATGCACCCGGACGAGATGAACCTCGGCGCACCGAGCTGACGGACGCACCCTGCAGCCGCGCCCATCCGGCGCGGCTGCCTGTTCGGACGCCTTCGCCGAGCTCTTGCGCTCCCGGCCCGGAGCACGAATAGTAGAACACGTTCTCATTCGCAACCCGGCCGGCCGGGTTCGCGATCCGGTTCGTGCAGAGGGGCAGGGCGTGACGACACACATCATCTCGGGCACCGCGATCGAGATGCCGGTGCGGGTCCGGGCCGCGACGGCATTCACCGCGATGTACTCGGTGCCCGCCGCGCCGGCACAGGCGCTGATCGACCACACGGGACTCGAACTGCTGCACCCCCGCCCGGGTCGCGGAATCTGCGTCCTGGTATTCGTGGACTACGTCGACGGTGATCTCGGACCCTACAACGAGTTCGGCGTGTGCTTCCTCGTTCGCGACCACCGCCGGCGCGGCGGCACCGCCCTGCGAGATCTTCGGGAACTCGCGCGTGGCGGCGCGGGTGCCCTCATTCACCGGCTCCCGGTGGACGGCGAATTCACCTTGGCGGCGGGGCGCAGCATCTGGGGTTTTCCCAAGACTCTCGCCGACTTCGACGCCGACCACACCGGCGACGTCAAGCGCACGTCGGTGCGCAGCGACGGGCAGCTGATCGCGGAGCTGTCGGTACGACCGGGTCTCGCAGTTCCCGGTCATAGTGCTGCCGCCTCCGTAACGGCCTACTCGCATCTGGACGGGGTCACCCGGCGCACCGGATGGGCGATGCATCCTTCCGGCGTGCGTAGCCGGATCGGCGGCGCGGACCTGCGTCTGGGCACGCATCCCGTCGCCGGGGAACTGCGCACCCTGGGACTGCCCCGACGTGCACTGCTCACGTCGTCGATCTCTCGCCTGCAGATGACCTTCGGAGACGCCGAACCGATCTGACCCGGCCGCCGGGTTTCGGGACGTGCCGCAGAGGGCACCCACCGAGTCGAAGACACAATCGATCGGTGAGGTCACCATGATCAACAACAGCGACATCGATGCACTCGTCGGCGCGACCGTCCACGGCCCCGGCGGCAAGCTCGGCAAGATCGGCGAGGTCTATCTCGACAACCGGACCGGCAACCCTGCGTGGATCACCGTCGTCACCGGCCTGTTCGGCACCCGTCGGCACTTCGTGCCGATCGACGTCGCCGAGCTGGACGGCAAGGACGTCCGTCTGCCGTTCGACAAGGACACGGTGACCGGCGCTCCGAACATCGACGAGGACGGCCGTCTCACTCCGGAGGAGGAGACCCAGCTCTATCGCTACTACGACAGGGCGGATGCCGATACCGATACCGGCCGCGCGCCGGATACCGACCGGATGCCCGACACCGGTCACGGCACCGGCCGGACACCCGACGCCGGGCACGGCACGGTCCGGACGCCCGACACCGATCGGCTGCGCGACGCCGATCGGACACCGCCCGCCGGTGCGCCGGGTGTCGCGACCTCGGCCCCGCCGTCGGCACCGTCGCACGGTGGCGACACCGGGACACCGCAGCAGCACGGCACGCCGCAGCAGGGCACGGCGCAGCAGCACGGCACGACGCACGACGCGCCCTCGCCCGGTCTGCGGCTCCACAAGCGGGTCGTGACCACCGAGTACTACGTCGACGAGGGCGCCCCCGGCCAGCATCCCGACCAGGAGGACCGACGATGATCGAACGCGAACCCGCCGGGGCCAGTGCCGCCGGCAGAGAACCGGTTTCCGACCGCGACCGCGTTACCGACCGCGACCACGTCACCGACCGCGACCGCATTTCCGACCGCGACCGCGTGGTAGCGGACGACCGCGCAGTCACCACCACCGCCGCCCCCTTCGAGGAGCGAGTGACGACGAAGCCCGCCAAGACGAGCGTCGCCGCCGCACTCGCACTCGCCGTCGGCACGGCCGCACTCGTGTGCGTGCTCTCGCTCGTCCTGTCGCCGGTGGGTCTCGTGCTGTCCATCATCGGCATCGTGCTCGGTATCGTCGGCGTGCGCGCCGCCCGGCGCCTCGGGGTGACCGGACGAGGCGTGGCCATCGCGGGCATCGTCCTGAGCGTCGTCTCGCTCGTGCTGTCCATCGCGTACGTCGCGGGCGTCGTCACGGTGCTCAACAACGACCGCATGGTCGAGCAGCTCGAACAGCAGCTCGATCGGGCGCGCGACCAGCTGCCCGACAGCATCGAGGTGCCGCAACCCGGACAGTGACGGACCGGTGCTCACCGGAGCCGGCCCCTAGAGCCAGGTGTCCTCGGAGGTGCTCGTGAGAAACGCCTCGAGGTCGTCCCGCCAAGGGGCCGGCACCGTCTTGTCCGGCTCGATCCCGGTGTACTGGCCTCGGTAGAACAGCAGCGGCCGCTCCTTCTCGTCCCGAACCTCGCTCAGCGACGACACCCGGCCGAACACCACCCAGTGGTCGCCCCCGTCGTGCACGGTCTCCACCGTGCAGTCGATGTGTGCGAGGGAGCCGGCGAGGATCGGCGAGCCGAGCGGCGACGGACGCCACTCGACACCGGAGAACTTGTCCGGCTCGCGGGACCCGAACCGCGCGCACGTGTCCCGCTGTTCCTCCGCGAGCACGTTGACGCAGAAGCGCCCGGAACGTTCGATAGCGGTCCACGACCGCGACGTCTTCGTCGGGCAGAACAGCACCAGCGGCGGATCCAGCGACAGCGCCGCGAACGACTGGCAGGCGAAGCCCACCGGTTCGCCCGCGTCCACGGTGGTGATGATCGTGACCCCCGTGCAGAACTGGCCGAGCACGGTGCGGAAGGTGCGGGGGTCGATCGCGACGTCGCCGGGTCCGGTCATGGCTGCAAGCCTACGCTGAAGTCGTGGCCCCACAGGCTGACGGCCGTGGACTCGCGCGCGATCCATTCCCGGTCCTCGACCTGCCTTCCCTCGCAGCCGAACTCGACGTCGAAGCCGCCGGGTGTCTTCATGTAGAACGAGAGCATCAGATCGTTGACGTGCCGGCCCAGCGTCGCCGACATCTTGACCTTGCGGCGCAGGGCCCGGTCCAGGCACAGCCCGACGTCGTCGGAATTCTCCACCTCGATCATCAGGTGCACGATGCCGCTCGGCGTGGGCATCGGCAGGAACGCCAGGCTGTGGTGACGGGGGTTGCATCCGAAGAAGCGGAGCCAGGCCGGTTTCCCGTCGGCCGGACGGCCCACCATCTGCGGCGGCATGCGCATCGAGTCCCGCAGCCGGAAGCCGAGGACGTCGCGATAGAAGTGCAGCGCCTCCTCGTCGTCGCGGGTGGACAGGACGACGTGCCCGAGTCCCTGCTCGCCGGTGACGAACCGGTGCCCGTACGGACTGACGACGCGGCGGTGCTCGAGCGCGACCCCGTGGAACGCCTCGAGGGTGTTGCCGGACGGGTCCTGGAAGACGACGAGTTCGTCGACTCGCCGATCGGCGAGCTGCTCGGCCGTGCCCTCCTTGAACGGCACTCCGGCGGCGGCGAGGTTGTCGCGTACCTCCTGCAACTCGGCGGCGTTCGCGGTCTCCCAGCCGGAGACGAGGAGCCGGTCGCTCTCGTGCGGCTCGATGACCAGACGGGCCGGGAAGTCGTCCATCCGGAGGTAGAGCGCCCCGGGATCGACGCCCTTGCCCTCGACCATGCCGAGCACCTTCAGACCGTATTCCCGCCAGGCGTCCATATCGGTGGCGCCGATGCGCAGGTAGGCGAGGGATCGGATACCCATGTCAGTTGCTCCCGTCCGTCAGGAAGTCCGTTGTCAGGCGGTTGAACTCGTCGAACTTCTCGAGCTGAGCCCAGTGTCCGCAGCCACCGAAGACGTGCAGTTGCGCCCGCGGGATCATCTTGAGCGCGACGAGCGCACCGTCGAGCGGGTTGACCCGGTCCTCGCGTCCCCAGATCAGCAGCACGCGCTGCCGGAGCTTGTAGGCGTCGCGCCAGAGCATGCCGAGCTCGAAGTCCGGTCCGGAGAACGACTTCCCCATCGCGCGTGCGGCAGCGAGGGATTCCGGGGTGCTCGCGGCGGCGAACCGTTCGTCGACCAGCTCGTCGGTGATCAGCGACTGGTCGTAGACCATCACCCGCAGGAACGCCTCGAGCTTCTCCCGCGTCGGGCCCTCCGGCGGCGCCGCGAACCGGCCGAGGTTCTTCACGCCCTCGGTGGGGTCGGGGGCGAAGAGGTTGACGCTCAGTCCGCCCGGACCCATGAGCACGAGCCGTCCGGCCCGGTCCGGGAAGTCCAGCGCGAATCGCACTGCGGCACCGCCGCCGAGCGAGTTGCCGAGCAGGTGCACGCGCCCCTCGATCCCGAGGTGGTCGAGCAGGTCGTTCAGCGCGGTGGCGCTGTGCACGAAGTACTGCGGGTGCTCGGTCGGCTTGTCCGACTTGCCGTAGCCGGGCTGGTCGACACACAGGACGTGGAAATACTCGGCCAGCACGGGGATGTTGCGGGCGAAGTTGGACCAGCCGGAGGCGCCCGGTCCACCGCCGTGCAGCAGCACGATCGTGGTGTCGTGGCCGACCCCCGCCTCGTGGTAATGCAACCGCAGGTCGTCCCGCACCTGAGCGAACCGGGACGTGGACTCGTAGGTGATCTCTTCCGTTGCAGTCAATTCGGCCTCCCCTACACCATCGTGTCGGTGATCGGCAGGCCGAACTCGCCGGCGCCGAACATCACGTAGGCACGCTCGGCGTCGTTGGCGGCGTGGACCCGCCCGGCGTGGGCGTCGCGCCAGAACCGCTGGATCGGCGTGCCGTTGGCGAGGGCGGTCGCGCCGGAGTTCTCGAACAGCAGGTCGATGGACGCGATGGCGCGGCCCGTCGCGCGGACCTGGTCGCGACGAGCGCGCAGCCGCAGTTCCATCGGGACCTCCTCGCCGGCGACGAGGTGCGCGTACTCCTCGGCGACGTTGCCCGACAGTTGACGCCACGCGGCGTCGATGTCGCTGGACGCCTCCGCGATCCGGACCTTGGAGAACGGGTCGTCCTTGGCCTTCTCCCCCGCATAGGCGGCGCGAACCCGCTTGCCCTGGTGTTCGACGTGGGCCCGGTACGCACCGTAGGCCATGCCCACGATCGGAGTGGAGATCGTCGTGGGATGGATGGTTCCCCAAGGCATCTTGTAGACCGGTGCAATGTTGCGCTCGAGACCCGGCGCGGTGAGCTCGCTCATGGCCCGGAAGCTGAGGAAGCGGTGGCGCGGCACGAACACATCCTGCACCACAACGGTGTTCGATCCGGTACCCCGGAGCCCGACGACGTTCCAGACGTCGTCGATCGCGTAGTCCGCGCGCGGGATCAGGAAGCTGCCGAAGTCGACGGGACGGCCGTCCTTGATCACCGGCCCACCCACGACGACCCAGGTGGCGTGGTCACACCCGGAGGACCAGGCCCACGCGCCGTTGACCCTGTATCCGCCGTCGACGACCTCGCCGGCGCCCATGGGAGCGTAGGACGAGGAGATGCGAACATCGGTGTCCTCGGCCCACACGTCTTCCTGGGCCTGCTGAGCGAACAGCGCGAGATGCCAGTTGTGGACACCGATGATGCCGGAGACCCAGCCCGTGGAGCCGCACGCGGCGGCGATGTTGCGGACCGCCGTGTAGAAGGTCACCGGATCGGCTTCGTACCCGCCCCACTGGCTCGGTTGGAGCAGCCGGAAGAAGCCGGTCTCCTGCAGCGCCTTGATCGAGTCGTCGGGGATACGGCGAAGGTCTTCGGTCTCCTGTGCACGTTCCCGCAGGGCGGGCAGCAGCGCGTCGATCCGCTGCAGCACCTCGTGGCTCTCCTGGTCGCCCACTGGACGCTCCCGTCTGTTCCGGAATTGATCGCTTGATTCGAGACTAGAACACGTTCCCATTTGTGTCGAGACCGGAGTCGCAGCCCAGGTCGACGGCCTTTCCGTGGGACGAAAGTCCTCGAATGCTTCCGGTATGCGCCAAAATTCTATAACGTGTTCTACCAAGCATCCGAAGGAAAGTGAGGGGACGATGGCACAGGTTCGCGAGATCGACGTCGGAGAGGTCCGCACGCGGTTCGCGCGGGGGTGGCACTGCCTCGGGCTGGCCCGGACGTTCAAGGACGGCAAGCCGCACGCCGTCGAGGCCTTCGGGACGAAGCTCGTGGTCTGGGCCGACAGCGCAGGTGAGCTGAAGGTCCTCGACGCCTACTGCCGCCACATGGGCGGCGATCTGTCCCAGGGGGAGGTCAAGGGCGATTCCGTCGCCTGCCCCTTCCACGACTGGCGATGGGGAGGCAACGGCAAGTGCACCGACATCCCCTACGCCCGCCGTGTCCCGCCGCTCGCCCGCACCCGGGCCTGGCTCGCGATGGAGAAGAACGGTCAGCTGTTCGTCTGGAACGACCCCGAGGGCAACACCCCGCCGCCGGAGGTCACGATCCCCGACATCGAGCAGTACGGGTCGGACGAGTGGACCGACTGGACGTGGAACTCGATCCTCATCGAGGGCGCCAACTGCCGGGAGATCATCGACAACGTCGTGGACATGGCGCACTTCTACTACATCCACTACGCCTTCCCGACGTACTTCAAGAACGTCTTCGAGGGACACGTCGCCGCGCAGTACCTCAACACCCGGGGCCGGCCCGACAAGGGCATGTCCACCCAGTACGGCATGGAGTCGCTCCTGAAGTCGTTCGCCGCGTACTACGGTCCGTCCTACATGATCAATCCGATGACCAACAGCTACGGCGGCTACGAGGTCGAGTCGGTGCTGATCAACTGCCACTATCCCGTCACCCACGACTCGTTCGTGCTGCAGTACGGCATCATCGTCAAGAAGCCCACCGGCATGCCCGAGGAGGCGTCGAACAAGCTGGCCGCGAAGCTGACCGAAGGCATCGGCGAAGGCTTCCTGCAGGACGTCGAGATCTGGAAGAACAAGACCAAGATCGACAATCCGCTGCTGTGCGAGGAGGACGGCCCGGTCTACCAGCTACGACGCTGGTACGAGCAGTTCTACGTCGACGTCGCCGACGTCACCGAGAAGATGACGCAGCGCTTCGAGTACGAGGTGGACACCACCAAGGCCAATGAGGCATGGCAGGCGGAGGTCGCCGAGAACCTCGCGCGGCAGAAGGCCGACCAGGGCAAGCAGGAAGCGGAGGTCTGACGATGGATCCCTCGACCCGGGCGCGCAGCTGGGCGAAGGCCCCGAACTTCGCCGGCCAGCCCGCGCGGGTCGAGGCGGTCCGCGCCCAGACCGCCATCGACAAGATCAACTATCTCGATTCGGGACTGCACGAGGTGCAGTGCCGCGAGTGCGGCACCTGCGTGCTGGTGCGCAAGAACAGCTTCGATCACACGAGCGTGCAATGGTGCGAGGACCCCGCGGCGGTGTGCCCGAATTTCCGGGGCTCCGAAGTCCCGGGTGCCCTGCGCGACGGCTGCCCGCAGCTGCGCGCCAGCATCGAGCAGGCGGTACTCGACGGCCGGATCACGATTCCGGACTGACGGCGCATGGATGTGCCCCGCCCGGTACTCCTCGAACCGACTGCTCCTCGAAACGACCTATTCTCAGGGATGGTCAGTCCCTCCATCGATGCCGAGCGCGTTGCATGTCCACCCGCTTCCCGGTCACGGCGGTGCCCTCTTCGAGCAGGAGTGCCGGTGCACGACCGCCGTGACACGAGGCGGTTGTTCCGTCGGCGTAGACGACGCGCCACCAGGGAACGTCGTCGTCCAGCAGGCTCATCGCTCGGCCCACCTGCCGTGGACCTGCCCCGATTCTCCTGCCGATATCGCCGTAGGAGGCAACCGAGCCCGGAGGGATGGCAACAACCGCCTCCCGGACCGCGTCGATGATGCTCATCTCATCTCACTCCTCGCGAATCACGCGACGACCGTCCTCGTCCGGTTACGAACGCAGGATCGGGTCCGGTTCGCGCACCACCGTGGTGGCCGTTCCAACGGTGACCCTCTCCTGATGATCACTCTATGCTGGCATGGTGTTCCTTGTATTCGGCTACGGCACCAAGCGGCAACACCTCGGCTCAGGGCAGACCCGAACGTGCCCGCGCTGCCACAACACCACACAGTGGGCACGGATGCGGGAATTCAAGCAGTTCACGATGTTCTTCGTTCCGGTCGCGCGATGGCAGCGCCGACAGCTGGAGCAATGCGGCATCTGCGGCACCGCCGTCGGAATCTGAGCGCATTCCGGTGACGCGGCACCAACGGAGCGAACGTCGACCGCTCATCTGATACAGGAATCGACGAAGCGGGCCGAGCAGCAGAGCAGTTCCGAAGAAGTGGCATTGCTTGCACTCGCATGAAAATCGATATGCAACAAAATCTTCCGTATGTCGCGACACTCGTCACGGTGGTGACATCGTCGTCGCCGACGAGGTGTGCCTCGCCCCCGCGAGATCTTCCGTCGCTGAACGCTTTTGCCTGCGCCGGTGGTGGCCGAGCGCGGAGGCAGGTCGCCGGCGGCGTCGACGCCCCGGGGAACTACCGGTGATCGTGGACTCCGCGTTGCGGTGCGTGCGAGGAGGTGTTCGGCGCGGCGGCTTTTCTGTCGGCGTAGGTGTGGTCGTTGCCGAACGCGCGCGCCAGGTACGGCAACGTGCAAACCTCCGCGGGTGGGTGCCGGTCAGCGCCTCGGCGACCAAGGCGAGCGTCCCGAGTGGGACTGACATGTGCACCTCGATCCACCGATAGACGGACGACACGCACCCGATCGTGCGTCGGGGCGGCATCCCTACCCGGTTCGGTGCGGGAAAGTCTCTTTCCGTCGGCGCATTCGGGCGTAGATCGTTGCACTTGCCGCACGGGGGCAGCCCCTCTGCGCTGCCGCCTCCGGACGCCGAACGAGTCGAGGCTCCGGTGTGACAGGTGGGACTACTATCGCCGCCCTTCGACCCGCGCCGACTGGCGTGGCCGGTTTCGACCGATCTGATGCGGCGACTGGTGCGTCCAACTCGCGGTTGGTTCGTCTGAGGAAGCAGACCTCGCCCGGAACGGGACGGGGCGGACCGTTCTTCGAAAGGACCCGGCGATGACCACCCACCTATCCCTCCGATTCGCCTCTGATCTTGCCGGGGGTGTGCGATGAGCGCCCCGGCCGTGGTGGTCGAAGACCTGCACGTCGCCTACGGCACAACCTGGGCCCTCGACGGTATCGACCTGGACGTCGCCGCCGGGACCACGCTCGGGGTGCTCGGCCACAACGGGGCCGGCAAGACCACCCTGATCCGCACCCTCACCACCCTGGTGCGCCCCACCATCGGCCGCGTGCAGATCCAGGGCCTCGACGTGCTCGCCGACGCCACCGAGGTCCGCCGCCGGATCGGGGTGACCGGCCAATACGCCGGTCTCGACGACTTTCTCACCGCTCGCGAGAACCTGGAACTGATCGGCCGCCTGACCGGGCTGCGCCGCACCGCCCGCACCCGGGCCGACGCGCTGATCGATCGGCTCGGGTTGCACGAGTACGCCACCCGCCGGGTCGGGGAACTGTCCGGGGGCTCGCGCCGCCGGATCGATCTGGCCGCCAGCCTCGTCGGGTCCCCGTCGGTGCTCTTCCTGGACGAGCCGACCACCGGCCTGGACCCCCTCGCCCGCGCAGGCCTGTGGGAGGTCGTCGACGAGCTCACCGGCGCGGGCACCACCGTCGTGCTCACCACCCAGTACCTCGACGAAGCCGACCGGCTCGCCGACCACATCGTGGTCCTGCGCCGCGGCCGGGTCGCGGCCCGCGGCACCCCTGCCGAACTCAAACGCATCGTCGGCGGCAAGGTCCTCACCGCGACCGTCCCCACAGGTCGGCTCGCCGTCCTGCCGTTCCTCCCGGACACCGAGCGGGTCGACGGCGACCGGGCTCGGGTATCGGTCACCGTCGACGACGCCCCCACCGCGGCCGCGCTGGTCGCCGACCTGCACCGCGGCGGCTTCGAGGTCACCGACTTGGACGTGACCTCCCCGAGCCTCGACGACGTCTTCACCCACATCGCCCACACCACCGGAGCCCACCGATGACCACCATGCCCGCGATCAAGCGGTCCACGATCGGGGACCAGCTCACCGCTCTGACCGTCCGGAACCTGCGCACCAGCGCCCGCGTCCCGCAGCTGCTGATGTTCTCACTGACCATGCCGATGGCGATGCTGGTGTTGTTCAGCCAGGTCTTCCGCAGCGTCACCGCCGGACCCGGTTTCCCGCCGGGCGTCAGCTACATCGACTTCCTCACCCCGGCCATGCTCGCCGTGTCCACCGTGATGGCCGGCACCAACGCCGGGGTTTCGGCCGCGATCGATCACACCAACGGTCTGCACGACCGTTTCGCGGCCCTGCCGATGCGGACGGCGCTGCCGGCGATGGCCCGCACGCTCAACGAAGGCGTGTTCACCCTCGCCCGGGCCGCGCTGCTCGCACTCGCCGCCCTCGCACTGGGTTTTCAGTTCCACGGCACCGCCGTCGATGCGGTCGCCGCGGTCGTGGTGCTGGTGGTGCTGGCCGGGGCGATGAGCGCGTTGTTCGGGCTGATCGGGGACCGGCTGCGCCGCCCGGACGTGGTCCAGTTCGCCGGGATGATGGTGATGATGCCGCTGATGTTCGTCTCGAGTGCGTTCGCGCCGATCGAGACCATGCCCGGCTGGATGCAGGCGATGGCGGCGGCGAATCCGGTCGCGCACGCCACCGACGCCCTCCGCGGCCATGTGCTCGGTACTGCCACCGCCGCCGACACGGTCACCGCACTGGTCGCAGCGCTCGGATTGTGGGCGCTGGTGACCGCCGTCCCCGTCCTCACCCGGCTGGTGCGGTCGGCCCGCGCCCGCTGAACGCAAAACCCACCGCGCAGCGCGCACGAGACACCCGCCTCGTTCTTTCTCCACAGGAAAGGATGGGGCGGGTTCTCGTGGGTCTGTTCCCGGTACGGCGCCAGGCACTCCGCCGGCCCCTACCCGGTGGAGAATGGCGAGGAGCCGGCAGAGCGGTCAGGTCAGTGGGTGCGCCCGCTGCGGGCGGCGACGGCGCTCATGTGACGGCGTCGAGCAGCTGCAGTTCCTCCGCCAGGATCAGCTCGATCTCGTCGTCGGTCAGGCCCGACAGCAGGTGTGCGGTCAGCATTGCTCTCACCTCCTCGACTGCGCGCCTACCGGTACGTCGAACCGGGACACCGGGATTCGACATCGTCACCCCTAGAGACGAGGCACCCCGGATACGGACGCACGGTGTGCCTTTTCGCGGTATCGGGCGTCGGTACCGGTGCGCGGACCCTCGTAGGGGTCACCACCGCGCCGACAAGGCACAGGCACCGAGGACGGAAAGGGACCCCAGCACATGGGCAAGGACACGAGCCACTGCCGTGACTACCAGAGTCACCGACGGAGAACCGCACGACGACACGTACACCACGGGACTGCTGCACGGATAGGTGACATCTGATCTGTGGTGCCGTCAGGCGCTGCTGGAAGGATGGACCCCGTGCCCAAGCCCTATCCGAGAGAGTTCCGCGACAACGTCGTGCGGGTGGCCCGAGGTCGCGAACCCGGCCAGCATCTGCGGCAGATCGCCGCAGACTTCGGCATCAGCGAATCCTGTCTGACCAACTGGCTGAGGAAGGCCGACGTCGAGGACGGCATCAAGCTCGGTTCCACGGCCAGTGAGAACGCCGAACTGCGTGAAGCGCGCAGACGCATCCGCCTGCTCGAGCAGGAGAACGAGGTGCTCCGCCGGGCCGCCGCCTACTTGTCGCAGGCAAATCTCCCGGGAAAATGATCTTCCCCCGCAAGCGGGAGGTACCCCCACCGCTCGTCCGCGAGCTGGTCGTCCGCGGGATCCCTGTCGCGGTGACGTGCCGGGTCCTGGGGAGCGCACGCCAACCGTATTACCGGTGGCGCGCCGACCCAGTCACCGACGCCGAACTCGAGCAGGCGTACCGGGCGAACGCCCTGTTCGACGCCCACCGCGAAGACCGAAGAATTCGGCTACCGGCTCCTGACTGACGAGGCCCGCTATGCCGGCGAGCCGATGTCGGACCGCACAGCCTGGCGGATCTGCTCCGAGAATCGGTGGTGGAGCGTCTTCGGCAAGAAACGTGGTTCGAAGAAGGGCCGTTCCGGGCCACCCGGGGCCTTTGAGCCCTTGCCGGTGGAGGTCGACGGGCCCACGCTGATGACTGAAGGGACGGTCGAAGATGGACGAGTTGGTTTCGGTGCAGTGGCTCGCGGAGCATCTGGACGATCCGCGACTGCGGGTGTTCGATGCCACCGTGCAGGTGACCCGGCGGTTATGGGTGCCCACCATTCGCAGTGGCAGACGCGAGTGGCGGCAGGGACACATCCCGGGAAGTGCCTTCGCGAACCTGTTCGACCTGTCGGACCCGGACCGGCCGAAGAGGACGCTGACCACGCCAACTCCCGAGTGGTTCTCTGCAAGAGCAGGGGCGCTCGGCATCGCAGACGACAGTCGGGTGGTCGTATACGACCGGCGCGAGAACATGTGGGCCGCGCGGCTGTGGTGGATGCTGCGCACGTTCGGGTTCGACAATGCCGCTGTCCTCGACGGAGGCTGGACAGCCTGGCAGAAGCAGGACTATCCGGTGTGTACCACACGCTGTGGGTACCCGCCCGCCACCTTCCACGCCACGGCGCGTCCAGACCTGGTCGTCGACAAGCACGCGGTCCTTGAGGCACTCGAGGACCCGGACGTGGTCTTGATCAACGCCTTGGGCCGACGCCAACACCGCGGCGACGTGAACGAGTACGGACGACGCGGGCACATCCCAGGATCCCGCAACGTCACCGCCTGGGAGATCCTCGATCGAACCACCCAGTGCTACCGGCCCCTCCCCGAACTCCGCAGCAAGGTCGGCTCGGCATTGGAGGCAGAACGCGTCATCACCTACTGCGGCGCCGGCGCCGCGGCGTCGAGCCTTGCGCACGTCCTCGTCCGTCTGGGCCACCCACATGTCGCCATCTACGAGGGCGGACTGCTCGAGTGGTGCGCCGATCGGCACCTGCCGCTCGAAACGGGCTCGTAGCGAGGCAATACGCAGCACCGGCAAACGCGCCGACCAGGCGAACCGACGCGGGAAACCAACGGTGCGTCACACCGCCGCCAGTCGCGCTGGTCTGCGGCCCAGCATCAGGCAATGCACCTCAGCGTGGGTGCGGACCCGGCCCCACAGGCTTGGGTCGAGGCACGCTTCAAAGCTCACGTGAGACGACCCTCCGAAAGTGGCACCGGCGCGCCACGAAATCTGGGGCAGTGACACCGGGTGGGGGATCCGGCAGGGTGCCTGTGGGCAGGTGTGGGTTACCGCAGTCGAGGGTATTCGATGCAACATAGGCCGTTGACATCCGGTTCGACGTGCCAGCAGCACCGGCAGGGTATCTCGCCGGTGCCCCGGAAAGGACATCCGCAATGCTAGGACTCGGAATCATCGGCTGGATCATCATCGGCGGACTGGCCGGCTGGATCGCCAGCAAGATCATGCACACCGACGAACAACAAGGAATTCTGCTCAACATCGTCGTCGGCGTCGTCGGCGGCCTCCTCGGCGGCTTCCTACTGAGTCTGCTCGGGGTCGACGTCGCGGGCGGCGGACTGATCTTCAGCTTCCTGACCTGCCTGCTCGGAGCGGCGCTGCTGTTGTTCGTGGTCAAGGCCGTCACCGGGCGACGCCACGCACACCACTACCGCTGAGGATGCTCGGCGTCGACAGAGCGGACGCCTGCTCCAGGTGAGCTCGGTCGAGGTCGACGCCCTCTCGACCACAGGATCGGCCGCTGCAGTTGCGGAGGGAGGCCATGACCGGACAACCGCGGCGTCGCCCACGTCGACGTCAGGATGTGGAGGTCCTCCCTCCCGGTGTCGGCACCGTCGAGGTCGAAGCCCTGCGGTAGGCGTTGCGCCGGGCCTGGGCCGAGGGATACCACGCCTCGAATGTCGACGCCTGCTTCAACGCCGAGTTCGGAACCGATCGGCGCAGCGCCAATCCCTACGACGGGCCCGCAGCGGAGCAGTCGGAGCGGCGCGACGCCAGCTGATGGAGTCGCCGAGGAAGACCGTTCGGCCACGCGGCCGGACGGTCAGCACGCCCGCGTCTCCATCTGGTCCGGCCGCACCAGCCGGCACCACCGACTGCACCACGCCCTCGCCACCGCCGCCAGCCGAGAAGCGTTACGCGAGCACCACATCCGCGTGGACCGGGTTGTGGCCGTGGCCGCCGGCCGCGCCGCCGCCACCTCGTCGCCACCGCCCGGCTCCGGTCCCGCACCACCACGTCGGCACGATCTGCGATGTGCTCACCCGCGCCGGCATAGACACCAGACGATTGCCGGCGCCAAGCACCGCGCCGCGATGCTCGACCAGCGCCGCCGCACACTTCGCACTACCCGGTCCCCCGTCCAGCCTCGCCGCGGTGGCACACCGAACCGACCGGAACGCACAGTGCGGGCATCACTACATCGGACAAACCACACGTCGGGTCCGGCGTGGACCGATACCGTGGACAGTCCACTCACCCGTGTCGACAGGTGACTCGTTTCCCGCACGTTCCGCGCATCGCCAGGATCCAGGATGTGCACTGGCCCCGGCTGTTCGAGCTGGAGCGTCGGATATCGATACGGTGGCAAGTGGATACGATGGACAGGAAAGGACGGGGATTGTGGCACGACGCACCATTGTCACCTATTACGACGATCTCGACGGCAAACCGATCGACGACGGCTTGGCCCAAACCTTCGAATTCACCGTCGACGGTGTCACATACGAACTCGACCTGCGGCCGGCCAACGCCGACGCCTTCCGCAAAGACCTCACCCACTGGATCACCATCGCCCAACGCCAGAAGCGTGACGCGACCCGCCGGCCCCCCGTCACCGGCGCCCGGAAGCGCCACAAGACCGTCGCCGGGACGAAAGAGCCGCTCGCCGCCATCCGCGCCTGGGCCAAGACCCACGGCTACCAAGTCTCCGACCGCGGCCGCATTCCCCAGCGTGTGATCGACCAGTTCGAGGCGGCCCATCGCTGACCACCGCCGCCGAACGACTTCACCCGACCGCGTGCCCATGGCCGCGCGGACACCCACTGCCCACACTCCCCTGCCGGACCCCACACGCGGACACACTGACCGACGCCCCGGCGCAGATCTTCCCAGGGGCCCGCGCCACATCGTTCGACAGGATCCGCAACTTGATCGGAAACTCGACTCCGGCAGGCCGGATTCACCTCCGCGCCAGTCGTAGTCAGCCCCGCTCCCCTCAACCGAAAGATGCGCCCTGTTTGCCGATCGTCGGTCAGCCGCCATAGGGGCGGGTGATGATCTCCAGGTTGTGCCCGTCCGGGTCGGACCAGTACACGCCCCGGCCGCCGTCGTTGTGATTGATCGTGCCGGGCTGCTGATGCCCGGGATCAGCCCAGTAGTCCAAGCCCCGCTGCGTGATTCGCTCGAAGATCCGGTCGAACTCGTCCTCCGAGACTAGGAAGGCGTAGTGCTGGGGCGAGATGTCCCGACGAACGTCGAGGAAGTCCAACGAGACGTCGTTGCTCAGCGGCAGGACCATGAAATGGCCGAAGGGTTCCGGGGCCGGGAGCCCGAGAATGTCTGCATAGAACCGCGCCGAAGCTGCGCGGTCACGGACGTGGACGATGGTGTGGTTCAACTGCACCGACATTGAGCACTTCTCCTGAAATCCATGGGACAAAGGGCGGCCACGTGCCGGTCGCACCGACGCGGTCGCGGCAGTCCGGCCGGCTCGGTACACGGTCGTCACCCACACCGTAGCCGGGCAAGCCGGAGGGACGGAGTGGGGAGGAGTGCACGTCGATGATCACTGCACGTCCGCAGGCTGCGATGCGCTCGGATACGTCGAGAACAACACTCATTGGGAGTGAAGGTGTTCCGGCGGAGAGGATTTCGGTGCGGGCACTGCTGGCTGCAGTAGTTCGGTGCGGGTGCCGGGCATGCCGCTGCGGCCTCGGTCGGTGCACTTGACTGCCAGGACCTGATTGATCCCGAGCCGGTTCGCCGCAAAACTCAACGCCGCACCGGCCATGTACAGCCGCCACACCCGGGCCCGCCCGGCGCTGCTGTGTGCGACCGCCTCGTCCCAGTTCGCCTCCAGGTTCCCCACCCACGCGCGCAGCGTCGCCGCGTAGTGCTCGCGCAGCGACTCGACGTCGCGCACTTCGAAACCGGCCCCTTCGAGCGCCTCGACCATCGTCGCGAGCGGCAGGATCTCCCCGTCCGGGAACACATAGCGGTCGATGAACGAGGTCTTGGAGAATGTGGCCGAGGTGCCCGGTGGCCGCGAGATCGCATGATTGAGCAGCCGCCCCTGCGGGCGCAGCAGCGCGAACAGGTCCGCGGAATAGGTCGCCAGCATCGCGGCACCGACGTGCTCCGCCATGCCGATGCTCGCGATCGCGTCGTAGGGGCCGTCGGTGACGTCGCGATAGTCCTGGACCCGGATCTGCACCGACTCGTCCACGCCCGCGCCGACCATCCGCGCACGGGCATAGTCCGCCTGCTCCCGGGACAGGGTCACACCGACGACACGCGCGCCGTAGTGACGGGCCGCGTGCAGTGCGAAGGTCCCCCACCCGCAGCCGACGTCGAGTACCCGCATGCCAGGCGTCAGACCGAGTTTGCGGGCCACCAGATCGCATTTGGCGTACTGGGCCGCATCCAGGTCCGCGCTCGGCTGCCCCCAGTACGCGCACGAGTAGGTCATCGACTCACCGAGCACGAGGCGGTAGAAGTCGTTGCCGACGTCGTAGTGGTGACTGATCGCGGCGGCGTCGCGCCCCTTGTCGTGCCGGCGCCCGCGCGCCGGGGTCATCTCCTCCGCCGGCGGCTTCGGTGGCAGACCGAGGATCCCCAGCCGCAGCGCCGCCGTCAACAGTGCCTTCTTCGTGTGCCCGTCGATCCGGACGCCGGGGCCACGGCTCGGATCCGACACCTGCTCGAGCGCCTCCAGGCCGGCGAGCAGGTCGCCCTCGATGTCGATGTCGCCGCAGACGTAGGCCCGTGCGAAACCGAGGTCGTCGGGTGCCCACAGCAACCGCCGCAACCCACGCCGATTGACCAGGTGCACCTGCCACGGGGCGTCTGGCGGCCCGCTGCGGCTACCGTCCCAACCTTTGATCCCCACCGGCACCTGCGTGCCGAGCACCGCACGCACCAACGGCGCCACCGTCTCCGCCACCGTCATACCCACCTCCATCCCGCGTGGGATCCGTCCGCCATCGCGCCGGCTCGGGTCACGTCCCACGTCGTGCCGACCGGCACGGTCGACCCGCCCCGACCTCCCGCCACCCCCTCGTCGAGGGCGTCGAGGCAACCCCTCGCCGCACACCATCACACCACTTTCCGCACGTCACCACCGCGTCTTCGCGTGCCGGACCTCGCCGCGGAACCGGCTGTGAGCCGGTAGGGCTGCGCTCACGCCGACGGCGTCGACAACACCGGGAGACCGTCGACCGACCCGGGTCCGGACGTCGCCACGTCGACGTCGGGAATCTCGGTTGTCATCCGGGCAGGTGACCCCCGGTCTCGGACGTCCCACTGGGGCAGGGATCTCGACCTACTCGTCGGTTCCGTTCACGCGGACTGCTGCCCCTCGCGAATCATCCGGGTGGCACCGGCGCAGGGCGCATCATCCTGAACAGCAATCAATCCCTTGTGTCGGAGCCGGATCCAGCGAACTCCTGACGGTCCCCGCCCTCGAGCCGCTGCCCGACGGGCGTCCGCGGCAGGGCCGACCCCGAAGACCTGCCGGCGGGGGCCTGCCGCCCTAGCGTCTCCAGGTTCTGTCGCATCTGTGGCCGCATGTCCTGGTGCTGCGGGTGCAGGCGGGAGTAGAGCGCGAGCAGCGGACGGTACGGCAGTACGTCGATCCGGTACGAATGCGTCACCCGGGTCCCGTGGCCGTCCGCCCGGAACACGTAGGACCAGGTGGTCGAGTCGTGGTACAGCGGGTTGCGCCGGTCCGAGACGGTGTGGAACTCGAACCGCTCGCCGGGATCGGCGGCGGTCACCTCGCAGACCCGGGACCAGCGCATGTGATGGGCGCGGTTGCGTCCGCGGAAGCGGGCCCCCACTGTCCCCGGCGGCCGCCCCGGCAGCCACTCGCAGCTGCGGCACTCGGGGCTGCGCTCACCGATGCGTGTGACGTCGGCGACCGCGTCGTACAGCTGCCGGGCCGGGGCGTCGATCCACAGTTCCACCGACCCGTCGGTGCGGGGCGGCCGGTGCAGCCGCGGGCCGACATCGACGTCGGCGCCCCACCGAGCGGCACACGCCCGCCGATACGGTCGCGCGAACGCATGCAGCAGAAGGAACCGGGTGGCGGGACCGACCTTGCCGACGGCGACGTCGTAGTCTTCCCGATCGACCCCGTCGACCACCCAGTGCGCTTCGATCCCCAACTCCCGCTTCGTCTTCGAGGCGATGAACACCCGCTGCTCCACCTCGTCCCATTGCTCACGGGTCAGGGTCCGGGCGACGACCGGCATCATCTCGTCCTCTTCGCGCTGCAGATGCGGCAGCAGCACCTGTTCGAGTGCGGTGAGGGCACGCACCAGATCTTCCCGGGCCGCGGGATCGGCACGGTAGTCGGCGGCCGCGGCGGTCACCCGTTCGATCTCGGGACCGATCCGCGTATGGTCGGCGTCCATCACGTCGAGCAGGGCCTCGGCGGCCTGGTTCACGGCGCGGACCAGGGGCCACAGGCCCTGATCCTCGCCGCTGTGGTGCAGGTGCAGGAACTGCATCATCCACACCAGATGATCGGCCAGGGCGACCCGCTGGGTCCGTTCGGGCGTAGGCGCGGTGCGCAGCACCTGGGCGGCGCGCGCCAGATCGCGGCGCAGCGCGCTGTGCACGATACGCATGATCCGCGTGTCGGCAGTGGGCGAAGTGTCGGTTGTCATGACCTACTCCAGACAACAGCGCCCGAGTCTCACCCCGGGCGGTCGAGGATTTCTTCGATGCGGTCGATCAGCCACGCCTCGTAGCGGACCCGACTCCAGCCACATCCCTCGATGAAGAGGGCGTAGACCTGGTCGCCGGTCTGGACCCACAGTTCGTCGACCTGACCGGGATCAGGACGGCGGCCCAGGATCACGCCGGCAACGTCGGTGATCGAGCGCCTGCGCTGCGCCTCCAGGTCGGCGCCCACCGCGGCGAGCGTGGGATCGACCGTCGCCCCCTGGCGCAGCGCCGCGGCCAGGCGATGGAGGCGCTCGTTGATCGGGGCAACCATGCGCGCGGCGATCTCGACGCGCTCGCCGGTCGTGCGCCCGGCACCGATCGCCGTGTAGACGGGCCGGGCGGCCAACGGCACCGGCGCATCGTCGCCGACGACGGCGACCTCCAGCGCCGACTTCAACAGATCCGCCTTGGATCCGAACGTCGCGTACACGGTTTCGACGGACACCCCCGCGGCCCGCCCGATATCCCTCATCCCGGTGCCGACCCAGCCGCGCTCGGCGAACAACCGGGTGGCGGCCTCGAGGACGACCGCCCGCGTCTGGGCTGCCTGCCTCCGGCGCAGCGAAGAGCGGTACCGGCGGGTTCCGGAGCCGCCGGCCGTCGAGTCGTACTCGACCGTGGCCATGCCCCGATTCTAGAACGTCTGGGTTTTCGATACAACATCGTTCCAGTGAAATTCGGGCGCACCTGTTCGTACGCGAGTATCTCCACAGGGCCAGCCCATTCGTCACCTCGGACCGGCCCGTTGCACGCCCCTCTGTCCCGCTGCCCACAAACCGGGAATTCGACGCTCCGTCCTGCAACGGATCGACCGAGCACCGCGGCCGCCACACCACGGCGCTCCCCTCCGCCGAGTCGGCAGACGCCTGTCCCCGACCCACGACTTCGGCCCCGGAACGGATCACGGGTTCATGCCCGGCGGAACGGGAGAAGACCTTCCCGGACGCTCCTCCGGCCGAGGTCCGACTCGTCCGATAGCTGCCCCGTGTCGGGCGTGTGCTGCGGGCATCGACCTGCCACAGCACGTGCAGCGACGACTCTGCCCGAGTGTCCGTGGCGCGCCCTGACGGATGCCCCCACCGGTCCCCCGGCCGACCGCGGGGGCATTACGGTCGACGACCGTTCCGACGCAGTTCCCGACGATTCGCACCGCGGCGCTCGAAACATTGTCGAGGTATCCAGTCCATGGGGCAGCCTCAGCCGGTCGACACACTGGGCGCCGCGGCGAGCGATGAATCCGCCCACGCCCGCGGGTCTACCTTTACGACCGAGACACACCATCTCACCGGGAGCTGAGCCATGGGCCTGATCGACATCGAACTGTTCACCACCCTCGACCTCGTCGGACAGGCACCCGGCGGCCCCGACGAAGACCCGGAAGGGTTCCCGTTCGGCGGCTGGCAGGCACCGCTGCTCGACGAGGTCACCGGCGCGCAGATCGGGGCCGCCTACGAAGGCACCGACGCCCTGCTGCTCGGCCGCCGGACCTACGACATCTTCGCCGCCTACTGGCCGCACCAGGACAGCGGAGAGGACCACGAGATTGCCACGCTCTTCAACCGCGTCCCCAAGTACGTGGCCTCCCGCGGCCGGCCCGACCTCTCCTGGGCCGGATCCACGCAGCTCGGCCCGGATCTGGCCGCCGCGGTGCGCGAGATCCGGGACCGGCACGAGTACGTCAAGGTCGTCGGGAGCCTGGATCTGGTCCAGACCCTGCTGCGCGAGAAACTCTTCGACCGGCTCGACCTGTGGGTGCACCCGATCGTGCTCGGCGTCGGGAAGAAGGTGTTCGACGCCGGCGCGGTGCCCACCAACCTCACCCTCCTCGCACCGCCGGTCGCCGGCCCGACGGGCACCGTGTACCTGCGCTACGCGCTCGCCGAGGGCATACCCGGTACCGGGGACATGAGCGCCCCCGACCGCGGCGTCGGACGGGACGGCTGAAGCCGCCCTGGGTCCGTGTCCTCCGCGGTGCCTCCGCGAGGTCGGCGACACCACGAACTGGGCGGACGGGAACGACGACACCGCCGTCGTTCCCGTCGGCGCATCACCGGCGAGGGAGTCACCCGACCCGAACACGGCCGCGCCCAGCGGCGTGTACTCGGGACGTCATGTGCCGCAGAAGGTTCGGAACGTCGCGTTGAACGACGGCGGGGCGGGTGTGGTGTAGTCGGTCCACTCGTCGCGGCGGTCGAACGGATGTGTGACGACCTCGAGCAGCTTCTCGAACGCGGCGAACTCACCGTCGGTCGCGGCACGCAAGGCGGCATCGACCTGATGATTGCGCGGGATGTACAGCGGGTTCACCCGGTCCATCGCCTCCGCGGCCGCTGCCGCCCCGCGCCCCTGCGTGGTCAGCGTGCCACGCCAGCGTTGCACCCAGGGCCCGATGCGCTCGCGCGGGACCAGGGCGTGCAGCGGCGCCGAATGTCCGCGCAGCTCGTCCGCGAGCGCACGGAAGCTGCCCGTCCAGTCGGCGCCGTGTTCGGCCATCAGCCTCAGCAGATCGTCGACGAGCGCACGGTCGAGGAGCATGCCGGACACCCCGAGCTTGGCTGCCATCCCGGCCGCGTAGTGGCCCTCGTATCGCTCCTCGAAGGTGTCGAGGACTGCCGACACCGCCGCAATCGCGTCCTCCGGTGTGGAGTCGATCAGCGGCAGCAGCGTTTCCGCGAAGCGGGCCAGGTTCCACTTCAGGACAGCGGACTGGTGGCCGAACGCATAACGGCCGCTGTGATCGATCGAACTGAACACCGCCGTCGGGTCGAACGCATCGAGGAAGGCGCACGGACCATAGTCGATGGTCTGTCCCGAAATGGTCGTGTTGTCGGTGTTCATCACCCCGTGTACGAAACCGATGAGCGTCCACTGCGCCACCAGTGCTGCCTGCGCCTCGACCACCGCTTCGAAGAATGCCAGGTAGCGACTGCCCGCACCTGTCGCCGGCAGCTCGGCCGCCTCCGGGTAGTGGCGGGCGATCGCGTAGTCGGCCAGCCGCTGCAGGACTCCCTCCTGCCGGGCCGCGAGTTCGAAGGTGCCGACCCGCAGGTGACTGGCCGCGACCCGGGCGAGCACGGCACCGGGCTCGGCGCCGTCTCGGCGCACACGTCGCCCCGTCGCGACCACCGACAGCGCGCGCGTCGTGGGAATACCGAGGGCATGCATGGCCTCGCTGACCAGGTATTCGCGCAGCATCGGGCCGAGGACCGCGAAGCCGTCACCGCCTCGGGAGAACGGCGTGGGCCCCGAACCCTTCAGGTGCAGATCCACCCGCCGACCGTCACTGCCCACCACTTCGCCGAGCAGCAACGCCCGGCCGTCCCCGAGCAGTGGTGTATACCCGCCGAACTGATGTCCCGCATACGCCATCGCCACCGGCGTGGCCCCGGCCGGTGTCGTCGATCCGGACAGCACCCCGACCCCGACCTCGCTCCGCAGCACCGCCACGTCCCATCGCAGCGACGCGGCGAGCTGCTCGTTGAGCACCAGCAACTGCGGGTCGGGAGCATGAACGCCCTGCCACGGCACCGCCAGAGCACCCAGCTCGTCGGCAAACGTGCTTTCGAATCCGGCGATCGCCGGGTTCGTGCTCAGCGTGGACTCCGGGAATGCAGTCATCAATCGAGGGTAACCACCGCGCTACCGGCCGTCGGCAGCGCCGGTCGCCGCGCAGCACCCCGTGGCGGCGGACGGAAGGGCCGAGTTCACGACGCGGGCACGGGACCGGAGTCATGGCCGGATCGGCGACGAGAGCGGGCCAGAGCCAGCCCACCGAGGATCGTACCGATCAGCCCCAGCGCCACGGCGACGACGGCACCGGCGACCCCGTTGCCGGTGCCGAGACCCCCGGCGGAGTTGACCCCGTGCACCCCACCGGCGATCACGCTGAGCGGCCCCAGCACCACGGCCACGATCGCCCGGGCCCGTCCGGTGCCGGGCCGGCGGTATCGGGCCAGAGCCAGCCCACCGGCGACGGCGCTGATCAAGCCCAGTACGGCTGCCGCTGTGGGCACGGTTCGTCCGACGCCGACTTCGTAACCGGCGGCGAGAACGGGGACCGGTGTCATCGCCGGTGCGGCAAGCAAGTCGAGGACAGTCATTGCGGTTCCTTTCGGTCGAGCGACGGCTACGGCCGCCCTCCGGGAGGCCTGCGGCGTCGAGCGGACACACTCGATCGTCGCGTCTCGGCAGCGCGGTGTCCTCGGGCGGCAGGCGGCGGCGGATACGCAGTTCGACGTAGGTGGCTCGCGCGAAATCACGCTCCTCGACGTAGGCGACTGCGCAGTTCGGAGGAGTTGTCTCCCCGCCCCGGAGCCATATGATCACGCCATGCAGGAGCGCGTCACGTTGTTCCGCCCGCCCGCCTGGGCGCAGGATGCGCTGCTGGCGGTATTCATCGCGGTGATGCAGGTCCAGGGAACCGTCGTCCGCAACAGCGGGGAACCCGAGGCCGTGCTGCGTCCGCTGTCCGACCTCGGGAATCTCGGCTATCTGTTGTTGATCGCCGGTGGCGCGGTCCTGTTCTGGCGCCGCCGCCGGCCCGTCGCAGTGTTCGTCGTGACCGCGCTCGCCAGCATGGTGTACTACGCGCTCGATTTCCCGGACGGCCCGGGATGGCTGGGTTTGTTCGTGGCCCTCTACACCCTCACCGCCTACGGCGACGGACGTCGCTCGCTGGTGACGGCCGGGGTAGGCATTGCAGCACTGTCCGCGGTGTGGCTGACCGCCGCGGCCGACATCGAACCCCCGGCCGCGGTCGGCTGGGTGTACTTCCGGATCGGCGCCGCGGGCATGAGTGCCGCCCTCGGGGAGAGCGTCCGCTCGAGGAGAGTCATCGCGGAGGAAGCGCTCGAGCGCGCCGAACTGGCAGAACGCTCCCGTGAGGACGAAGCACGCGCCCGGGTCGACGAGGAACGGCTCAGGATCGCGCGTGAGGTCCACGACACCGTCGCGCACGCCATCGCCGTCATCAACGTCCAATCCGGTGTCACCGCGCACGTGCTGGACAAGCGACCCGAACAAGCGCGCCGAACGCTCGAGATCATCGAGCAAACCAGTTCCCGGGCACTGCAGGAGATGCGGGCCATCCTCGGAGTCCTTCGCGACGACCACGACGACCGCCTTCCACCCCCGGGTCTGGGGCAGGTCGGCGAACTCACCGCCAGGGCGCGCGAAGCCGGGCTCGACGTCGAGTTGGAAACGATCTCGCCCCCTCCGCCCGTACCCGGCGCGGTCGGCAGCGCCGTGTACCGGATCCTGCAGGAGTCGATCACCAATGTGATCCGCCATGTGGGCCCGACCCGGGTCGCGGTCGTACTGAACTACGGCCCCGACGCGGTGGAAGTCCGTGTGACGAACGACGGCCCGCGCACGGGTGGGGACACCGAGAGGGCAGCCGACCGTGCCGACGACAGGTTGGCCGGCACGGACACACGCGGCCACGGGATCGTGGGGATGCGCGAGCGTTGCCACCTGCTGGGCGGAGACTTCGACGCCGGTCCGCTCCCCGGCGGTGGATTCGCCGTCACCGCCCGGCTGCCCTTGGCCCCGACCGGAACGGTGAACGTATGAACGCGGTGACGGGCGCATCCGGCCCTGACGCTCCCATCAAGGTGCTGCTCGTCGACGACGAGCATCTCGTGCGATCCGGTTTCAGGATCCTGCTCGAGGTCGAGGACGGCATCACGGTAGTCGGGGAAGCCACAACCGGCGCCGAGGCCGTGGAGCAGGCCCGAGCCGTGCGCCCGGATGTCGTCCTCATGGATATCCGGATGCCGAAGATGGACGGGATCGAGGCCACCCGGCAGATCGCCACCACCCCTGGGCTCCAGCACGTACGCATCCTCATCCTGACCACCTACGACACCGATGCCTACGTCTTCGAAGGCTTGCAGGCCGGCGCCAGCGGCTTCCTGCTCAAGGACGCCGGCCCCGCCGAGCTCCTGCACGGTATCCGCGTGATCGCCGCCGGAGAAGCTCTGCTCGCGCCGCGCATCACGCGCCGCCTCATCGCCCAGTTCACCGCACAGCGCACCGCCGACAAGGCCGCCGATCATCGGCTCGAGGTTCTCACCGACCGGGAACGCGAGGTCCTGACGCTCGTAGGTATGGGTATGAGCAACAAGGAAATCGGCGCCGAACTCTGCCTCAGCCCGGCCACCGCCCGAACCCACGTCAGCCACGCCATGGTGAAACTCGGGGCTCGCGACCGCGCGCAACTGGTCGTCGTCGCCTACCGAACAGGACTTGTGAAGCCGTAAGCGATCAGCCCGTCGCCCCTTGCTCCGGATCTTCTCCGCTGCGCCAGGCACGCGGAGAGATCCGGAGGGGGCCGTTGGACGGCGTTACCAAGCCCCACCAGGGCATATCGTCCCAACCACGGGGCTCGTCCTGGTCTTGCTGCGGAAAATCCTGGACCAGTCGGGCGAGTGGCGGGTGCTGGAAGCGCAACGAGCGACTGGTGGAGGTCTCGATGACGAAGATCGGACTTCCGGTGGTCGCGGCCGGGCAGGCCGATGTGGATTCCCCTGTGGCCGTAGGATTCCCGTCGGTGCGCTCACGTCCTGCGCAGACACCGGGCATCGTCCGTCCAGGCAACTCGCCGGGGGGTGATTCTTCCGCACACAGCAGTGGTTTACGAACGCCGGCCACCGACGATCTCGAAGCCGTGACGGGGGTACGACGTCGTCACGTGTCTTCTCGTCGAGCCGGCAGACAGTGAGGACAGGAATGACCCATCCCCACTGGGTGACGTGCGCGGTCTGGCCGGCGACGGAGAATCTCGAAAGCGCTATCTACACAGGAGAATATCGATGACCTCGCATGCGAACAC
Organism: Rhodococcus sp. GXMU-t2271; assembly: GCF_041414735.1. Classification (NCBI taxonomy): domain Bacteria; kingdom Bacillati; phylum Actinomycetota; class Actinomycetes; order Mycobacteriales; family Nocardiaceae; genus Rhodococcus; species Rhodococcus sp. GXMU-t2271. The sequence goes on from NZ_JAUIZP010000074.1 coordinate 36,197, forward strand.
CACACCGATTCCACCCGGGATAGCGACGCCGGACGAGGTCCGCACCCGGTTGGGCACCCTGCGGTTCTTCGACGGGTTCCCCGACGACGAGACGACCCGGACGCTGTTCGACAACCTGGACTTCCAACGGGCGGTCCAGGCCTACCTGCTGGGACTGGCCCCGGTGGCCATCGCGGCGATGCGGCAGGCGCTGGTGCAGTGGGGGCCGGCGAACTCGACGCTGGTGATGTGGGCGGACCTGGCCCATCCGCGGTTCATCGGCCTGGCCTACAACACCAGCACCTCGTACCACTACGCCTGGCTCGACCTGCGCGACGGGCCCGTCGTCGTCGAGGTACCCCCGAAGGTGTACGGCAGCGCGATCGACTCCTGGTGCCGGTGGGTGATCGACGTGGGTATCACCGGACCGGATCAGGGCCGCGGCGGCCGCTACCTGTTCGTGCCGCCCGGTTACGCCGGGCAGGTGCCGGACGGTGACCTCGTGGTGCGGTCACGGACCGTCGGGTTGTGGGTGGGCTGGCGGGGTTTCCGGGACGAGCACGGGGATCCGCGCCCGGCGGTGGAGATGATCGAGGCGCACACCCGGATCCATCCGCTCTCCCAGGCCGCCGATCCCCCGTCGACGCGGTTCGTGAACGTCTCGGCCGAGCCGATGTGCGCCGTCGCCCCGGCCGACTTCCGGTTCTGGGAGATGCTCGACGAGGTGGTGGAGTCCGAACCGCCGGACTCGGCCGACCCGCTCACCCTGGGAATGTTCGCCTCGATCGGGATCCGCCGGGGTAGGCCGTTCGCCCCGGACGAGCGGATGCGCGCCATCCTGACCGAAGCCGCCACGGTCGGGGATGCGACCGCCCGCGCACTGACCTACCGGTTCCGCCAACCGGAGGCGTACTACTACCCCGGCAGCGCCTGGCGCTCCGGCTTCCTCGGCGGCTATTCGTGCACGGAGGACGGGGTCCTGCTGCTCGACGCCGCCGCCCAGCTCTACTTCTTGTACGGGAGCACGAGCCCGTCCTGGGAGCAGAAGACGGTCGGGACCGGGTCGCAGTACGCCCTCGCGTTCGTCGATGCCACCGGCGCGCCGTTCGACGGTGGCCGGAGCTACCGGTTGCGTGTGCCCCCGAAGGTTCCGGTGAACAACTTCTGGTCGGTGCTGGTCTACGACACCCAGACCCGGTCGATGCTGCAGACCGATCAGCAGTGGCCGTCGGTGACCAGCCAGGACGCGGACGTGACCACCAACGAGGACGGCTCCGTCGACGTCCACTTCGGGCCCGAACAGCCCACCGACGGTCACAACTGGGTCCAGACCCTGCCCGGCAAGAGTTGGTTCGCGGCGTTCCGCCTCTACGGGCCGTTGGAGCCGTGGTTCGACAAGACCTGGAAACTCCCGGACATCGAACCGGTCGGGTAGCGTCGGCGAGGAAGCGGGCCGCCTCTGCCGTGTTCATGTGGATCGACCTGTTCTGCAAGCGGCAGAAGTCCCACAACACCTCGTCGCTGAGCGTTCCTGGAATCGTTGCTGCATTCCGGGGCTCGATACCCTGGAACGATGGGCGCGCTGTTCGCGATGACGATTCCGGGACTGGCCTGCCTGCTGGTGGGCGCGGCCGTGGTGGAGGTGTTGTGGAGCCGTCTGACGGGTCGCCGCCTGCTCCGGCGCAGCGGGGACGGTCGCACACGGCCGGTGGCGGCAACGGGGTTCGAGGAGGTCGGTGCGGTGTTCGATGGGTCGCGGCGATTCGAATTCGAACAGCGACAGACCTCACTGATGGACCGGGAGGACGCCACCGGCGGCGAGCCCGGATGGCTGAGCGTCGACGTGGAGTCCGGAACGGCCCGGTTCGGGCGCAGTCGGCCGTAGCGGCACCCACACGCCCCCGTGGCCGAATGTCACATCGCGTCGATCGGGGCGGTTTCAGGCGGCCGATGCGACAAGCTCGGTGAACGCTTCG
>NZ_JAUIZP010000075.1:0-522 GCF_041414735.1 Rhodococcus sp. GXMU-t2271
TAGAGCCGAATCACTAGCAAAAAACTCAAACTAGCAAAAACACTGACCACCACAGACGGAAGAATGTGGCAGTCAGCAACGATCATCACGACACCTCATCGGTTTGACACCATGGTCGGCGTCTGATCTGATCGCACCAAATAAAAAATTTGGCACTGACATTCATCGGCACACTGTTGAGTTCTCAAAGAACACGCACACACCATCACTCCGCACCATCAGTGCATTGCTCCGGGGCAACCGTTCCAGCCTAACATCGGGGGCTTTCGGAAACAAAATCCGCGGCCGATCCGATCTCAGGGGCGATTGGAGACCTTACCAGAAGGCTCTCAATCAAGGTAATCAGGCGCCTGCGTCCAACCTCGTTTTCCCGAGCCCCTGCGGGCCGGGTCGGTGTCCGTGTCGCTCTGACCTGGAATAAGCTACGTGAACATCCGGCTGTACGCCAAATCGCCAGTTCAGAGCGGTTGTTTGCCCTCGAATGCGCGCATTTCCGGGGCGCGGAACCGTCCCCCGTCCGGC
>NZ_JAUIZP010000076.1:0-47587 GCF_041414735.1 Rhodococcus sp. GXMU-t2271
CTACGTGAACATCCGGCTGTACGCCAAATCGCCAGTTCAGAGCGGTTGTTTGCCCTCGAATGCGCGCATTTCCGGGGCGCGGAACCGTCCCCCGTCCGGCTGCGTCTCATCTACCGAGGGCTACGCGTGGCCCACTCTCGATCAGGTACAGGAGACCCATGAGCGGCTTTCCCACGAAGATCGTCGAGCCGGCCCGGGTGGATGGGTCCGACCCGGGCTCCCTCGCGGTAGCGCTGTGCGCTGCCGCCTGCGACGACTTCCTCACCGCACTCGACGAGGCCCTCGTCGGACTCGGCGTAGACGGGTCCGGGAGCTGTGCGTGCGACCTCGAGCCGGACATCGCCGCAAGGATCGCGGCCGTGGCCCGGATGAAGGCCGCGTTCGAGTCGTCGCGTCCCCTCGGATAGCCGCCCCGGCCTTTCTGCGGCAGTGATCACTGCATCTCGCGTCGCGGCACGGGTCGCCCGATTTCTCGAGTAACGTGCTCCGTGAGCAAAGCGAGAAAGGGTGCCGTGACGTCGACCGGGAACATGGTGGGATTGTTCGCCGGAATCGGCGGACTCGAACTCGGACTGGCCGAGCACGGCTGGCGCACCGAACTGCTCTGCGAGATCGACGCCGGAGCGCAGGCCGTACTTCGCGCTCGCTTCGCCGACGTGGCGCTACACACCGACGTCACCCGTCTTCGTTCTCTACCTCAGGCAACCGAGATCGTCACCGCCGGCTTTCCGTGCCAGGACCTGTCGCAGGCCGGCCGCACCGCCGGCATCACCGGCTCCCGGTCGGGACTCGTCGACGAGGTGTTCCGGTTGGTGCGGCGCAAGCAGGGACCGCGCTGGCTGCTCATCGAGAACGTCCCTTTCATGCTGCAACTCGGACGAGGCGCCGCGATGCGTCACATCACCGACGCGCTCGAAGATCTCGGGTACGCGTGGGCGTACCGGGTCGTCGACGCCCGCGCGTTCGGACTTCCGCAGCGGCGACAGCGGGTGCTCATGCTCGCCTCGCGGACCGACGATCCCCGCGCGGTGCTCTTCGGCGAGGACGCCGGTGCCCCTGTGGAAGGCGATCCCGACACCCACCCGTGCGGCTTCTACTGGACGGAGGGCGTACGTGGTCTGGGCTGGGCGGTCAACGCCGTACCCACCCTCAAGGGTGGCTCCACGGTGGGCATCGCCAGCCCGCCGGCGGTGCGGTTGCCGTCGGGTGAGATCGTCACGCCCGGTCTGATCGACGCCGAACGACTGCAGGGCTTCGCCCCGGACTGGACCGCGCCCGCCACCCAGGCGCCCGGCGTGCGAACCGGGCATCGGTGGCGGCTCGTCGGAAACGCCGTGAGCGTCCGCATGGCCGCGTGGGTCGGGGGACGGCTCGGCCGGCCGATCGACTACTGCCCCGACCACGAGACACCGCTGCGGCCGGGTGACCCCTGGCCGAGCGCCGCCTGGGGAGCTCGGCGGCGAGCGTTCCGGGTGCACGAGTCGCACTGGCCGGTCCAGGAGCCGTACGAGGACCTCGCGGGATACCTGGAGGACGCGCGACTGCTGTCCGCGCGGGCCACGGCCGGATTCCTGCGCCGGGCCCGGTCCGGCAACCTGAGATTCGTGCCCGGCTTCCTCGACGACGTCGAGTCCCACCTGGACCGCATGGGCGGCTTCCCCGAAGCCGCGGCCTGAGGACGGATCCGGCTGCCGTGCCCGCCACCGACCCGCAGACCAGCGCCCGGATGAGACGGCAGCGGCGCCGCGACACTGTTCCCGAGGTGGCCCTGCGCCGGGAACTGCACCGGCGCGGGGTGCGCTACTTCGTCGATCGGGCGCCTCTGAAGGGTATCCGTCGTCGCGCCGACCTGGTGTTTCCGCGTCGCCGAGTGGCGGTGTATGTCGACGGATGCTTCTGGCATCGTTGCCCGCAGCACGCCACCGATCCGAAGAACAACGCCGAGTGGTGGGCCGCCAAGCTCGCCGCCAATGTGGCCCGGGACCGGAACACCGACGCCGCGCTCGTTGCGGCCGGGTGGACGGTCGTGCGGATCTGGGAGCACGAGAACCCTGTGGAGGCCGCGGACCGGGTGCAGGCCGCATTGTCCGCGCAACCGGGTACTGCCGACTCCTGACTACCGAAGGGAGGACGCGATGGAACCGGTAATCGCGCTCGTTCTGGGAGCGATCCTCGGGATCCTGCTCGGCCTCCTCGGTGGTGGCGGATCCATCCTCGCGATTCCTGCTCTGGTGTACGGCCTCGGACTCGAGTTCCGCCAGGCCATCCCTATCTCGCTGATCGTCGTCGGGGCGGCAGCCCTGTCCGGGGCGATCCCCAAGATCCGGGCCGGGCAGGTCGACTGGCGGCTGGCCGCGGTGTTCGCCGCGGCGGGCATCCCTGCGACGTTCGCGGGCACGGCGGTCGGCAAGTTGCTGCCGCAGCCGGTACTGCTGGTGGGCTTCGCCGCCGTGATGGTGGTCGCGGGGATCCGGATGCTGCGCGAGAACGACGACACCGGAACCGCGTGCAGGACCGGCGACTCCGGCATCGACTGGAAGCGATGCGCGCCGAGATCGATTCCGGCCGGCGTGGGGGTGGGCTTTCTGACCGGGCTGTTCGGCGTCGGCGGCGGCTTCCTGATCATCCCCGCGCTGGTGATCCTCCTCGGGTTGGAGATGAGCGTCGCCGTGGGGACCTCGTTGATCGTCATCGTCGCCAACTCGGCAGCCGGGCTCGTCGCGCACCTCGGGGACGCCGACATCGACTGGCCGATCACCGCGGCGTTCGCCGGGGCCGCGGTCGTCACGTCACTCGTTGCCGGTCACCTCGGTACCCGCATGGAGACCGGCCGGCTGCGGCGGTGGTTCGCCTGGCTCGTGTTCGCCGTGGCCGCGTACGTGCTGGTGGACACCCTGGTCCTGCGCTGAGCCGGAACTCGGCGCGTACCCGCGCATTCTTCGTACGCCCCCGGGTATCCGGGGGCATAGTGAGAAGACCATGGGAAGGCACTGACATGGACGTATCGATCATCGAAACCTCGAGCCTCGGCGATCGCAGCTATCTGATCACCGAGGCGGACGTCGCCGTCGTGGTGGATCCCCAGCGGGACATCGATCGAGTGCTCGCGCTCGCCAACGACCGCGGAGCGCGCATCACCCATGTCCTCGAGACCCACATCCACAACGACTACGTCACCGGAGGGCTGGAACTGTCCCGCGCCCTCGAGGCCGAGTACATCGTCCCGGCCGGCGACGATGTGGACTACGAGCGACACGCCGTCCACGACGGCGACCTGATCAACGCCGGCCCGATCCGGCTGCGGGTGATGCACACACCCGGGCACACCCACCACCACGTCAGCTATGTGCTGCTCGACGAGACCGGTGCGACGCACGGGATCTTCACCGGCGGGTCGATGCTGTACGGATCCACCGGCCGCACCGATCTCGTCGGCCCGCAGTACACCGAGGAACTGACGCACGCGCAGTTCCACTCCGTGCGACGGATCGCCGACGAAGTGCCGGCCGACACCCCGGTGTATCCCACCCACGGCTTCGGCAGTTTCTGCTCGGCCACCCCCACCAGCGGCGATTCGTCCACCGTGGGACAGCAACGCGACGTCAACCCGGCGCTGACCCGTGACGAGCAGGCCTACGTCGACGAACTCATCGCGGGACTCAACACGTACCCCGCGTACTACGCCCACATGGGTGTGATCAACAAGGCGGGTCCGTCGCCGGTCGACCTGTCGCCACCGGAGCCGGTCGACCCGGCCGAGCTGCGCCGACGCATCGATGCGGGCGAGTGGGTCGTCGATCTGCGGGAGCGCACCGCCTTCGCCGCGGGACACCTGGGCGGCACACTCGGGTTCGAACTGTCCACCTCCTTCGTCACGTACCTGGGTTGGCTCTACAAGTGGGGTGCGCCCCTGACCCTCATCGGCGAGAGCGACGAGCAGATCGCCGAAGCCAAGCGCGAGCTGGTCCGCATCGGGGTCGACGAACTTGCCGGCGCGGCCGTCGGCGAGATCCACACCCTCGTCCACGGACACGAACTGCGGTCGTACCGCGTCTCGGACTTCGCGGAACTCACCCGGGAGATCGACAACGAGCAGGTCCGGGTCCTCGACGTCCGCCAGAAGGACGAGTTCGAGGACGCCCACGTGCGCGGCGCAGTCAACATCCCGCTGCACGACCTCGCCGGCCGCCTCGACGAGGTGCCGCACGGGGAGGTCTGGGTGCACTGTGGGTCCGGCTACCGGGCATCGATCGCCGCCTCCATGATCGACCGGATCGACCGCACCGTCGTCCTCGTGAACGACGACTTCGAGAAGGCGTACGACCACGGCCTGACCGGCTCGTAGCGGGTCCGTTCCGCACCGGAGCCGGGGACCGACACGACGAAAGAACCCCCACCGGAACGGGTGGGGGTTCTTCACTGTGCGCCCGAAGGGATTCGAACCCCTAACCTTCTGATCCGTAGTCAGATGCTCTATCCGTTGAGCTACGGGCGCAGTTCTTGCATGCAGGTGCATGCAGGTGCATGCAGTTCTCGTATTCAGTTGTCGCCGGTGACGCTGCACCGACGTGGCGGAGGCGAGAGGATTTGAACCTCCGGTCCCCCGTAAAGGGGACAACTCATTAGCAGTGAGTCCCATTCGGCCGCTCTGGCACGCCTCCCTGGGGGGTTTCGATTCTCTCGAACCGCCGGGACGAAAGATTACACACGTTCGGACAGCAAACGCAAAACAGCTGGTCAGCGCAGGTGTGAGTCGAACCAGTCGAAGATCCGGCGACGCGCGTCGATGATCGCCGCCTCGGCCGGATCGGTCTCGGGATCGGCCGTGTCGTGCTCGACGGGCGGCTCGTCGGGGCGGTGCGCCAGACCCGGATATCCGATGACCAGGGTGGGTGCATCGGCCCTTCCGGCCGCCTCGCGCAATTGCTCGACGTCGCCCGGCGGGGTGGTGGGGTCGTCCTCGCCGTACAGACCGAGCCACGGCGCCTGCAGGCCGTGCACGGCCTCGACGAGGGCGGGGACGTCGGGCCGCAACGGTTCCACGATGCCGTGCGCGGCAACGGTGACCGCGGCACCCACCCTCCGGTTCGCGGCGACGATGAGCGCCGCCGTGCCGGCGTCGTCGAATCCGATCACGCCGACCGCATCGGGGTAGACCCCGCTGCGGATCAGCCAGTCCATCGCCGCGTCGACGTCGTCGAACAGGTTCTGTCCGAACACCTCGTCGTCCTCGGTGAACTCGCGATGGAACAGATGCGGTGCCACGACCAGCCAGCACTCTGCAGCCAGCACCTCCATGAAGGCCAGGAGGGCCGGTGGAAACTCCCGGGATTCGTGCAACACCACGATGCCACCGCGGAGGGCGCCCTCCGGCCGGAACACGGTCAGCGGTACCTGCCCCGACCCGTCCGGCAACCGGGCCGCGGCAGTGTGGATTCCCGACATACCGTCCACGATGACACGACCCACTGCGACCGTGCACGTGATCGCCGGGCGCATAATCGGCTGGTGACCCCACGGACCCGCCCCGACCTCGTCTCGATCCCGTCCTACGTGCCCGGCCGCAGCTTTCCGGGCGCGATCAAGCTCGCCAGCAACGAGACCACGGTCGGTCCCCTGCCCAGCGTGCGCGACGCGATCGCCGAGGCGGCGTACTCGGTTCACCGGTACCCGGACAACATGGCCGCCGTGCTCATCGGCGCGCTGGCCGAGCGGCTGGGGGTCGGGCCCGAGAACATCGCCGTGGGCAACGGTTCGGTGAGCCTGTGCCAGGAGCTGGTGCTCTCGGCCTGCAACGACGGCGACGAGGTGGTGTTCTCCTGGCGTTCGTTCGAGGCGTACCCCGTGGTGACGGCGGTAGCCGGCGCGAAGCCGGTGCCGGTGCCCAACACCCCCGAGCACGGCCACGACCTCGACGCGATGCTCGCCGCGATCACCGACCGCACCCGCGTGGTGTTCGTGTGCAATCCCAACAACCCGACCGGTGCGCTGCTGGGCAGAGCGGAGCTGGAGCGGTTCCTCGACGCGGTGCCGCCGCAGGTGCTCGTCGCGCTCGACGAGGCGTACTTCGAGTACACCCGCCCGAAGCCCGGCGCGGAACTGGCGGACGGAATCGTGCTCGCCGCCGGCCGACCGAACGTCGTGGTGCTCCGCACGTTCTCGAAGGCCTACGGCCTGGCCGGCCTGCGGGTTGGGTACCTGGTCGGCGATCCGTCGGTGATCAAGATCCTGAACAAGGTGCACACCCCGTTCAGCGTCAGCTCGCTCGCGCAGCAGGCGGCCATCGCCTCCCTGGCGGCGGCCGACGAACTGCTGACGCGCACCGACGGTGTGCTCGCCGAGCGCGACCGGGTGCGGACGGCACTCGTCGACGCCGGATATCCCGTGCCGGAGAGCTACGCCAACTTCGTGTGGTTGCCGCTCGGCGACCGGTCGGCGGCGTTCGCCGAGGCATGCGCGGAGGCCGGCGTGCTGGTCCGCCAGTACGCGGACGACGGGGTGCGGGTGACTGTCGGCGATCCGCACGAGAACGACGCATTCCTGACATTTGCGACCGGCAAGGGTCTCGAGATCGCGGAAATTTCGACGTCCTGACCTGCGGGCGAACGCCCGCGAGACCCAACCGTTATCAGCGGGTGGCGATCACGTGACCAACCGTTGGCACACTCGTCCGGTCGACTACGGGAGCGGAGTGTGCGGATGGGTTCAGGCGTGACGCGCCGGTGGACCCTGTCCGCGGCCCTGCTGACCGGGATCCTGTGGACGTCGCTCGCCGTCCCCGCGACCGCACTACCTCCGGACGCCCTGCCGCTGCGCCTGATCGCCTTCCGCGACCTGCACGGCAGCCTCCTCCCACCCCAGGGTCCCCGCAGCGAGGTGGTCCGTTCCGACGGCGCCTCCGTCCCCGCGGGCGGCGCGGCATATCTCGCCGCCTACGTCCGGCAGCTGCGTGCGCAGGCGGACAACTCGGTGCTCTACTCCGTCGGCGACACGTGGGGCTCGTCGCCCATCGAATCGGCGATGTTCCACGACGAGCCCACCGTGGACCTGCTCAACGGCCTCGACGTGACCGCGGCCGCCCTCGGCAACCACGAGTTCGACAACGGCTACGCCGAGTTGCAGCGCCTGCGCGACGGGGGTTGTCACCCCGAGGGCTGCCGATACGACGAGGAATACGCCGGAACCGCTTTCCCGCTGATCGCGGCGAACGTCGCGGAGGCCGACGGCAGTCCCGCGGCCCTGCCGTTCAGCGTGGACTACGTCGACGGGGTGCCGGTCGGTGTCATCGGTGTCGCTCCGCAGGACACACCGCAGGTGGTGCGTGGCGACGACATCACCGGGCTGCAGTTCACCGACGAGATCACGGCCGTCGACCGCACCGCCGACGCGCTCGATGCCCTCGGGGTCCGCTCGATCGTCCTGCTCTACAAGGGGGCGCTGACGCCCTCGGCCGGGACCGACCCGTGCGACCCGGCCGCCGGGCCCGCCCGCACCCTCGCCTCCCGGGTGTCACCGAAGGTCGATGTCGTCGTCACCGCGGACGGCGAGGACAGCTTCAACTGCAGCTATCCGGATCCGGCGGGCAACCCCCGGACCGTGCTGCAGGGCGCCTCGCACGGCCGCATCGTCTCGGTCGCGGACCTGACCATCGATCGCGAGAGCCGCGACGTGCTGCGTGACCGTACCCACGCGTTCAATCAGATCGTCACCCACGACATCGCTCCCGACCCGCGCACGCAGCAGTTCGTCGACCGGGCGGTCGACAAGTCCCGCGACGTCGCCGAACGCTTCGTCGGCCGCATCACCGCCGACCTGACACGCGACGTCACGGCCGGCGGCGAGTCCGCCCTCGGCAATCTCGTCGCGGATGCGCAGCTGGCGGCCGCGGAACCTGCCGGCGCGCAGCTCGCCCTCACCAATCCCGGCGGAGTACGGGCCGACCTGCTGCATTCCGACGACGGCGTCGTCACCCACGGCGACACCTACGCGGCCCAGCCGTTCGGGAACCGGCTGCAGGTGCTCGAGCTCACCGGTGCGGAACTTGTCGGGGTCCTCGAACAACAGTTCCAGCAGGACGGGAGCGGGGCGACCCGCGAGCGGATCCTCGCACCGTCGCACACCCTGCGCTACGTCCTCGACCGGGCCGCGGCGCCGGGCACCCGGATCCGGGACGTCACCGTCGCAGGCCGACCGCTCGATCCGGTTGCGACGTACCGGGTGGTCGTCAACGGCTTCCTCGCCGACGGCGGTGACGGGTTCACCGGGTTCACGCACGCGCGACGGACGACCGGGGCGGGCGCCGAACTCGACGCCCTGAACGACTACCTGGGGGCACGCTCGCCCGTCGCGCCGCCGGCCACCGACCGCATCACGGTGCCCTGACCGAACCCCGTTCAGTCGAGTCCGAGAGCGCGCTCGAGCGTCGGCCAGGCGGTGCGCAGATCGTCCTGCCAGTACGGCCACGAATGCGTGCCGTACGGACGGTAGACGATCGTGGCGGGAATCCGCAGCTCCCGCAGCCGCCGGTCGAAGCCGATCGTGCACACGAAGGCGCCCACCTCGAGCGGCCCACCCACGTCGAGGGCCTCCGCATCGGGTCCGATGTCGTACGGGCCGGGCAGACCGTTGCCGGTACTGATGAAGATCTCCTTGCCGCGCAACCGCTCGGCGAGGACGTACGGATCGTGCGCCGCCCACGCCGGATCCCCGGGCGCCCCCCACATGTTGTCCGGATTGCCGCCCTTGTAGGCGACGGTGCCGCGGACCGCGTCCTGGGCGGACGCCTTCGACGTGTCCAGGCATCCACTGAGCGCGGCCACGCCCCGGTACAGGTCCGGATTCCGGGCGATCAGGCTCGCCGCCCCCGTCGCACCCATCGACAGGCCGCCGACTGCGTTCACGCCGTTGCCCGCGAAACGGGCGTCGATCAGCGGCGGCAGTTCCTTCGTCAGGAACGTCTCCCACGCGTTCACGCCCAGGACGGGGTCCGGGGCGAGCCAGTCCGTGTAGTAGCTCGCGGTCCCGCCGACCGGCAACACGACGTTCACGTTCTTGTCGGCGAAGAAATCGACGATGTCCGTGCGCTGCGTCCACGTGCTCTCGCGGTAGTCCGACTCGGCTCCGGCGCTGACGCCGTCGAGCAGGTAGAGGGACGGGCGCGGCGCGTCCCCGGCGGGATGCAGCACCTGCACCTGCACGACCCGCTGCATCGACGGCGAGTACACGAACACCGCCGAGCGGCGAGGAGTGACGGACTCGACCCGCTCCACCCGCGCGGACATCGCCGGTTCGGCGGACGCGACGGACAGTGCGGACAGCGGCACGACGAATGCCGCGACGAGCGCCGCGACCACAGATCTGAGCATCAAGTTCCTTTGTCCCCCGACTTCGGAAACACCGATTCCACAGTACGGACCGGGACTGGTCAAGAAAGTGGGGCGCGTCACCAACGCGGAGCGCAGCCCTTGGTGACGGCGAGCACGAGCACGCAGGCTACGGCTGCGGGACCGGTTCCGGCGGAACCCAGTCCCGGTCCGTCGGCAGGTACGACCGGAACATCAGCACGAACTCGCCCGGCGGCGCCGGCAGCCAGTTCGAGCCGGCCGGAATCGGCGGCCGGGACGAAACCCACACGTCGAGCCCGCCGTCGGGACCACGGACGAGCCCGGGCGTGCGGTCGCCGACGGCGTAGCGGTCGACGGGGTTGGCGACGAGGAACATGTCCGGGCCGTAGAGGGTGACGGACCAGAAGCCGCGATCGTCGACCGGCGGCAGGGCACCGGGTGGGAAGCGCAGGAGGTAGCCGGTCTCACCCCGCAGGGTCGTTCCGTCAGCCGCGACGCGGGCCACGTGGTACGTCGACTCCTCCGGCACGTTCGCGCCGAGCCCGATCGTCGCGACCACCGCGCGCTGGAGGTAGTCCGTGCCGTACCGGCCCGCGGTCGACAGCGAATGCCACACCTGCCCGGACTGTCGATCCGAGGCGACGAGATCCCGGATGCGTCGCTCGCCGCGCACCACGCCGGTGGCGAGTGCAGCAACGGTGTCCGGGGAACCGGCACTCGGCCGGGCGCCCGGCCGGACCCCGAGGTCCGCCAGTTCGTCGAGCAACGGTGCGTCGGCCGGGAGTGGCGGATTCGCGGCCAGGATCGCCGACAGCTCGTCGAAGAATTGCGGACCCGACGCCGCGAGCGCCTGCGGATCGGGGTTGCTGCCGCACGCGGTCGGCGGCAGCGGCGGCGGTGCCTCGGCGACGGGCGCGGTCAGCACAGTCAGCGAGTACTGCCGTTGCAGGGCACGGGCGGCCTCGAGGTCGGTCGCCGACTCCACGAGCGTCCGGCCGATCATCCACGCGTCCCATGTGGGCGACTCGACGACGGCCGCGTCCGGGGGCAGCGGACCGTCCCACCCCGGCGGGACGACGACGTGCGCACCGGCCGCCGCCCCCGTCGCCCGGGTGCCGACGTTGGCGAAGACGTCGGTATAGATGTCGAGAAACTGGAAGTCGACGTACCGGGCCCCCATGTCCGGATGGGTCAGCAGCACCGGACCGCCGCGAAGATCGAGCCACGCGATCGAATACAGCGTGTCGACGTTGGGGGCGACGACGACACGCGAGGTGGGATCGGCCGTCGCGGACTGGTGGTGCAGCTGGTTCACCGGCAGCAGGCAGAGCATGTTCGCCCGCGTCCGCGCGAGCGTCACGGGCGCGTAGCCGTAGACGTAACCGTCGGCGGCCACGTCGACCGCTGTCCGTTCGGCCGCCGGTTGCGGCGCCGCGCAGGCGGTCAGCAGGCCCACTGCCAGCGCTGCCGCCGCTCGAACTACTGCGCCGACCATTGCGCCAGTGTAGGAGGCGACAGCGCGTGCGATGGGACGGTCACCGGCGGAGCCGCGCGCTCCGGTGCTACTTGCGCGCGTCCGAACGCGCGCGACAGGCACTTTTCCGCGCGAGCGCCCGACGAGAAAGCCCGCCACCTGACATACAGGTGACGGGCCCTGGCGGAAGCGGAGGGATTTGAACCCCCGGTCGCTCTCACGACGCTCGCTTTCAAGGCGAGTGCATTCGGCCGCTCTGCCACGCTTCCGTGGCAAATCCTAACCACACCGCTCGTCGACGGCCGCCTCCACCTTGGTGAAGATCTCGGAGAGGGTGCGGATCTGTGTCCTCGTGAGCAGGTCGACGAGGTTGCGGCGCACCCCGGCGACGTGGGTGGGCGCGGCCTCGGTGAGGCGACGCCGGCCCTCGTCGGTGAGAGTCGCCAGGACACCGCGCCCGTCCTCGGCGCAGGAACTACGCACCACCATCGACGCCGCCTCCATGCGACGGATCTGGTGGGTGAGGCGACTGCGGGAGGACAGCACGCCGTCGGCGAGGTCGCTCATCCGCAGCGACCCGTCCGGGGCCTCGGAGAGCAGCACCAGGATCCGGTACTCGGCAAGGGACAGGCCGTGGGCCTGTTGCAGGTCTCGATTGAGTCGATCCATGAGCCGGTGATTGCCGTCGATGTAGGCCCGCCATGCCCGCTGCTCGTCCGTGTCGAGCCAGCGCGGGTCGGGACGTTCGGCATACGGTTCGGCTGTCACGCGGGCAGTGTAAGGGCAGGCCACCACCGGTGTTACCCACCGGTCAGTTCGCTGCGTGTCGCCCCTGCGTCGGCGTGTCGCGATAGCGTCGGGGCCATGCGCGCAATCACGATCACCGAACCCGGCGGCCCCGAGGTCATGCAGTGGGCCGAACAGCCCGACCCCACGCCCGGTCCCGGACAGGTCCTGATCGACGTGGCCGCGACGGCCGTCAACCGTGCCGATCTGCTGCAGCGGCGCGGCCTGTACCCGCCGCCGCCCGGATCCAGCGACATCCTGGGCCTCGAATGCTCCGGGGTGATCGCCGAGCTCGGCGAGGGCGTGAGCGGCTGGTCGATCGGCGACCGGGTGTGTGCACTGCTCGCCGGTGGCGGCTACGCCGAGCAGGTCGTCGTCCCCGCCGGACAGGTCCTGCCCGTGCCCGAGGGAGTGGATCTCGCGGTGGCCGCGTCGCTGCCCGAGGTGGCATGCACCGTCTGGTCCAACGTGGTGATGGCGGCGGGACTGCGCCGCGGCGAGGTGCTCCTCGTCCACGGCGGCGGTGGCGGCATCGGCACCCACGCCGTCCAGGTCGGCAAGGCGCTGGGCGCGAAGGTCGCGGTGACCGCCTCGGCCGGCAAGCTCGACTACTGCCGAGAACTCGGTGCCGACCTCGCGATCGACTACCGCACGCAGGACTTCGTCGCCGAGGTCCGGAATGCGTTCGGCGGCGCCGACGTGGTGCTCGACAACATGGGTGCGGCCTACCTGTCCCGCAACGTCGACGTGCTCGCCCCCGACGGCCGGCTCGTCGTGATCGGCATGCAGGGCGGCGCGAAGGGCGAACTCAACCTCGGCAAGCTGCTCGCCAAGCGGGGGCACGTCCTCGCGACGGGTCTGCGAGGGCGACCGGAGACCGGCCGCTCCGGCAAGAGCGCGATCGTCGCGGAGGTCCGTGAGCACGTGTGGCCCATGATCGCCGAGGCGCGGGTCCGTCCCGTCGTCCACGCAGAGGTGCCGATCACCGAGGCCGCGCGGGCCCACGAGATGCTGGATTCCCCCGACACCGTCGGCAAGGTCGTGCTGCTGATCGACCGGCACTGAACCGGATCCGCCGGATCAGGGGGCGGTGAGGTTGCGCAGCTCGCGCACGAGCTGGTCGAGCTCGTAGCGCGTGGTGTACGGGGCCAGTCCGACGGTGACCGCGCCGCCCTCGTCGCTGACGCCGAGGGAGTCGAGCAGGCGGCTCGTGCCGCGGCTGACCGCGACGGAGGCGATGCGACGGTCGGCGAGATGCGCGGCGATCTTCTCGGCCGGCACCCCCGCGACGGTGAAGCTCAACGTCGGGACCCGGCTCGACGCACGGCCGATCACCATCACGTCGGGCAGGTTGTCGAGAAGGCGCATGAGCCGCTCGAAGAGCTGGTCCTGGTAGCCCTGGAGCGAGCTGATCGACGTCTCGAGGCGCTCACGCCGTGTACCCGTCGCCTCGTCGTCGAGGGCCGCGAGGAAGTCGACGGACGTGACGAGCCCGGCGAGCATCGCGAACTGGTGGCCGCCGACTTCGAGCCGCTCGGGGCCGCGGGCGTGCGGGTCCAGGGACACCGCCGGGATCCGGTCGAGCTGTGCCGGGTCGCGGAACACCAGGGCGCCGACCTGCGGTCCTCCCCATGCGGAAGCGTCGAGGGCGAGCACGTCGGCACCGAGTTCGTGGATGTCGACGTGCGCGTAGGGCGCGGCCCCGGCCGCGTCGACCACCATGAGGCCGCCGACCTCGTGAACCCGGTCGGCGGCGACGCGCACGTCCGGCGCGGACCCCACCAGCGACGACGCCGCGGTCAGCGCGACGAGCCGCGTCGTGGGGGTGATCAGTTCCTCGAACTGCCAGCTCGGCAGCTCGCACGTCTCGATTTCGACCTCGGCCCACCGCACCTGCGCGCCGTACCGGCTCGCGACGCGCAACCACGGCGCGACGTTCGCCTCGTCGTCGAGCCGGGACAGCACGAGCCCGGTGCCGAGGCCGAGCCGGGAGCTGAGCGACTCCGCGAGCCAGGCCAGCAGGACCGCCCGATCCGGTCCGAGCACCACACCGGCCGGGTCCCCGCCGACGAGATCGGCCACGGCGGCCCGCGCCGCCTGCAGCAGCGACGCGCTCCGGCGGTTGGACGTGTGCCGGCCCGTCGCAGAAGCCGCGGCGTTGCGGAATGCCGTCGACACCGCACGGGAGACCGCGTCGGGGATCTGCATTCCGGCCTGGGGATCGAGATGGATCCAACCGTCGCCGAGCGAGGGAATCAACCCCCGGATCCGGGCAACGTCGTAAGCCATGCGTGACACTCTAAATCCCGGTGTCAATCGGATGTCGTCCACGTCGGTCCTGCATACCCTCCACAGGTGCACGTCGAGGAGCGGAATGTGGGGCGAAACCTCTCGTATCGGGAACCTGACTCGGCAGCGGCACCGGCGAGAGGACAAGATGGAACCATGACGCATTCGGAGAATGAGCACGTCCTCGTGATCGGGCCCGACGGCCGACCCGTCCCGGTCCAGCGCGACGGTACCGCCTCCGGTGATCCGCGAGAGTCGGCCGCCGAGCCTCAGGAGAAGCCGGACGACGGCGAGTCGCTCGCCGACATGGTCGAGCAGCCGGCGAAGGTCATGCGGATCGGCACGATGATCAAGCAGCTGCTCGAGGAGGTCCGCGCCGCTCCGCTGGACGATGCGAGCCGTGCCCGTCTGCGGGAGATCCACCAGTCCTCCATCCAGGAGCTCGGCGAGGGCCTGGCGCCGGAGCTGCGCGAGGAACTCGAACGGCTCGCGCTGCCCTTCGGTCAGGACGAGGTGCCGTCCGACGCGGAGCTGCGGATCGCGCACGCTCAGCTCGTCGGATGGCTCGAAGGCTTGTTCCACGGGATCCAGACGGCGTTGTTCGCGCAGCAGATGGCGGCGCGGGCGCAGCTCGAGCAGATGCGTCAGGGTGCGCTGCCGCCCGGCATGCTCGGGGGCGGGCCGCGTCCCGACGAAAGGCACGGCCCGGGACCGGGTGCACCGGGTACCGGGCAGTACCTGTAGCGCCGGCCCGGCCCCGATCCCCGGTAGGCTCGAACCTCGTGTCAGCTTCTGCCCTCGATCCCGAGCCCACCGCCGCGGACTCCCCGGTGGTGTCGGATTCGCAGACCTTCCGGCGCGGCCTGAAGGATCTGCGCGACGGCTTCGCCCAGCGTGAGCTGTGGCTCAGTCTGGCCTGGCAGGACATCAAGCAGCGCTACCGGCGCTCGGTGATCGGCCCGTTCTGGATCACGATCGCCACCGGTGTCCAGGCCACCGCCATCGGCATCCTGTACGCCGCGCTGCTGGATATTCCGCTCGACGAGTTCCTGCCGTACGTGACGGTCGGGCTGATCGTGTGGAACATGATCAGCGCCTCCATCCTGGAGGGTTCGGAGGTGTTCATCGCCAACGAGGGGCTGATCAAGCAGCTGCCGTCGGCGCTGAGCGTGCACATCTACCGGCTGGTGTGGCGGCAGTTGCTGTTCTTCGCCCACAACCTGGTGATCTACGTGATCATGCTTGTCGCCTTCGGGGTGTGGCGAGACCTGACGTGGACATCTCTCGCGGCGATCCCGGCGCTGGCCCTGATCGTGCTCAATGCCGTCTGGGTGGCGATCCTGTTCGGCATCTTCGCCACCCGCTACCGCGACATCGCGCCGATCCTGTCCAGCCTCACGCTGCTGCTGTTCGTCCTCACCCCGATCATGTGGACCACGCAGAGCCTCGAGGCGCAGGGCGGGCAGGCCGCCGAGCGCGTCAAGCTGGCCGAGATCAATCCGCTGTTCCACTATCTCGACATCATCCGGGCGCCGATGATCGGCCAGGATCAGCAGGCCTACCACTGGTACATCGTGCTGGCGATCACCGTGGCCGGCTGGGCACTGGCGCTGCTGGCACTGCGTAAGTACCGGGCACGCGTGCCCTACTGGGTCTGAGGGGCCGTCGATATGACCGAACATGTGAGCATCGAGACGCGCGGAGCGTGCGTCGACTTCCCGATCTTCGACGCGAAGACCCGGTCGCTGAAGAAGGCGTTCCTGGGCAAGGCCGGCGGCTCGATCGGCCGCAACAACTCCGACGTGGTGGTGGTGGAGGCGCTGCGCGACATCACCATGTCGCTGAGGGAAGGCGACCGCATCGGCCTTGTCGGCCACAACGGCGCCGGCAAGTCCACCCTGCTGCGACTGCTGGCGGGGATCTACGAGCCCACCCGCGGCAGCGCCCGGATCCGGGGCCGCGTCGCGCCGGTGTTCGACCTCGGTGTGGGCATGGACCCGGAGATCTCCGGCTACGAGAACATCATCATCCGCGGGTTGTTCCTCGGGCAGACCCGCAAGCAGATGCTCGCCAAGATGGACGAGATCGCCGAGTTCACCGAGCTCGGCGAGTACCTGAACATGCCGCTGCGCACGTACTCCACCGGCATGCGCGTCCGCGTCGCGATGGGTGTCGTCACGAGCATCGACCCCGAGATCCTGCTGCTCGACGAGGGCATCGGCGCGGTCGACGCCGAGTTCATGAAGAAGGCCCGGGTGCGCCTGCAGAAGCTCGTCGAGCGCTCCGGCATCCTCGTCTTCGCCAGCCACTCCAACGAGTTCCTCGCGCAGCTGTGCGACCGTGCGCTGTGGATCGACCACGGGCAGATCCGCATGGAAGGCGGCATCGAGGAGGTCGTGCGCGCATACGAGGGCGACGACGCGGCCGATCATGTGCACCACGTCATCGCCGAGCTGGAACGCGAGCAGGGTCTGCCGCAGGAGCGCTCGGCGTGAGCGAACGCATCGTCGGCGTGGTCGTCACCCATCGGCGACGCGAGCAGCTCGCGCAGTCGCTGAAGGTGCTGAGCACCCAGACGCGGCCGCTCGACCACCTGGTGGTCGTCGACAATGCCGACGAGGCGGCGGTGCGCGAGCTGGTCGAGTCGTGCCCGCTGCCGACCAGCTACCTGGGTTCCCGGCACAACCTCGGCGGCGCCGGCGGCTTCGCACTCGGCATGCTGTACGCGCTCTCGCTCGGCGCGGACCGGGTGTGGCTGGCCGACGACGACGGCCGCCCGGAGGGCCCCGACGTCCTCGCGACTCTGCTCGACTGCGCCCAGCGGCACGGCCTGGCGGAGGTCTCGCCGGTGGTGTGCGACATCGACGACCCCGACCGCCTCGCGTTCCCGTTGCGCCGGGGCGTGGCGTGGCGGCGTCACCGCAGCGAACTCGGCGACGTCGAGACCGACGATCTGCTGCCGGGCATCGCGTCGCTGTTCAACGGCGCCCTGTTCACCGCCGCCGCGATCGACGCGGTGGGCGTGCCGGACCTGCGGCTGTTCGTGCGCGGCGACGAGGTGGAGGTGCACCGTCGCCTGGTCCGCTCGGGTCTGCCGTTCGGCACCTGTCTGCGCACCGCCTATCTGCACCCCAACGGCGCCGACGAGTTCAAGCCGATCCTCGGCGGCCGGATGCACACCCAGTACCCGGACAATGACACCAAGCGGTTCTTCACCTACCGCAACCGCGGCTACCTGCTCTCGCAGCCGGGCCTGCGCCGGTTGCTGCCGCAGGAGTGGGTGCGGTTCGGCTGGTACTTCCTCGTCACCCGCCGTGACCCGGCCGCGCTGCGCGAGTGGGTGCGGCTGCGCAAGCTGGGCCGGCAGGAGCGGTTCGAACGTCCCGCATAAGCGACCGGATCCGCGACCCGACGGTGTGACCGAATGTGACATTGCGTCGATGGAACCGACGCAATGTGACATTCGGCCGCCGGAGGAGTGCGATTGCACCCCGTCGGCCCACTGTCTAGGTTCGGGGCAAGATCTCGAGCGGCACGGGAGGGCGCGATGCTGGGGCGGTGGCGGGCGACGACCCGGGGCAAGCTGCAGCGGGCCGTCGCCGAGGTCGTCGACCTCTCCGCGCGACGCACCCGCGAGCTGCAGGAGAACCACCACGACCGGACTCTCGCCGAACTGACCGCGACCACCGCGGAGCTGCGGCAGGTGCTGGCCGAACTCGCGCAGACCCGATCCGAGGTGGGTCTGCTGCGGGAACGCGTCGCCGACCTCGAACACCGGCAGCGCCGCGACCTGCGCTACGCGATGGACCACGCCGCCACCGACACCGCAGCGGCGTTCGCCGTCGCGAACATGCCCACCGCCGCCGTCCTCGACACCCCGCACGACACCCTGCGGTTCGCGCTCGACCGGGTGTCCCGGCCCGGCCTGGCCCTCGAGTTCGGCGTCGCGTCGGGCACCACGCTGCGGATCGTCGCCGATGCGCTGGGCGCGGACCGCCCGGTGTTCGGGTTCGACGTCTTCACCGGCCTGCCGGAGACGTGGCGCAGCGGATTCCCGGCCGGCGAGTTCGCGCAGGACGCCCCGCCGGAGGTGCCCGGCGCCGACCTGGTGCCCGGCCTGTTCGCCGACACGCTTCCCCGCTTCCTCGCCGCGCATCCCGGCGACGTCGCGTTCGTCCACCTCGACGCCGACCTGTACTCGTCCACGACGACGGTGCTCGACCTGCTCGAGGACCGTCTGGTGCCCGGCACCGTGCTGGTGTTCGACGAGTTCTTCAACTATCCCGGCTGGCAGCAGCACGAGTACCGGGCGTGGACCGAGTTCGTCGCGCGCACCGGGGTCGCGTTCGAATACCTGGCGTACACGGCCGACAACGAGCAGGTCGTCGTGCAGCTGCGGTGACCGTCACCGCACGAAACGGATCGCCTGACTGACGTTGTACTGCCGGCGCTCGTCGATCCGGAAACCGGCCTGCACGAGCCCCGCGTACTCCGGGGTCGACTCGAACCGGTGCGGTGGGAGCGTCCACCACTGATTCGACGTGTGGTAGATCCGCTGTTCGGTCGTCCGCTCGGCGTCCGCGAAGAACCACACCACGTCGCACGTGGACAGCCGGGCCGCGACCGTCTGGAACGGGAGGTTCTCGTCCCACAGCCAGCCCTCGGCGGCTGCGGTCCGTCCCAGCCCCGGATCACGGGTGCCCGCGAAGGTCTCCGGTCCGGCCGTGATCACCAGCCGCTGCGACGCCGGGTTCCATGCGGCTCCGCCGAACAGCACACAGTCACCGGGCTCGAGCCGGCCGGCGACATCGTGGTTGACCGTGCTGAAATCCATGCCGCTGGGGTCGGACCAGGCGGAGCGCTGCGCGACGAACGACGGCACGGTCAGCAGCACCAGCGCACCGGTGACACCGACCGTCGCCCAGGTCCGCACGGCCACCGCAGCGACGGCGGCCCCACCGACCAGCGCCACCGCGGGCGTCGTGAAGGTCAGGTACCGGTCCAGGTAGACCGGGGTCGCGACGAGCGAGTACGCCACGAGCATCGCCATCGGCAGCACGATCCACGGCACAGCCACCGCGAGAACACCGTGTCGCCGCACCGGTGTGCGTCGCCGCACCGCCGCGACGGTTCCTGCGACGACCAGCACCGTGAACGCCGCCGCGAACCAGGGGGCGCCCACGAACCACTGGTACTCCCACACGATCCGCGGCAGGTTCCGGTCGAGGGGCGGAATCCACGACGTCTGCCCCGCCTGGGCGAACGCTTCGAGCACGAGCGGGCTCGCCGCCGCCGATCCCGCTACCACCGCCGCCGCCCACGCCGGTCCGCGGCGCCGCAGGTCGCCCCGCCACGCCAGGGTGATCAGGTGCGCCGGCACCAGCGCGATCGTGTACAGGAACAGCACCACCGACAGTGCGAGCGCGGCGGCGTACAGCAGCCACCATCGGAGCCGGCCCGACTCGCACGCCACGAGCAACAGCACGGTCAGCCACACGGCGACGGCCGCGGACGGGGCGTAACTGCGGGCCTCGACCGCAGCCCACGTCACGCGGGGCAGCAGCAGGAAGACGACACCTGCGAGCACGCCGAGACGCCGGTCCGCGAGCATGCACCCCAGCACCACCACGCCGCCGGCCGCGGCACCCACGGCCAGGATGCTCGGCACCCGCGCCGAGAACTCGGAGGCCCCGAACACAGCGAACCAGTAGCGCATCCCCACGTAGTACAGGCCGTGGACGACGTCGACGTTGTCGAGCACCCGGTCCAGGTCGACGCGGGAGCGCCGGGCCACCGAGAGGGTGGCCAGCTCGTCGTACCAGAAGGAGGGCCGCCACGACCCCCACGCCGCGGCGATCGAACCCAGCAGTGCGACGAGAACGGCATCCCGCGCGCACGCCGTGGTCCGACCGGCCATCCGCTATCGCCCGTACAGGCGGGCCCAATTCTCCCGGCTGGTCAGCTGCGGCGCGGCCTCGCGATACCGCAGGGACACCGCGGGGGTCTCCTGCTTCAGGGCCTGCAGCGCACGCATACCGCGCCGGAGCAGTGCGACGGCCCGCT
The DNA here is from genome assembly GCF_041414735.1 of Rhodococcus sp. GXMU-t2271. Taxonomy (NCBI): domain Bacteria; kingdom Bacillati; phylum Actinomycetota; class Actinomycetes; order Mycobacteriales; family Nocardiaceae; genus Rhodococcus; species Rhodococcus sp. GXMU-t2271. Next base: position 19,957 of record NZ_JAUIZP010000076.1, read on the forward strand.
TCTTGTCCCGCTTGCGCACGCGGACACCTTCCTGGGAGGCGTCCGTGACGACGGCGTGCGAGAACAGCGAGACGTGCCACCAGTGCGCGTCCGACGACGGGACCGCGACCGGATGGGCCGGGAGGCGGCCCCGCCACTGGTTGAGGGCGCGTTTGGCGAGCACCGCCCACTCGAGGCTCTTGCGCGGGTGCGGGCCGGCCGGGGTGATGAACATGTCGGCCGGACGCAGGCCCGGCACGTTGTTCGCGTTGTGGCGGATGGTCTCGCCGTATTCCGCGCGCTCACGCCGGATGGCGGCCGCGGCCTCCATGCCGCCGTCGTGCAGGAATTCGGGTCCGCGCAGGAAGTCCTCGACGGCCTTGAGCAGGGTGAAGGCCATGCCGTACTGCATGGAGACGAGGTAGCGGAACAGATCGGTCCGCAGCTGCGCGGCGAGTGCCTTGCCGTCGAGTTCGGTGTGCAGCGCGGCGGTGATCATGGCGTTGCGGAGGTTGAAGTAGCGGTGCCACTCGTCCCAGTCCTTCCACGCGAAGTCCGCGTGCCACACCGCGGCGCCGGGCAGCGTGACGGTCGCGACGCCGTTCGCCCGCGAGCGGTAGCCGTACTCGATGTCGTCCCACTGGAAGAACAAGGGCAGCGGGTAGCCGACCTTGTCGACGACCTCGGACGGGATCAGGCAGGACCACCACCCGTTGTAGCCGGCGTCGACCCGGATGTCCTGCTGCTTCTTCAGCGTGCTCTTGTCCGCGAGCGCGTTCTTCACCTCGAGGCCGGCCTGCAGGCGCTGCAGGTCGGCGACCTCGGCGCCGACGTGGACCCGGTCGGGGTGCAGCAGGTACAGCATCTGTGCGCCGACGATGGCGGGTTCGACGGTGCAGTTCGCGAACATGTTGAGCCGGACCACGGCTTCCGGTTCGCACAGGACGTCGTCGTCCATGAACACGATGTTGGCGCCGGGGTTGCGCGCCGACCCGGTGACCTCGTACAGGCCGCGGGTGAATCCGCCGGCGCCACCCAGGTTGGGCTGCGTGATGTAGACGAGCTTGTCGCCGAGCTCGGATGCGACGCGCCGGAACTCCTCCCGGGTCTCGACACGGTCGTTGCCCTGATCGATCACATACACCGACTGCACGTCGGCCAGCGCGATCGGGTCGTCCGCCATCGCGGCCAGCGTCGCCGCGCAGTCGTCGGCGCGGTTGAAGGTGCAGATGACCACTGCCGCCGGCCGCAGCGTCTTCGGAGCCGGCACCGTCCACCGGGCGTTGGCCACTGTCAGTTCGCCGGAGCCGGTCGAGATCCGGGCGAACAGGGCACCGCCGTCGACGAACCGGTCGACGGGCGTGGACACCGTCACCGTCGTGGGCGTGCCGTTCGACGACACGGCTGTCGTGGCGACGATCCGTCGCCGGCCGCGGGCATCGGTGGCGACCAGCTCGAGGCGGCCGTCCCCGTCGACCTCGGCGACGAACGCGACCTCGGTGACCGCGGTCCAGCGCTGCCAGTAGCTGGCGGGGAATCTGCCGAAGTAGGTGTCCGTTTCGATACGGCTCCGTCGGCCGAGACGCACGCGGGTCCGCTCACGGTCCACGGTCCCCTTGACGGTGACGTACATGTCGTCGCTGACCAGCGGAGACGGCCCCGCGAACAGTGCTCGCTGAGCGGTCTGCCGGGCTGCAGGGCGCTCCGGGACGGACGAACCGTCGGCTGCGGTGCCGACCCCTCCCGTCGGTTCGATCGCAGCGAATTCGGCCTTGTCCATCCGTCGAAACACCTTTCGGAACCTTGCTGCCCCCCAGGACACAACTCGCCCCAGGCTACCAACGGGCCGCAGACCGTCGGACCTTGCCGCGGATCTGCTGCGCGCCCGGCCGGCCGGCCGGGAGCACACCCCCGTTATCCTTGGCCTCTGCCAACCCCCTGCCGACCTCTGGAGCACATGTGACGTCCGCCGTCGAGCCCGCGACGCGGCGGCAGCGCCGGATGGGCGGTGTCGCAGTGACTGCGATGGTGACGGCCACCTACCTGGTGATCCTGACGGCCGACGATCGGTGGTTCTACACCGACGACACCGAATCGGGCGCGGTACCGAACTGGATCTTCCTGGGCCGGATCCTGCGGACCGGACAGTTGCCGAGTCTCGTACCCGAACAGTGGATGGCCGGGAACTACCCGGTCGAGGGACAGGGCGGTCTCTGGAATCCGCCACAGTTGCTCGTCAACCTGCTCGCACCGTCGGTCGACAACATGGTGCTGCTCGCGACGGGCGTGAAGTGGGCGTTCTCCGTCGTCCTGGCGCTGGGCGTGTACCGGATCTGCCTGGAGTACGGTGCTCGCGCGCCGTGGGCGGCGGTGGCCGGCGCCGCTGTCCCCTTCACCGGGTTCGCACTCTTCTACGACCAGGCGACCTGGGTCACGGCCCTCACCGGATCGGCCTGGCTGGCCCAGGCGTGGGCGAGTTCGCTGCGCTACCTGCGCGGCCGCTCCGGTCCCCTGCCGGCCTTCGCATTCCTGTACCTCGCGATCAGCGTCGGCTACGTCTTTCCCGCCCTCGTCGCCGGGATCCTCACCGGCTGCCTCGTGATCGGCGAACGGATCCATCGGCACTCGTGGCGGCCGTCGCTGCGACTGGCGGTCGTCGCGGGCTGTGCCGCCGCGGGCGGGCTCATCACCTATCTGCCCGGGGTGCTGTCGAGCTCCGTCACCTGGCGCTCGGATCAGGGTTTCCAGAACGACAACTTCCTCACGGCGCCCTGGTCGGACACCCTCAACTCCGGCATCCCCTCGGCACTGCCCGGCATCGAGGCCTGGTTCGGGGAGGTGCAGCCGTTCCCCGTGACCTACATCGCCTGGTTCGTCGTCCCGGCGCTCGCCTTCGTGGACTGGAAGACCGTGCACCGGTCCGCACGCAGCCTGGCCGGCGCGCTGATCTTCCTCGTCGCCATGCTGATGGCGACGGCGGGACCCAGCGTGATGGGGCCGCTGCGCTGGCCGGCGCGACTGCTGCCGATGGTCGCCCTCGCGACGCTGGTGGTGGTGTGCGTGCTGCTCAGCCGCCACGGCACACTCCGCGGCATCCGGGTCCGCGCGGGCGCGGCGGCCACACTGGTGCTGTTGATGACGCTGCGCTCCGGGTCCTCGTCCCCCGAGTTCATGAATCGGCACCTGCTGTGGGCAGGTGCCGTCCTCCTCGTCGGGGCCGTCGTGCTGTGGGCCGCGCTCCGCGCCGGTGAGCGGGCGGTTGCGACGATCCTGATGCTCTCGGCACTGCCCGTCGTGTACTTCCAGGTGGCGTCGACGACACCGCACCCGCTCGCCTGGGATCTGCCCGCCCGGCAGTCGGTCGCGAAGGCGAACTTCCCGGACCGGCCGGGCACCACGCTGCAGCTCGCCGACCGCGAACTGGTGCTCTCGTGGACGGCGAACCCGGAGGGCGTCTACCGCTCCCTGGTGTTCGGCAACTTCGCCAAGTCCCTCGACGAGACCTACGTCAACGCCTACACCCCCATCGGCTTCGAGGAATTCGCCTTCCACCTGTGCATGCGGCACGACGGTTCGAGCTGTGCGGACGCGTTCGCCGCTGCCTTCGCCACCGAGCCGAGTACCGACCGCACGTATGTGGACCTGATGCTCGTGGATCGGGTCGTGCTGCAGCGCCGGCAGTATCCGGACGCCGACTCGGAGCCGGCGCCGCCCGGCTGGCGCTGGGTGCAGTCGCCGCCCGGGTCCGCGGACGCCGTGGACGCGGTGATCCTCGAACGGATCGACGGACCGGTCAGCGGCCGGAACGGACGCATCTCCTTCACCGAGGGAGTCACCGCGACCACGGTGGCCGAGGACTACGCGACGAGCCGGATCCGTGTCGATTCGGCGGACGGCGGACGCGTCGTCCTCGCCCGGCTGAACTGGCCCGGCTACACGGTCATGCTGGACGGCCGGTCGCTGGAGCCGCGGTCGGTGGACGAGATGTTCCTCGCGGTGGACATCCCCGCCGGCACCGAGGCGGGGGATCTCGTCGTGAGCTGGACCCCGCCGGGACAGGGGGTCGGATTCGCCGGACTGGGCCTCGGCCTCGCCGGTGCCGCGACGATGCAACTGCTGTATCTGCGAGACCGGCGGAAGGCCCGGCGGGAACGTCCGGACGAGACCGCAGTGCCCGTGGCGGCCGCGACCGTGAGCTGAAACTACGGGTGAGCTGAAACGACGGGGAGCTGGAACTACCGGGGGCTGAGACGCGACCGGAACAGGGTGTAGAACAGCCGCCGCTGAAGTGCCGCGAGTTCGGCGCGGCGATTTCCCTGCCACACATCGGCCGCCCGGAGCCCGCCGGGCAGTTGTCCGGCCACCCATCGGTGGTAGGCCTTCGCCTGCCGGGCCTGCTCGGCGACAAGGGCCACGCTCCACTGACCGGCACTGACCCGGAACCCGCCGACGACCTGCCGGAGGGCATACAGATCGCCGTGGAACAGCACCTTCGTGTAGGAGGCCATGTCGATGAGGTAGGGGAAGCGACCGTCCCATCCGCCGGCCCGTTCGAGAGCGTCGCGCCGCATCGTCACGCACATCGGCTCACCGAAGACATTGGTGCCCAGCCGCACCGTGCGCCGGATCGCCTCCGCACCCGGCACCAGGCCCGACAGTCCCTGGAGCCCGCGTCCGCCGATCATCTTCGTGCCGCGCGCGTCGAGGATGTCCCGCCGCGACGCCACCGCCACCGCCGACGGGTGCGCATCCAGCGCCGCCACCTGCGCGGCGAGGGCACCCGGATAGAGCAAGTCGTCGCCGCACACCAGCTTGACGTACTCGCCCGTGGCCTCGGCCGTCACGCGCTGCCAGTTCCGGGGCGCACCACCGCCCGCGGGGGTCGACAACAGGGTCACGCGTCGATCGTCGGCGTACTTGCCGAGCAGGTCGGCGGTGCCGTCGGTGGAACTGTGGTCGGCGACGATCAGCTCGAAATCCCCGAAGTCCTGCCCGAGCACGGACTCGACCGTCGCCTCGATGTACGGCGCGTTGTTGTAGGCCGGAATCACGACGGAGAGTTTCGGCCTCGTCACTGCTGCTCATCCCGTTCTCGAAGGGGCCGGCGCGGGGCGGGCCGGTGGACGGCGCCACCGTACATCGGCACCGCCCGCACCCGAAAACAGCCCCGTCCGGCGTATACACTCCCGACTTGTGAGCAGCGACGACGGGGCGGGGACGGGCACGCCACACCGCGTGTCGATCGTCGTGCCGGTCTACCAGGGCGAACACACCCTGGGCGAGCTGCTCGAGCAGATCCTTCCGTGGACCGAGGTCACCCTGACGCCCGGCGGCCGTCCCATGGTGGTCGAGGAGGTCCTGCTCGTCCACGACAACGGCCCCGATGATTCGGCTCGCGTCATCCGGGAACTGTCCGCGAAGTACCCGTTCGTCGCGGGGGTGTGGCTCAGCCGGAACTTCGGCCAGCATCCAGCGACGCTCGCGGGCATGGCGTCGAGCGGCGGCGAGTGGATCGTCACCCTCGACGAGGACGGCCAGCACGACCCGGCCGCCATCGGCGGCCTGCTCGACACCGCGCTCGACGAGGGTGCGACCGTCGTGTACGCGAAGCCGACGAACGCGGCACCGCACGGCGCGCTGCGGAACGTGGCGTCCAGGGGATCCAAGTGGTTCCTGGCCCGGGTGCTGTCCGTCTCCGACAGCCCCGACTATCAGAGTTTCCGTCTGGTGCTGGGCGAGGTGGGACGGTCCCTCGCCGCTTACGCGGGTTCGGAGGCCTATCTCGACGTCGCGCTGGGGTGGATCGCGGGGAAGGTGAGCACGAGCCCGGTCGCACTGCGCGAGGAACAGGGACGGGCGTCCGGCTACCGGCTGCGCACCCTGCTGTCGCACTTCTGGCGGATGGTGCTGTCGAGCGGAACCAAGGGCCTGCGGATGGTGAGCCTGCTGGGCGTGGTCCTGGCCGTCGGCGGTCTCCTGTGGGCGGCGTGGGTGCTGGTCTCCTACCTGTTCCTCGGCAACCGCTTCCCGGTGCAGGGCTGGGCTTCGACGACGGTCATCCTGCTGCTGGGATTCGGTGCCGTCCTGTTCTCCCTCGGGGTCATCGCCGAGTACGTCGGGGTGGCGGTGAAGACGGCGATGGGCAAACCGCCGTATCTGATCGTCAGCGATCCCGGCTCCGGCCCGCTGGGCCGCACCCAGCGGTATCCCGACCTCGAATCCTTCCGGAGGGGGTAACCGTGCCGGCGCCGACGTGGGTCGTCGGAAGCGGTGGACTGCTCGGTTCGTGGGTGACCCGGGAGTTGCGTCGCCGCGACGTCCCGGTGGCGACGAGCGTGGTGCCGTGGGACGAGCCGGAGCACGCCCGCACCGTGCTGCTGGCCGATGCGGACCGGTTCGTCCGCGGCGCCGGGGGCGGGCCGTGGCGGGTCGCGTGGTGCGCCGGCGCCGGCGTGAACGGTACGACGTCGGAGGCCTTCGCGGCCGAGAACGCCCTGCTGCGCGACGTGCTCGACGGACTCGCACACGCGTCCGGCGGCAGCGCCGAGCGCGGGACGGTGTTCCACGCCTCGTCGGCGGGTGGGGTGTACGCGGCCGCGCCGGGCGCTCCGCACTCCGAGTACAGTCCCACGGCCCCGCTCGGTCTGTACGGACACGCCAAGCTGGCCGCCGAGGCCGTCGTCACGGATTTCGCGCGTGAGACGGGCGCGACCGCGGTAATCGGGCGCTTCGCGAACCTGTACGGCCCGGGTCAGAATCTCGCCAAGCCGCAGGGTCTCGTCTCCCACCTGTGCCGCGGGTATCTCACGGGGACGCCGGTCTCGATCTACGTCTCGATGGACACCCTGCGGGACTACCTGTTCGTCTCCGATGCGGGCGAGATGGTGGCCGACGCCCTCGCCCGGGCGGAGGCCGAACCGGGCGGAGTGAGCACCAAGATCTTCGCGTCGGGCCGGTCGGTGACGATCGGCGCGATCCTGGGCGCCTGCCGGACCGTCTTCCGTCGTCGCCCCAACGTGGTGCTGGCGTCGTCGCCGCTCGCGTCGGTGCAGGGCCGGGACCTGCGGTTACGGTCGGTGGTGTGGCCGGAGCTGGACCGTCGCAGTCATCGGCCGCTGCCGGCCGGTATCGCCGCGACGCTGGAGGCGACCCGGCGCGCCATGGGTCAGTCGGCCCGGCCGAGTGTGCGCTCGCCGGAGCGGGCATAGGCCTGTTCGGTCGCGCCCTTCTGCGGCCGCCACCAGTGCTCGTGGGTGCGGTACCAGTCGATCGTCGCGGCCAGGCCCTCGCGGAAGTCGCGGTAGCGCGGCTGCCAGCCGAGTTCGGTGCGCAGCCGGGTCGCGTCGATCGCGTAGCGCAGATCGTGGCCGGGCCGGTCGGTGACGAAGTCGAAGTCGCCGCGGTCCCTGCCGCACAACTCCAGGACGGTCTCGACGACGGTGCGGTTGTCGGTCTCCCCGTCCGCGCCGATCAGGTAGGTCTGCCCGATCTCGCCCTTGTCGATGATCGTCCACACCGCCCGGTTGTGGTCGTCGACGTGGATCCAGTCCCGCACGTTCGCCCCGGTGCCGTACAGCTTCGGCCGCACCCCGTCGAGGACGTTGGTGATCTGCCGCGGGATGAACTTCTCCACGTGCTGGTACGGGCCGTAGTTGTTCGAGCAGTTCGAGATCGTCGCCGCCACCCCGAACGAGCGCACCCACGCCCGCACCAGCAGATCCGAGCCGGCCTTGGTCGAGGAGTACGGGCTCGACGGGTTGTAGGCGGTGGCCTCGGTGAACCGTGCCGGATCGTCGAGGTCGAGGTCGCCGTACACCTCGTCGGTGGAGATGTGGTGGTAGCGCACCGCATGCCGGCGCACCGCCTCGAGCAGGGTGAACGTGCCGATCAGGTTGGTCTGCACGAACGGCGACGGATCGGCCAGGGAGTTGTCGTTGTGCGATTCGGCGGCGAAGTGCACCACCAGGTCCGACTCGGCCACCAGCGCGTCCACCAGGTCGGCGTCGGCGACGTCGCCGCGGACGAAGCGGATCTGCTCGGCGACCGGGTCGAGGGAGGCGAGGTTGCCGGCATAGGTGAGCTTGTCGAGCACCGTGACCTGCGCGTCGGGGCGTTCCGCGACGGTCTGGTGGACGAAGTTCGCACCGATGAAACCGGCACCGCCGGTGACGAGCAGCCGCATGCGGCAACCCTACCGGCGGTGCGTTCGTTGGTCCGCGTCCACCCCGGATGGGAGACTGCCCGTCATGCGCGGAATCATTCTCGCCGGCGGCACCGGGTCCCGACTGCATCCGATCACCCTGGGAGTGAGCAAGCAGCTCGTGCCGGTCTACGACAAGCCGATGATCTACTACCCGCTCTCGACGCTCATGCTCGCCGGGATCCGCGACATCCTGATCATCACCACCGCCGAGGACGCCCCGCAGTTCCATCGGCTGCTCGGCGACGGGTCGCGCTACGGGGTGAACCTGACCTACCGCGTCCAGCCGGAACCGAACGGCCTCGCCCAGGCGTTCGTTCTCGGCGCCGAGCACATCGGCAGCGGCAGCGTCGCCCTGGTCCTCGGCGACAACATCTTCTACGGTCCTCGCCTGGGCACCCAGCTCACCCGCTTCGCCGACCTCGACGGCGGGGCGGTGTTCGCCTACCGCGTCTCCGACCCCAGCGCCTACGGCGTCATCGAATTCGACTCCGACGGCCGGGCCCTGTCGCTCGAGGAGAAACCCGCCACCCCCAAGTCGAACTTCGCGGTGCCCGGACTGTACTTCTACGACAACGACGTCGTCGCCGTCGCCCGCGACCTGCGCCCGTCGGACCGCGGCGAATACGAGATCACCGACATCAACCGCACCTACCTCGAGGCCGGCCGCCTCCAGGTCGAAGTCCTCCCCCGCGGCACCGCCTGGCTCGACACCGGCACCTTCGACTCGCTGCTCGACGCCGGCAACTACGTCCGTACCATCGAACAACGCCAGGGCCTGAAGATCGGCGCCCCCGAGGAGGTCGCGTGGCGACGCGGCTTCATCACCGACGACGAGCTGCGCGCCCTGGCCGCGCCGCTGGTCAAATCCGGCTACGGCAGCTACCTGCTCGACCTGCTCGACCGGGAAGGACACTGACGGTGCACTACCGCGAACTGAAGATCCCCGGCGCCTTCGAGATCACCCCCCGCCAGTTCGGCGACGACCGCGGCGTGTTCTACGAGTGGTTCAAACAACCCACCTTCGCCGACGCCGCCGGCCGCCCGCTCGACCTGGCCCAGGCCAACTGCTCGGTCTCCGCCGCCGGGGTGCTGCGCGGCATCCACTACGCCGACGTCCCGCCCGGACAGGCCAAGTACGTCACCTGCGTCGCCGGCGCGGTCCTCGACGTCGCCGTCGACCTGCGCATCGGCTCCCCCACCTTCGGCCAGTGGGACGCGGTCCTGCTCGACGACGTCGACCGCCGCGCCCTCTACCTCACCGAAGGCCTCGGCCACGCCTTCTGCTCCCTCGCCGACGGCTCCACCGTCGTCTACCTGTGCTCGACCACCTACAACCCCGACCGCGAGCACGAGATCGACCCCTTCGACCCGCAGATCGGCATCGACTGGCCCACCACCGGCCGCGACGGGACACCCCTGCACTACGAACTCTCCGACAAGGACAAGGCCGCACCGTCGCTCGCCGACGTGGTCGCCGCCGGGTCGCTGCCGCGGTACCTCGGGTGAGCGCGCAGCCGGTGTCCTCCCCCGATCCCGTCACCGAACCCGCCGGCGCACCCGGTGGGATGACGGGGGCGCCTGGTCCGCTCATGCGCCTGTTCAAGAACCAGGCCGTGGCGTTCCTGCTGGTGGGGGCGTTCAACACCGCGCTGGGCACCGCGTGGTTCGTCGTGTGGCAGCTCGCCGTCGGCGACACCCTCGGCTACCACTTCGCGATCGTGGCGGGCTACGCCTCCAACGTGCTGTGTGCCTTCTCCACCTATCGCTATCTGGTGTTCCGGGTGCGCGGTCACTTCCTGCGCGACCTGTGGCGGTTCGTGACGGTCAACCTGAGCGCATTCCTGCTGAACCTCGCCCTCATGACCGTGGCCGTCTCGGCGCTCGGGTTCCCGCCGATTCCGTCGCAGATCGTGATCACCGTCGTCACCGCGACGGCGAGCTTCTTCGGCTACCGGGACTTCTCCTTCCGTCGCGCCAGGCACGGCTGAACGCCGCCCCGAGGGGACGCATCGTTCCGCCTCGGAGCCGAGCGAGAAGTTCGCTCGCCTCGCCTCAGCGCAGGCGGAAGATCACGGCGCGCTGCACCACGAAGTTGATGACGGTGGCCGTGCCCTGCGCGACGACGAACGCCAGCGGCACGCGCCACCACTCGTCGGGCAGCGCGTCGTACAGCACGTAGTTGATGCCGACCTGGACGGCGTAGGTGATCGCGTACAGGATCACCACCGCGACGAACCGGGCCCGGCTGGGCTCGGCCTTGAAGGTCCAGCGCCGGTTGATCAGGTACGCGGTGGTGGTGCCGGCGACGAACGACAGCGACTTCGCGACATTGACGTGCAGCCCCACGGCGAGCAGCAGCACGTAGAGGCCGAAGTCGACGATCGCGGACAGCCCGCCGGTGAGGACGAACCGCACGATCTGCGTCTTCAGATCGAGCGCCTCGTCCGCGGTGCTGTCGGTGACGGGGATCTCCACCGGCAGGGGGGCATGATGCTCCGGCTGCTTCTGCCAGTGCGGGTGCTGCGGATGCTCGGACACGGGCGACAGCCTATGCGAGCGGCGCGAGCGTCCCCGCTGCGCGGCGGAGCGCAGCCGGACGCTTCCGGCAATCCGGATGCCGGGACTCCGGGCGTCACCGACGCCGGGACTCCGGGCGTCACCGGCGGCACACTCTCGCCGCTGCGACCGGCGGGTAACCTGTACGGCGATGTCCACGACAGCTGCAGAGCCGGCCGCCGCGCCGCTCCCCACCCAGACCCGCACTCTGACCGGCTGGGGGCGCACCGCCCCGACCACCGCGGAAGTGCTGTCCACTCCCGACGTCGAGGTGATCGCGCAGGCGGTCGCCCGGGTCGCGGAGCAGAACGAGTCCAAGCCGTCGCACCTGCGCCGCGGTGTCATCGCCCGCGGTCTCGGCCGCTCGTACGGTGACCCGGCGCAGAACGCGGGCGGGCTCGTCGTCGACATGACGGCGCTGGACCGGATCCACACGATCGACCGCGAATCGCGGCTGGTCACCGTGGACGCAGGCGTCGACCTGGACCAGTTGATGCGCGCAGCGCTGCCGTTCGGTCTGTGGGTCCCGGTGCTGCCGGGCACCCGGCAGGTGACCGTGGGCGGTGCCATCGGCGCGGACATCCACGGCAAGAACCATCACAGCGCGGGCAGCTTCGGCAACCACGTCCGGTCGATGGACCTGCTCACCGCGGACGGCCAGGTGCGCACCCTCACCCCCAACGGACGCAATTCCAAGCTGTTCTGGGCGACGGTCGGCGGCATGGGCCTGACCGGCATCATCCTGCGCGCCACCATCGAGATGACGCCCACCGAGACGGCGTACTTCATCGCCGACGGCGTGGTCACCAGCACCCTCGACGAGACGATCGCCGTGCACAGCGACGGCTCCGAGGCGAACTACGACTACTCGAGCGCCTGGTTCGACGCGGTCGCGCCGCTGCCGAAACTCGGCCGGGCCGCGATCTCGCGCGGTTCGCTGGCCAAGCTCGACCAGCTGCCGAAGAAGCTGCAGAGAAACCCACTGAAGTTCGACGCGCCGACGCTGCTGACGTTCCCGGACATCTTCCCGAACGGCCTGGCCAACAAGTACACCTTCAGCGCCGTGGGCGAGCTGTGGTACCGCAAGTCCGGCAACTACACGGGCAAGGTCCAGAACCTGACGCAGTTCTACCACCCGCTCGACATGTTCGGGGAGTGGAACCGCGCCTACGGCTCGAACGGGTTCCTGCAGTACCAGTTCGTGGTGCCGACCGAGGCGGTCGAGGAGTTCAAGAAGATCATCGTCGACATCCAGCGCTCGGGGCACTACTCGTTCCTCAACGTGTTCAAGCTGTTCGGGGAGGGCAACAAGGCGCCGCTGAGCTTCCCGATGCGCGGCTGGAACATCTGCGTCGACTTCCCCATCAAGGCGGGACTCAACGAGTTCGTCCGCGAACTCGACCGCCGCGTCCTCGAGTTCGGCGGCCGCCTCTACACCGCGAAAGACTCGCGCACCTCCGCCGAGACGTTCCACGCGATGTACCCGCGCATCGGCGAATGGATCAAGATCCGCCGCTCGGTCGACCCCACCAATGTGTTCGCCTCCGATATGTCCAGAAGGTTGGAACTCCACTGATGATCAACGCCGTCGGCAACCCCCAGACCCTGCTGCTCCTCGGTGGCACGTCCGAGATCGGCCTCGCCATCGTCGAGGAGTACCTGCGCAAGGCGCCGGCCCGGGTGATCCTCGCCGCCCTGCCGAACGACCCCCTGCGCGACGACGCCGTCGCGCAGATGAAGGGCGCGGGGGCCACCAAGGTCGACTTGATCGACTTCGACGCCCTCGACACCGCCCACCACCCGGAAGTGATCGCTCGGGCCTGGGACCTCGCCGGGAACGGTCGCTCCGCAGGCTCCGCTCCCGCCGGGAACGGTCGCTCCGCAGGCTCCGCTCCCGCCGGCGACGTCGACGTCGCGATCGTCGCGTTCGGCATGGACGCCGACGCCGAGGAGCTGTGGCAGAACCAGACCAAGGCCATCCGGGTCGCGGAGATCAACTACACCGCGGCCGTGTCGGTCGGTGTGCTGCTTGGCGAGAAGATGAAGGCGCAGGGCTACGGACGCATCATCGCGATGTCCTCCGTCGCCGGTGAGCGGGTCAAGCGCGCCAACTTCGTGTACGGCTCCGCGAAGGCCGGGCTCGACGGCTTCTACCTGGGTCTCGGCGAGGCCTTGGCGCCGTTCGGTCCGCGGGTGACGGTGGTGCGTCCCGGACAGGTGCGCACCAAGTTCAGCGCCCACGTCGAGGAAGCCCCGCTGACGGTCGACAAGGAGGACGTCGCCGCGCTGGCCGTCGCCGCGTCCGCGAAGGGCAAGGAGATCGTCTGGGCTCCGGGCGCCTTCCGGTACGTGATGATGGTGCTGCGGCACGTCCCGCGCGCGATCTTCCGGAAGCTGCCGATCTAGGCTGCGGGGGTGTCCGACCCAGCCGTATCCTCTTCCGACGTGGCCCCCTACCGGCGAGCCCTCCGCACCGCCGGTGAGGGGGCCGCTGCGGTTGTCGTCGCGACGATCGTCGCCGCAGTGGGTCTGTTCGCGTTCGCGCGCGTGCAGTGGCCCGCATTCAACTCCTCGAACGTCACGCAGGCCGTCACGACGGTGCTGCAGGTGGGGGCGCTCGTCGTGCTCGCCTGCTCCGTCGTGCTGCTGCGCCGGCGGCGGTGGACGCTGTTCGCCCGGGTGCTGTCGTGGGCGGGCCTGTCCGGCCTGGTCACCGTCACCCTCGGGATGCCGTTGGCCGCGACGAAGCTCTATCTGCACGGCATCTCGGTCGACCAGGAGTTCCGCACCGAGTACCTGACCCGGCTCACCGACTCCCCGGCGCTGCGGGACATGACGTATGCGGATCTGCCGCCGTTCTACCCCGCCGGCTGGTTCTGGGTGGGCGGCCGCTTCGCGAGTCTGCTCGGCCTGGACGGCTGGGAGGCGTTCAAGCCGTGGTCGATCGTGTCGCTGGCCGTCGCCGCGGTCGTCGGGCTCGTGTTGTGGACCGCGCTGGTGCGGGTCGACCTGGCCGTGCTGGTCGCCACCGCCACCACGGCCGTCGTCCTCGCCTACGGCTCTCCGGAGCCGTACGGCGCGTTCGTCGCGCTGCTGATCGCACCTGCCCTCGTCATGGCGTGGGGGGCGCTGTCGCGCCCGGTGCGTCCTTCGGGCGGCAGCCCAAAGGACGCACCGGGCGGCGGAGCCGTCGTCGGGACCGGGCTCTTCCTGGGACTGGCCGCGACGTTCTACTCCCTCTATCTCGGGATCGCGGCGTTCACGGTGACGGTGATGGCCGTCGTCGCGGCGGTGCTGGCGCGCCGCACGGCAGGCACCTGGCGCGCCGCGGTCCCCGTGCTGGTACGGCTGGGCGTGATCGCGGGGATCGCCGTCGTCGTCGCGCTGCTCGTGTGGGCGCCGTTCGTGCTCGAGGTGCTGCGGGGCGGGTCCACCGCCGGATCCGGCACGGCGACGCACTACCTGCCCGAGACCGGCGCCCGGCTGCCGCTGCCGATGTTCCACGGCTCCCTGATCGGGCTGCTGTGCCTGCTCGGCACGGTGTGGCTGGTCGGGCGGGCCACGTCGTCGCGGCGCGCGCAGGCCCTCGGGCTCGGCGTGGTGTCCGTGTACCTGTGGTACCTGGCGTCGATGGCGCTGACCGCGCTGGGCAACACGCTGTTGGCCTTCCGCCTCGAGGTGATCCTGCTCGTGCTGCTCGCGGCTGCCGGCACGTTCGCGTTCGTCGACTTCACCCGGTGGATCGTGCTGGCCACCAGCGAGAACCAGCGGGTGCGGTGGTCGCTGATCGCGGTCGGCGCGCTGGGAGCGCTCGCGTTCACCCAGAACATCCCACAGGTCCTCGCGAACGAGATCACCGTCGCCTACACCGACACCGACGGCAACGGTGAACGCGCGGATCAGCGTCCGCCCGGCGCGGGCGCCTACTACGCCGAGCTGGACGAGACGATCACCGCGGCGCTGGGCCGGCCGCGCGACGAGATCGTCGTCCTCACCGCCGACACCACCTTCCTCGCCTACTACCCCTATCTCGGGTTCCAGGCGCTGACGTCGCACTACGCGAACCCGTTGGCGGACTTCGAGGGACGCGCCGCCGCGATCGAGGACTGGGCGTCGGTCGAGACGACCGACGAGCTGCTCGCCGCGTGGGACGAGTCCCCGTGGCGGGGACCCGATGCGATCGTGTTCCGGCAGGGCGCCGAGGGTTACACCCTCCGGCTCGCCGAGGACGTGTACCCCAACGACCCCAATGTCCGTCGCTACTCGGTGACGTATCCGAAGTCGCTGTTCGACGACCCGCGCTTCACGGTCTCGGAGATCGGTCCGTTCGTCGTCGTCACCCGCACGGGATAGCGCCGCGACCGTCCGCGGACACAGTTCGCGGACGGTCGTGGCGTCGACGTCCTAGGCGCGGCGCAGCGGCATCACCGACCGCACCACCGGATCGCGCAGATACAGGCCGGCCCAGACGAAGACACCGACGTAGACCGGGAACAGGATGGTGCTGAAGAGCGGCATCTCGTTGAACATGTTGGTGGCGACGGCGCCGCCGAGATACCCGGTCAGCAGCACCGCCCCGAGGATCGAGGTGGCCGGGACCAGGTACAGGGCCAGGCACACGAGCATGACGGCGCCGATGACGTAGTTGAGGTTCGGATCGAAGCCCAGATCGATCATCGCCTGCCGCGCCTGGTCGACGTTGAGGACGTGGATCGCGGCGTCGAACAGCAGGAACAGCACGACGAGGCCGGTGATCACCAGGCCGGCGATGCGGAACTTCCGGTCGGTGGGGCGCTCGGTAGGGCGGGTGGTGGTCGAGATCATGGCAGGCTCCTGGGTCGGGGTGGCGGTCTCGCTACGGACTGACCGGCCGGCCCCGGAAAACTCATCGCACTGCGAGGTTCCGGTTCGGCGACCCGAGCCCGCCTCGGCGCTCCGGCCGGGCCCGTGGCCCGGAACCGAGCCCCGGCTCACAACCGGGACGCCAGCAACTCGGCGAGGTGGACGCCGCGACGCTCGGTGAGATCGGCGATCTGGGTGCGGCAGGAGTAGCCGTCGGCGAGCACGACGTCGTCCGGGCCCGCCGCCGCGACCGCGGGCAGCAACTGGTGCCCGGCGACGGCGACCGAGACGTCGTAGTGCGCCGGCACCACCCCGAAGTTGCCGGCCAGACCGCAGCATCCGCCGAGCCGGGTGACCGTTGCACCGGCCCGGCGCAGCAGCGCGGCGTCGGCGCCCCAGCCCATCACGGCGTGGTGGTGGCAGTGCGGCTGGGCCACCACCGACGTCCCGGACAGCGACGGCGGTTCCCAGTCGCCGAGCAGTTCGGCCAGCGTCACCGTCGAGTCGGCGACGGCGCGTGCGGGTTCGAACCCGAGCAGCTCCACGGCGTCGGAGCGCAGGACCGCGGTGCACGACGGCTCGAGCCCCACGATCGGCATTCCGGCCGGGAACAGCGCGGAGATGGTGCGGCCCAGGATCTTCCGGGCCGTATCCAGCTGGCCGGTGGTGATCCACGTCAGCCCGCAGCACTGTTGCCGTTCGGTCACGCACACCCGGCGACCGGCGGCCTCGAGGACTTGCACCGCGGCGATCGCCACCTCCGGCGTGAAGTACTCGGTGAAAGTGTCGACGAACAGCAGGACGGGCGCGCCGTCCGTGCGCCGCTCGCCCGCCGTGTCCGTGAACCAGCGGCGGAACGTGCGGGGCGCGAACTCGGGTACCCGGCGACGCCGGTCCACACCGGCGAGGGTCAGCCCGGCGGACGCCACCCCCGGCAGCTTGGCGAGGGTGTTCACGACGCGTGGTGCGCGGCCGGCCAGCGCCGCCCAGCGCGGGAGCCGCCCCAGCGTGTAGTGCGAGGCGGGACGGAGCCGACCCCGGTAACTCTGATGCAGCACTTCGGATTTGAACGTCGCCATGTCGACACCGGTCGGGCAGTCGGAGGCACAGCCCTTGCACGCCAGGCACAGCTCGAGGGCCTCGTGCACCTCCGGTGAGCGCCAGGACCCGGTGACGAGCGTTCCGTTGAGCATCTCCTGCAGGACCCGGGCCCGGCCGCGGGTGGAGTCCTTCTCCTCCCGGGTCGCCAGGTAGGACGGGCACATGACCCCGCCGAGGCCGGCGGTGTCGGCGCGGCACTTGCCGACGCCGGTGCAGCGGTGCACAGCCTGCCGGAAGTCGCCGTCGTCGCCCGCGTACCGGAAGGCGAGCTCGTCCCGGACCCGGTGCGCGGCCGGAATCCGGAGGTCCCGGTCCACGGGGGCCGGGTCGACGAGTACACCGGGATTGAGCAGGCCTTCGGGGTCGAACACCGCCTTGACTGCGCCGAACAGCCGCAGCGCGGCCGGCGAGTACATCAGGGGCAGCAGTTCGCTGCGCACCCGGCCGTCGCCGTGCTCGCCCGACATCGACCCCCCGAACGACGCCGCGAGTTCTCCTGCAGCGAAAAGGAATTCGCGGAAAATCCCGGGCATCTCGAGCGGTACGTCGAGGCGGATGTGGATGCAGCCGTCGGCGAAGTGACCGTACGGATAGCCGGTCACGCCGTACCGGGACAGCAGCGACTCGAATTCGCGCAGGTACTCCCCCATCCGTTCCGGCGGGACGGCGGCGTCCTCCCAGCCGGAGTGGGCGGGCAGTCCGGCGGGGCTGCGCCCGGCCAGTCCCGCCCCGTCCTCCCGGATGCGCCACAGCTGCGCGGCCTTGTCCGGGTCGGTCACGATCAGCGAATCCATCTCCGCCGCAGCGTGTTCGACGGATCGCGCCCGCGTCAGGACCTCGTCGGCGTCGTCACCGGACAGTTCGACGAACAGCCATGCCGCCCCCCGCGGCAGCGGGGGCACCGCCGCCGCGCCGCGCCGCGCGCGTACGACGTCGACGATCCGCGAGTCGAGTCCCTCGCACGCGGTCGGACCGAAGCCGAGCAACGTGTGCGCGGCGTCGCCCGCCGTCGCGATGTCGGGGTAGCCGAGGGCCACCAGCACGCGCACCGCGGGGTCGGCGACGAGCCGCACCGTCGCCTCGGTGACGACCCCGAGTGTGCCCTCGCTGCCGACGAAGAAGCGCAGGACGTCGAACCCGTTCTCGGGCAACAGGTGTTCGAGGGCGTAGCCGGAGGCTTGCCGGCCGAACCGGCCGAACTCGGTGCGGATGGTGGCGAGGTGGTCGAGCGTGAGCCGGCGCAGCGATTCGAGAACGGGAGCGTCGTCGGGCAGCGACAGGTGCCGGCCCGCGCCGGTGAGCACCTCGAGCCCGAGCACGTTGTCGGATGTGCGGCCGTAGCCGAGGGTGCGGGCACCGCAGGCGTTGTTGCCGATCATCCCGCCGACGGTGCAGCGGTTGTGGGTGGACGGGTCGGGTCCGAAGCGCAGTCCGTACGGGGCGGCGGCGCGCTGTAGTTCGGACTGGACGACGCCGGGTTGCACGGTCGCCGTGCGCGCCTCGGGGTCGATCCGCAGGACCCGGTCGAGATGGCGGGCGAAGTCGAGTACGACGCCGGGCCCGACAGCGTTGCCGGCGACGGAGGTTCCGCCGCCGCGTGAGGTGAGCGGAACGCCGTGCCGGCGGCACACCTCGAGCGCGGTGGCGACGTCGTCGACCTCGCGGGGCCGCACCACCGCCTGCGGGGGTACCCGGTAGAGCGAGGCATCGGACGAGTAGAGGGCACGGGTGGTGGTGTCGTCGAACACCTCGGGGATGCCCGCGTCACGCAGGGCCTCGCCGATCGTCCTCGCCCGGGCCATAGGCCGATGCTAGTGCCTGCCGGGGTCGCTTCGTCGCAGGTCGGACCGGTACGACCGAGGGCGATGCGCCGTCAGCGGGAGGTGAGGACGACCGGCCCGTCCTCGGTGATCGCGACGGTGTGCTCGCAGTGCGCGGCCCGGCTGCCGTCGGCGGTGCGCAGCGTCCACCCGTCCGGGTCGTGCCGGTAGGCGTCGCCGCCCCCGGCGTGCAGCATCGGCTCGACGGCCAGCACCAGCCCCGGTCGCAACCGCATCCCGCGCCCCGCCCGGCCCTCGTTGGGCACGTGCGGGTCCTCGTGCATGCGGCGGCCGATGCCGTGACCGCCGTGGTCGGCGAGCATGCCGTAGCCGCAGGACCGGACGTATCCGCCGATCGCCGCGCCGATGTCGCCGAGACGGTTTCCCGGCACGGCCGCGGCGATGCCGCGCGCGAGGGCCTCTTCCGTCGCGGCGATCAGGGCGAGGGCCTCGCGGTCGGCGGTCCCGACGGTGAAGCTCACAGCGGCGTCCCCGCACCAGCCGTCGAGCACCGCCCCGCAGTCGATGCTCACCAGGTCACCGTCACGAAGCCGGTACCCCCCGGGAATGCCGTGGACGACGGCGTCGCCGACGCTCGCGCACACGACGCCGGGGAACGGCGACGGCGCCCAGTCCGGGTGGTAGCCGAGGAACGGGGACGTCGCGCCGGCGGCGCGGAGGACCTCGGCGGCGACGTCGTCGAGGTCCTGCAGGGAGACCCCGATTCCCGCGTGGGCCCGCACGGTCGCCAGCGCCTCCGCGACCACGGCACCGGCGGCGCGCATCGCCTCGATCTCGCCGGGCGTCTTCAACTCGACCATCTCACCTCCAATAGAAATACCGGTATTACTATACGGGAATGGTGCGCGAACCGCTTACTCCGGCCCAACTCGAGCGAGGGCGACGACTCGGCGAACGCCTCCGCGCGGCGCGCGGCACCGCCGGCATGGCCGTGATCGCCGGCGAGGCCGGAATCTCCGTCGAGACGCTCCGGAAGATCGAGACCGGACGCATCGCCACGCCCGCCTTCTTCACCGTCACCGCGCTCGCCCGGGTACTCGGACTCTCCCTCGACGACCTGGCCGGCGACCCGACGGACGATCCCGCCGAGCACGAGGCCGCCTCCTGACCGGAGGAGGCCACCCCCGCCTCCCCGTCCCTCGCCTAGCATCGATCCTTGTGCCCGTCGATGTCCTTTCGCCCGAAACGCCCGCTTACGCCGATACGAAGGCGCGCGTGCGCACGGCCAGGATCGTCGCGACGGTCAGCGGACTGCTCGGCATGCTGCTCGCCCTGGCCGTGCCGTTCCTGCCGGTCCGGCAGGAGGCCGCCACCGTCAGCTGGCCGCAGGGCACCGATCTGACCAACGTCGAGGCACCCCTCGTCTCCTACGCCCCCCTCGAACTGCGCGCGAGCGTGCCGTGCTCGGCCTTCCCGCTGCTCGGCGACGACGGCGGCACCCTGATCTCGACCGTGCCGCCGGACGCCCCCGACGCGACCGAGAACGCCCTCGTGATCCGCACCGTCCCCGGCACCGACGGTGGGCCCGCCACCATGGAGGTGGTGCTGCGCAACTCGGTCGTCGTGTCGGCACCGATCGACGACGAGCACAGATGCACGGCCGTCACCGTCGCCACCAACGCCGACCGCACCGCCGCCGAGATCGTCGGCCTCGAGCAACACGACGACGGGCACCACGTCGCCACGCTCGACGGCGATCACCGGCCGCAGATGGTCGGCGTCTACTCCGACCTGCAGGGATCGGCTCAGGGCCTCACCTCCGGCCCGGACGCCGAGCGGCTGTCCGTCCGCGCCGCCCTCGACTCGCGGTTCACCTCCACCCCGACGCTGGTCAAGTTCGTCGCGATGCTCGTGTGCATCCTCGCGACCCTGCTGTCGCTCGTGGCGCTGCACCGCCTCGACGGCGTCGACAACCGCCGCGCCCGCCGGGTCCTGCCCGCCCACTGGTGGCGGTTCACCGCGGTGGACGCGGTCGTCGTGGGCACGCTGCTGCTGTGGCACGTCATCGGCGCCAACACCTCCGACGACGGCTACATCCTCACCATGGCCCGCGCCTCCGACGAGGCCGGCTACATGGCCAACTACTACCGGTGGTTCGGTGTCCCCGAGGCCCCGTTCGGCTGGTACTACGACGTGCTCGTCCTGCTCGCGAAGGTCTCCACCGCCAGCGTGTGGATGCGGCTGCCCGCCCTGCTCGCCGCGATCGCGTGCTGGATGGTCATCAGCCGCGAGGTCATCCCCCGGCTCGGCGTCGCCGTCCGCCGCAACCGCATCGCGCTGTGGACGGCGGGGCTGGTGTTCCTCGCCTTCTGGCTGCCGTACGACAACGGCCTGCGCCCCGAGCCCGTCATCGCGCTCGGCGCCCTGCTCACCTGGTGCTCGATCGAACGCGCCGTCGCCACCGGCCGCATGCTGCCCGCCGCGATCGCCGTGCTGCTCGCCGCCTTCTCCCTCGCCGCCGGCCCCACGGGACTCATCGCGGTCGCCGCGCTCGTCGCCGGGGCGCGGCCCGTCGTCGTCCGGCTGGTCGGCCGCCGCCGGCTCGTCGGGGTGGTCCCGCCCATCGCCGCCATCCTCGCCGCGGGCACCGTCGTCCTCGTCGTCGTCTTCGCCGACCAGACCCTCGCGTCGGTGCTCGAGGCGACCCGGGTGCGCTCGGCCGTCGGACCCAACGTGCCGTGGTTCGACGAACGGCTGCGCTGGGACGCGCTGCTGACCGTCTCCCCCGACGGATCCCTCAGCCGCCGGTTCGGCGTGTTCGTCATGCTGCTGTGCCTGGTCGTGTGCGTGATGCTGATCCTGCGCAAGGGCCGCATCCCCGGCACCGCTCTCGGGCCGTCGCGCCGCATCCTCGGCATCGTCTTCGCGTCCCTGCTGCTGATGATGCTCACCCCGACCAAGTGGACCCACCACTTCGGCGTGTACGCCGGACTGGCCGGATCCGTCGCCGCGCTCGCCGCGGTCGGGGTCGGCGCCGTCGGCATCCGCTCCGCCCGCAACCGCGCGCTCTTCACCGCCGGGGTGCTGTTCGTGCTGGCGCTCGCATTCACCGGCTCCAACGGCTGGTGGTACGTCTCCAGCTACGGGATTCCCTGGTGGGACAAGCCGCCGTCGATCTCCGGACGCGCCTTCTCCACCGGCCTGCTGGCGCTGGCCCTGGTCGCGCTCGGCGTCGCCGCCTGGTTCCATCTGCGTGAACCGTTCGCCACCCCGAAACCCGACCGCAACGGCCGCGTGAAGGCGATCGCCTCGGCACCGCTGACCGTCGTCGCCGCGGGCGTCGTCCTGTTCGAGGTGCTCTCGCTCGTCAAGGGCGCGGTCGCGCAGTATCCGGCGTACTCGATCGCCCGGTCCAACGCCGCCGCCCTGACCGGCGGCAGCTGCGGCCTCGCCGACGACGTCCTCGTCGAGACCGACCCGAATGCCACCGCGCTGGCCCCCGTCGCCGGCGACGCCGCCGGAGCCCTCGGCGCCGGCACCGCCGACGGCTTCACCCCGAACGGCGTCGCCCTCGATCTCACCGCCGACGAGGAGATCTCCACCACGGGCGGCGCCAACACGGTCGACACCGAGGAGGGCGGCACCACCACCTCCACGGGCGCCGGCACCGGCGGCGGCCGCGGTGCCGCCGGCATCAACGACAGCACCGTCGCGCTGCCGTTCGGCCTGGACCCGGCCCGCACCCCCGTGCTCGGCAGCTACCGCACCGGCGCGCAGCAGGAAGCCGTGCTCGAGTCCGGTTGGTATGCGCTGCCCGAGCGCACCGACGCCACGCCGCTGCTGGTGGTCACCGTCGCCGGCCGTGTGCACTACGTCGACCCCGACGGCGTCCTCACCCCAGGCGCGGACGTGCTGCTCGAGTTCGGCCGCACCGGCGACGGGTCGAGCGTCGAGCCGCTGGCCCGCGTCGCGCCCATCGACATCGGACCGTCTCCGTCGTGGCGCAACCTGCGGGTGCCGAGCGACCGGATCCCCGCCGACGCCGACACCGTCCGGCTGGTGGTGACCGACGGCAACCTGGCACCCGACCAGTGGGTGGCGGTCACGCCGCCGCGGATGCCCCGCCTCGAGACGCTGAACACCGTCGTCGGCTCCACGGCACCGGTCCTGCTCGACTGGTCGGTGGGGTTGGCGTTCCCCTGCCAGCGTCCCTTCGACCACCGCTACGGTGTCGCCGAGGTCCCCGAGTTCCGGATCCTGCCCGACCGGGTCGGGGCCGACTCCACCAACGGTTGGCAGGACGACGTCGGTGGCGGCCCGCTCGGCTGGATACCGCTGCTGCTCACCGCCGAGACCGTCCCCACCTATCTGAATCACGACTGGGACCGCGACTGGGGCTCGCTGGAGCGGTACGCGCCCATCGATCCGGGCGCGACACCTGCCGAAATCACCACCGAGGACGTCATCCGCTGGGGCTGGTGGACACCCGGTCCGATCCGCGACGGTGTGCCCGTAATGCGTGAATGAGGTCGTACGCGGCGGTAGGGACGGTGCGTCCGCTCATCTGCGCCCGATACCATCGACAATCGTGCCCGACGACGTGACCACAGTTCCCGCCCCCTCCGCAGCCGTTTCGCGGCCGCCGGTTGCCCGGGATCTGCGGGCGCAGTACCGCACCGCCCGGCTCGTCGCCGTGGTGGCGGGCCTGCTCGGTGTGCTCCTCGCCGTCGCGACCCCGTTCCTGCCCGTCAAGGTCACCGAAGCCACCGTCACCTGGCCGCAGAACGGCTCGACCGGACCGGTCGAGGTGCCGCTCATGTCGCAGGTGCCGCTGCGGCTGAGCGCGACCGTGCCGTGCACCGCCGTCGCCGGCATGCCGCCCGGCGGCGGCATGCTCCTGGCGACCGCGCCGCCGAGCGGTGAGGGCGCCGCACTCAACGCGATGTTCGTGCGGGTGGGCGCCGAGAACGTCGACGTTCTCGACCGCAACGTCGTCGTGGCCACCGCCCCGCGCAGCGACGTCGAGTCCGCCGCGTGCGCCGAGATCAGCATCTTCTCCGACGTCGACCGCACGACCGCGGAGTTCGTCGGCCTGAGCGACGAGAACGGAAATCCGCGCGCCGGTGAGCTGACCGGCGATCTGCGTCCCCTCGTCGTCGGCGTGTTCAGCGACCTGGACACCCCGGTGCCCGGCATGTCGGTGACCGTCGACGTCGACTCCCGGTTCTCGTCGTCGCCGACGGTGGTCAAGCTCCTCGCGATGATCCTGGCGGCCCTGTCGACCGCGCTGGCGGTCGGTGCGCTCGCCAAGCTCGATGGCACCGACGGCCGGGGACATCGCCGCTTCCTGCCGTCGCGCTGGTGGAAATTCACCGGTGTCGACGCGGTCGTCGTGGGCACCCTCGTCGGATGGCACTTCTTCGGAGCGAACACCTCCGACGACGGCTACCTGCTGACCATGGCCCGGGTGTCCGAGCACTCCGGCTACATGGCCAACTACTTCCGCTGGTTCGGCGTCCCCGAGGCCCCCTTCGGCTGGTACTACGACGTGCTCGCCGCGTTCGCCGAGATCTCCACCGCCAGCGTCTGGATGCGTCTGCCCGCCCTGCTCGCCGGCATCACCTGCTGGATGGTGATCAGCCGCGAGGTGGTGCCCCGCCTCGGCCGGGCCGTCCGGCACAACACCGTCGCCCTGTGGACCGGCGGCCTGGTGTTCCTCGCCTTCTGGCTGCCCTACAACAACGGCCTGCGTCCGGAGCCGATCGTCGCGCTCGGCGCCCTGCTGACCTGGTGCTCGATCGAACGGGCGATCGCCACGGGCCGGTTGCTGCCGGCCGCGACGGCCGTGATGATCGGCGCGTTCACCCTCGCCGCCGCCCCGACCGGCCTGATGTGTATAGCCGCCCTGCTCGCCGGCATCCGGCCCATGACCCGGATCGTCGTGCGCCGCCACCGCGAGGTCGGGACGCTGCCGCTGCTCGCCCCGATCGCCGCCGCCGGTACGCTCGTGCTCGTCGTCGTGTTCTCCGACCAGACCCTCGCCGCCGTGCTCGAGGCCACCCGCGTGCGCACGATCATCGGCCCGAACGAGGAGTGGTGGAACGACTTCCTCCGCTACTACTACCTGTTCGTGCAGACCGTCGACGGCTCGCTCGCCCGCCGGTTCGCGTTCCTCGTCATGCTGCTGTGCCTGTTCACGTCGCTGCTGGTGCTGCTGCGCCGGCGCCGGATTCCCGGCGTCGCGACGGGACCGTCGTGGCGGCTGATCGGCATCGTCTTCGGCACGATCTTCTTCATGATGTTCAACCCCACGAAGTGGACCCACCACTTCGGGGCGTACGCGGGCATCGCGGGTTCCCTCGCGGCCCTCACCGCGGTCGTCGTCTCGGCGAGTGCGCTGCGGTCGCGGCGCAACCGCACGATCTTCCTCGCCGGACTGCTGTTCGTGCTGGCCGTGTCGTTCGCGGGCATCAACGGCTGGTGGTACGTGTCGAGCTACGGCATCCCGTGGTTCGACAAGACCGTCTCCTTCAAGGGCAACCAGTCCAGTTCGCTGTTCCTGATCCTCTTCGGGCTCGCCCTCGGGCTCGTCGCGTGGCAGTACCTGCGGGAGGGCTACGCGCCGCCGCAACCCAGACCCACGACCCGCAAGGGCCGCCGGATCCGCAAGTTCGCCGCGGCGCCCCTGACCGTCGTCGCCGGAGCGATGGTGCTCTTCGAGGTGCTGTCGCTGCTCAAGGGCGCGGTATCGCAGTATCCGGCGTATTCGCTCGCCCGGTCCAACGTCGGCGCGCTCGCCGGCCAGACGTGCGGGCTGGCCGACGACGTCCTCGTCGAATCGGACCCGAACTCCGGTCGGCTCGCGCCCATCGTCGACCCGGACAACCCGCCCCGCGGCGGCGACGCCCTCGCCGGCGCCGAACCCGTGGGCTTCGATCCCAACGGCATCCCGTCGGACCTCACGGCCGACTACGTCGAGGTCAAGCCCGGCCAGGGCAACACCGACAACCAGAGCGTCGGGCCGACGTTCGAGACCGGCGCCGGCGGCGGCACCACCGGCGGCACCGGCGCCCGCACCGTCAACGGCTCCGACGCCAAGCTGCCGTTCGGCCTCGACCCGGCCGTCACCCCCGTGCTCGGCAGCTACCAGGAGGGCGTGCAGGAACCGGCGCTGCTCACGTCGAGCTGGTACGGGCTGCCCGAGCGCACCGACGACGCGCCGCTCGTCGTCATCTCGGCAGCGGGCCGCATCTGGTCCGTCGACGACACCGGCGCCACCACCTACGGGCAGTCACTGCTCGTCGAGTACGGCAGGCGCCTGCCCGACGGCACCGTCGAGCCGCAGGGCACCTATCTGCCGCGCGACATCGGGCCCGCGCCGTCGTGGCGGAACCTGCGCATCCCGCTGTCGGAGCTGCCCGCCGACACCGACGCCGTCCGCATCGTCGCCAACGACCCCAACCTCACCGGCGACCAGTGGCTGGCGTTCACCCCGCCGCGCGTGCCGAAACTCGAGACGCTCGACGCCGTGGTCGGCTCCGAGCAGCCGGTGCTGCTCGACTGGGCGGTCGGCCTGCAGTTCCCGTGCCAGCGCCCGTTCGACCACCGCTACGGCATCGCCGAGATGCCGAACTACCGCATCCTGCCGGACCGACCGCTGGCCGTATCCTCCACCGACACTTGGCAGTCCGCGGACAACGGCGGCCCCCTCGGCTTCACCGAGGCCCTCGCGCGCCCCGAGCAGATCCCCACGTATCTGAAGAACGACTGGGCCCGCGACTGGGGCTCGCTCGAGCGGTACGTGCGGTTCTACCCGGACGCGGTGCCGGCACAGCCGCAGACCGCCGAGGTCACCCGCTCCGGGCTGTGGAACCCGGCCACGCTGCGCGTGTACGAGTAGGCCACCCTTCTGCCCGCCGACCGCGCGTGCGGACCTCGTGCCCGTTGGACCGAATGTCACACCGGTTCGCTTCTATCGACCGAATGTGACATTCGGTCCGTCCGTCCGCCCGCCCGTCCGCCCGTCCGTCCGTCCGGGACAGGTAGTCCACAACCACACGGTTCATCCACAGATTTCGCCCACCCTCCCGTTGTTCCCCTCGAACGCGGCATTTTCCGGTGATCATGGGCGGCATGAGACGCGGTACGTGGGGGGACGACGTCGAACAGCTCGTCGGGTTGAGTGTCAACGGCATCGTCCGCACCTCGACACTGTTGGGTTGCGGGATGAGCAGCAGCACAATTTCCGGTCGTTGCCGGAAGGGTGGTCCGTGGCAACGGATTCTGCCCGGTGTCGTTGCGCTGCACAGCGGCCCGCTCACCCAACTGCACCGACAGACGGCAGCGCAGATGTACGGAGGCGACGAGGCCGTCATCTCCGGCCACGCCGCGCTCGGCGTGCACGGATACACCCCCTCGGCGACGAAGAGCGACATCCTGCTGCTCATCCCGCAGAATCGGCATCGCAGGAACTTCTCGTTCGTCACCGTCGAACGCAGTTGGCGTGTACCCGAACCCGTACGCAAGGGCACGCTGCGGATCGCACCCGTCGCGCGCAGCCTGCTCGACGCCGGACGGCGCACGTCACGAACGGACGACTGCCGCGCCTTGTTCGCCGCCGCACTCCAACGCGGCGATGTCACCGTGGACCATCTGGCACGCGAGCTTGCAGACGGCAGCAGCCGGGGAACGGCGGTGCCCCGCAGGGTGATCCAGGAGCTGGTCGACGATGCGCACTCGGTCGCCGAGATCGAGGCCCAGAAGCTGTACTCCACCTCGGGCCTGCCCGCGATGGTGCACAACCGCGAGGTCGAGGACTCGAACGGAACCTGGATCGCCCGTCCGGACGGCTGGCTCGACGCCGTGGCACTGGCGTGGGAGATCGACTCGTTCGCACATCATCTCAGCGCACGAGACCACGAGGCGACGATGCGGCGCCGGGCCGTCATGCAGCGGCACGGGATCATCGTCGTCACCCATCTGCCCAGGCAGATCCGGCACGAACCGGCGGTCGTGCTCGCCGACCTTGCGGCGGCTTATCAGCAGGGTCTCGAACGTCCACGGCCCGATGTCCGGTTGCGGTAACCCCCCGCGCGACGAACCGAATGTCACATTGCGTCGATACGGGCGGTTTCAGGCGGCCGATGCGACAAGCTCGGTGAACGCTTCG
>NZ_JAUIZP010000077.1:0-47309 GCF_041414735.1 Rhodococcus sp. GXMU-t2271
AGCGTTCGTCCTGAGCCAGGATCAAACTCTCCGTTGAAGACTCTCGATTCCTCCCGAAAGAGTAATCAGCCATAAGCGTAGAGCCGAATCACTAGCAAAAAACTCAAACTAGCAAAAACACTGGACCATCACAGACGGAAGAATGCGATGTCCAGCAACAACCACCCCCCACGAACGCGGGGCGGCCGCACCAAAAATAATTTGGCACTGACATTCATCGGCACA
The DNA here is from genome assembly GCF_041414735.1 of Rhodococcus sp. GXMU-t2271. Classification (NCBI taxonomy): domain Bacteria; kingdom Bacillati; phylum Actinomycetota; class Actinomycetes; order Mycobacteriales; family Nocardiaceae; genus Rhodococcus; species Rhodococcus sp. GXMU-t2271. Next base: position 226 of record NZ_JAUIZP010000077.1, read on the forward strand.
CTGTTGAGTTCTCAAAGAACACGCACACACCATCGCCTGACGCTCTCGCGTCCTGCTCCGGGGCAACCGTTCTATCTTAACACTCCGAATTCACCTACGCAAGAAGCGTCTGCGATCTTCGTGTCGGCCGTTCGACCGATCAGGGCGCAACCAATTTCCGTACCTCTCGGTCCGGGTTGGTGTCCGTGTCGCTCGAACGACGACAAAGTTACGCCACCGCTAACGGGCCGTCAAACCCGCAGGTCAGGGGCCCGTCAGCGGGCGAAGAGGTTCTCGTCAGCCGCGTCGGATGCGGACGCCGGCGAAGTTGCGCTTGCCTCGCCGAAGAACAAGCCAGCGACCGTGCAGAAGATCCGCATTCGACGGGACCCAGTCCTCGGACGCGATGCGCTGATTGTTGACCGAGGCGCCGCCCTCCTTGATCGTGCGCCGGGCAGCGCCCTTGCTCTCGCATAGACCCGTCGCGACGAGCAGGTCCACGATCGTGTCGGGCTGCCCGTCGTGCACCTCCGCGACCGAGGCCTCCGCCAGCGCGGCGGAAAGGGTTGCCTCGTCCAACTCCGCCAGCTCGCCACGCCCGAACAGCGCCCGGCTCGCAAGCTCGACCGCGCGGGTGTTCGCCTCTCCGTGGACAAGCGTCGTCATCTCGGCTGCAAGGCGGCGCTGCGCTTCGCGCGCATGCGGCCGCTCGGCCGTCGCCGTCTCGAGGTCGGCGAGTTCGTCTCGATCCAGGAAGGTGAACCACCGCAGGTACTTCACGACATCGGCGTCCGCCGCGTTGACGAAGTACTGGTACCAGGCGTAGGGGGTGGTCATCTGCGGATCGAGCCACAGGCTTCCGCCGCCGGTGGACTTACCGAACTTCTTTCCGTCGGCCGAGGTGACTAGCGGGACGGTGAGCGCATGCACTGCGGCGGCGTCGGTCCGCCGGTTGAGCTCGACGCCCGCGATGATGTTGCCCCACTGGTCCGATCCACCCACCTGCAGAGTGCACCCGTGCTGACGACGCAACTGCACGTAGTCGTTGGCCTGCAGCAGCATGTAGCTGAATTCGGTGTACGAGATGCCGTCGCCCTCGAGCCGCCGCTTCACCGTGTCGCGCGCGAGCATGACATTGACGGAGAAGTGCTTGCCGACATCGCGGAGGAAGTCCACGACGCTGAGGGACGAGGTCCAGTCGGCATTGTTCACGACGATCGCGCTGGTCGGGGAATCGTCGAAGTCGACGAACCGCTCGAGCTGCCCGCGGATGCGTTCGGCCCATTCGGCGACCGTGTCCGCCGAGTTCATGGTCCGCTCCCCTACCTCGCGCGGATCTCCGATCATGCCGGTGGCGCCGCCCGCCAGCACGATCGGCCGGTGGCCCGCCCGCTGAAAGCGCTTCAGTGCGAGCAACGGCACGAGGTGACCCGCATGCAGACTGGGGCCGGTGGGGTCGAAGCCGGCATAGAGCGTGACCGGGCCCGCGTCGAGGTCGCCGCGTAGTGTGTCGAGGTCGGTCGATTGGGCGATCAGCCCGCGCCAGGTCAGTTCGTCGAGGATGTGCTCAGTCACTGCTCGATCATCCCATCCGGCCCGGAGCGGCCGGCGCGCGCGGGCTGCGCCGGTAGGCCGACACTCCCACGGCCCCCGGGATCCACAGTCGCCACGGCCGCTCGGCCGCGACGCTGATCCCGACGCGGGGTCCCGCCGCGACCCGATCGGCGTCTCCCAGGGTGAGCTTCACCGAGGCACCGTCGTCGAGTACGTCGATCCCGTTGTCCGCGAGCGTCAGCCCCAGCGCCTCGGCAAGGTTGCCAGGTCCGCGGGCGAGGTTCGACGCGGGAGTCCCGGCCGTTCGCCGGGCGCGAACGGTTTCCTCTCCCGCAACGACTTCCGCGCCTCGCAGCAGCACCGCCGCAGCCACTCCGTCGGGGCCGACCGAGATGTTGGCGCAGTGGTGCAGCCCGTAGCTGCGGTAGACGTAGAGATGACCGGCGGGACCGAACATCACCGCGTTCCGAGGCGTACGTCCCCGGTAGGAATGCGCCGCGGGATCGGGCCAGGGACCGTCCTCGGGCCCCCCGTAAGCCTCCACCTCCGTGATCCGCAGGATCACTCCGCCCGCACACAGCGTGGCACCGAGGATCGTGTGCGCCGCCTTCAGCGGGTCGACCGCGGTGAGCCGCTCGAACGCCACGTTCAGTCCGTCACCGGGTCCTCGGTCCAACCGGCCACGCCGCGCGCGACGTAGTCCTCGTGTTCGGCGTCGGTCACGTCTCGCGCCTCGTCGACGAGGAGGACGGGAATGCCGTTCTCGATCGGATATGCCCGGCGCAACCGCGGGTTGTAGAGGACCGAATCGTCGACGAGGAGCAGCGGCCCCTTGTCCTGCGGGCAGGCCAGGATGCTCAGCAACATGGGATCGACAGCCACGGTTGTCCTCTCGACGGTGTTGTGGGGTCGGACGGGCCCACGCTACCGTGCGCCCGGCGCCGGACCAGCGCCGACGCCGGCAAATCTCACCGCGACCGCTTTGGTGAACCGCTTGTAGGTTCCGGTGTCGGGATCGGCGAACCACGATCGCACCGTCGGCTTCGGCAGGCCTCGCGCCGGCAGATCGCCGGGCACGGGCCGGAATGTGGGCCCGAGTTCGATGTGCGGCACGACATGCACGAGATCGGGTCGTTCCGAGGCGGGGACTGCGTCGAGTGCCGCGGTGATCTCGGCGGCGCTCGGCGCGCGGTTCTCGCGCAGGGTGCAGGCGGCCACGGCGACTTCGGTGTCGGCGGTGCGCACACCGTAGACGACGCAGAGATCGACCTTCGGGATACTACCGAGAGCGTCTGCCACCGGCTGGCCGTATACCGGTCCGTGCGGGGTGTGGATGACAGTGTGCTTGCTGTCGAGCAGCCAGTAGTCACCGTCCTGGTCTCGACGGAAGAGGTTCTCGGTAGGCACCCATACGTCGCCGACTTCGAACACTCCCCGCATGACACCGGGCAGTATTTCGGTCGAGGCACTGGGCCGCCCGAGCAGGAGTCCGACCTCGCCGTCCGCGCTTTCGCGGACGAAGCCCCGCGCATCCTCCACCAGGCGCCCGGTCGTGGGATCCCAGGTGGCCAAGCGCACCTCGGCGCTGCCGGGCAACGGTCGTCCCTTGCACCCGATCTTGGCACCCGAGACGTTGGCGAGGACGACCTCGCCGTCGGTGGAGGCATAGAACTCGAGCACCTGTGCGGGAGCGAAACGGTCGAGGGTCCGCCGCCACAGTCCGGGAGGCATGCCCGAGCCGATGAAGAGGCGGACCGGATGGATCTCGTCGATGTGCAGCGCGGGGCTGTCGAGGATGTCCCTCATCATCGCCCAGGTGTAGGTGACGACGGTGACGCCGTAGCGGTGAACTTCCTCGCTGAAGCGCGCGGGATCGAGACCGTGGGACAGCGCTATTCGGCAGCCACCCGCGAGTGCGCCGCCGAAGCTGACCAGCAGACCGGACGAATGATAAAGCGGGGCAAGGCAGTAGACCGTGTCGCCGCGGCCGAGCGCGGCGGCGGTGGCGGTCCCGAAGGCGGAGAGCGCCCATCGGTGGTTGGAGATCTGACGCATCTCCAGGGTCTCACCACTCCCGGTGAACAGGAGGAACGCAAGTTCCCGCGCGACACCGGGGTCGGGGGCATACCAGCCGGGGAGTTCGATCGTGGTGATGTCGAGGTGCTCGAGATCGACGGCGTCCGCACCGGGCGCGATGTCGAGTTCGCGAATGCTGCCACCGCCGAGTACCAGGGCCGAAATCCCCGTGGCGAGTGCCCGATCGAGGTTCTCGGGGTCGGTGATGATCTTCTGGACACCACCCAACCGGATCGCTTCGTCGAGGTCGGGCCCGGGTGGGAGCAGGACCGACACCGCGCCGATCCGGGAGACGGCCGTGACCGCAGCCATAGCGCTGGGACGGGTGTCCATCAGGATGCCGATGTGAGCGGCGGGACGCACGCCGCAGTGCACCAGTCCGCGCACTACGTTGTCGATCCGGCGATTGACGTCGGCGAAGGTGTAGACGCGGTCCTCGTAGATGAAGCACTCGCGGTGCGGCCCCTTGCGGCACTGCTCGGTGAGGACACCGGCAAGGGAGATCCGGGTGCGGGGCTGGATCTGTCCGAGCCGGGCCAGTCGCGGTAGTGCCCGGGCGGCTTCCCCCGACAGCTCCCGCGCGCCGCGCACCGTCTCGGACGCCAGATCGGCGATGCCCTTGCCGACCTCCACGCCGACCTCTGCGATGGTCGCGACGGTGTGGGTGAGCCGGGTCGCGACGGACACCCCGGTCTCCCCTTCCGCGTGGAGTTCGGGGATGGCCATCCGGCCGATGCCGACCGGTCGGTCGCCGTGTCCTTCACGCCACTGCACCCATTCGCCGACGGCGGGCCAGGTCTGCCGCGCCGCGGTGCCACCCACGACTAGTCCGAAATGCCCTGCGCGTAGCGAATATTCGAACACCTGAGCCCGGGGGGCGGCCTTTCGGATGCCGCGCACTGCGAGGGGCTGGCCGATGTCGTCCACCTCGCCGACGAACGCGAGGATCGGACAGGTTATCTCGGCCAGGCTCACAGCGCGGTCGTTGATGACGAATCCGCCGCTCACCATGCGGTTGTGCACGATGAACTGGCGCAGCAGTTCGGCCACCGCGGGGCCGGACCAGGCCACCCAACCCTCGGTGTCGAGGAAGCGGCGCTGAGGTTCGCGTGGCAGAAGGGCTTCCCGGTCGTGCAGCTGCATGAGGAACTCGATGCGCGACCGGACCGTCTTGACAGGGTCGAGGAATTGGAAGCCGGTCTTGGCCATCCAACCGGTGATGGCGAGACGGTTGAAGACGTGGTCGGCGAGGAAGTCGGCCGCCCGGACCGCGACGCCCTCCGGGATCCCGAACGGCAGCGCGGCCAGGGTGTCCACCGGGCTGCCGAAGGTGATCAGGCTCGCGACGTGCCGACTACGGCGGTAGGCCGCGGCCTGATAGCAGAACATCCCGCCCTGCGAGTACCCGGCGAGGTGGATGTCACGGCCGGTGTAGTCGTGTACGTGGTCGACGATCTCGTCGAGGGCGATGATGTGATCGGTGAGGGTGCGGTCCCACCCGCCTTCCTCCCGGTCCGGGGAACCGAAGTCGACCACCCAGGGATCGAGGCCCATCGAGTGCAGGATGCCGACCGCTCCCGTCTCACGAGTGACGTCGTACACGTCCGCCGACATCATCATCGGGGGAACCATCACCACGGGAGCGCCGTTCTCGGCAGCGTCGGATTCCGGGTAGTAGTGCCGCAGCCTGTACATGCCGGTCCGCTCGACGACCTGGAACGGGGAGGGTGTCGCCCCCGTTTCCAGGCCGCCGTGACGGATCACCTCGAGGCCGTTCTGCGCGGTCGCCACCACACGTCGCAGGGGCCCAATCACCGATCCACCGCCCAGTGCCACGAACCTCTTCCCATCCGCCGAGTTCTGCGTGTGTCGACCCTGTCAGGAATGACAGCCTGCCACATTACGTCGACCCGATGGCGGCGTTCGCCGAGCACGTCGGTCAGCCGCGTACCCAGTCCCGCAGCGCGCGGGTGGCGGTACGGACACCGTCGAGCTGTTCACCGACCCGGACGCCTGCGGTGCCGCCGCGGGCGTTGCGCGAGGCGATCGAGCCCTCCACGGTGAGGACCTCACGTACCTGCGGGGTCAGTGCGGCGTCGACCGCGGCCAGTTCGTCGTCGGTCAGGTCCTCGAGTCCGACGCCCCGTGCCTCCGCCGCGCGCACGCAGGCGCCGGCCGCCTCGTGCGCGACCCGGAACGGCACTCCCTGGCGCACCATCCACTCGGCGATGTCGGTGGCGAGAGTGAACCCGGCCGGTGCCAGCTCGGCCATGCGATCGGTGTGGAAGGTCAGGGTGGACACGAGCCCGGTGATCGCCGGCAGCAGGAGCTCGAGCTGCGCGACCGAGTCGAACACCGGCTCCTTGTCCTCCTGCAGGTCCCGGTTGTACGCCAGCGGCTGGGCCTTGAGGGTGGCGAGCAGGCCGGTGAGGTTGCCGATGAGGCGGCCTGCTTTGCCTCGGGTCAGCTCCGAGACGTCCGGATTCTTCTTCTGCGGCATGATCGACGAGCCGGTGGACCATTCGTCGGCGAGGGTGATGTAGCCGAACTCCGGCGTGCTCCACAGGATGACCTCCTCCGCCATGCGGGAAAGGTCGACCGCGATCATCGCGAACACGAACGCGGCCTCGGCGGCGAAATCCCGTGAGGAGGTGGCGTCGATCGAGTTCTCGGCGGCGGAGTCGAAGTTCAGCTCGGCCGCGATCGCGTCGGGGTCCAAGCCGAGAGAGGAGCCCGCAAGGGCTCCGGAACCGTACGGGGACACCGCGGCACGCGCATCGAAGTCCCGCAACCGCTGTACGTCGCGCAGAAGCGGATGGGCGTGGGCGAGCAGGTGGTGCGCGAGCAGTACCGGCTGTGCCGCCTGCAGGTGGGTCTTGCCCGGCATCACGGCGGTGGGATGGGCGGCGGCCTGGTCGGCGAGGGCGTCGACGACGGCGAGGACCCCGTCGGCGATACGTCGCGCTGCGTCGCGCAGCCACATCCGGAACAGCGTGGCGACCTGGTCGTTACGGGAGCGACCGGCGCGCAGCCGGCCGCCGACCTCGGGCCCGACCCGCTCGATGAGCCCGCGTTCGAGGGCGCCGTGGACGTCCTCGTCGGACTCGGCGGGGGTGAACGCACCGGAGGCGACGTCGGTGGCGAGCCGGTCGAGGCCGTCGAGCATGGCGGTGAGGTCGGCATCGCTGAGCAGGCCGGCCTTGTGCAGCACCCGCGCGTGTGCCTTGGAGGCACGGACGTCGTAGGGGGCGAGTGCCCAGTCGAAGTGGGTGGATTTGCTCAGCGCCGCCATGGCGGCGGCCGGTCCGGATGCGAACCGGCCGCCCCACAGGGCGCCTTCGTTGGTGCCGTGAGCGGTCATCGCTACAGGCCCAGATCCCGCTTCGCGGCGACCTTGGAGGACAGGCCGTGGATCTGCACGAAGCCCTTGGCGTTGGACTGGTCGAAGCTGTCGCCCTCGTCGTAGGTGGCGAGGTTGAAGTCGTAGAGCGACTCGGGGCTGCGACGTCCGTTGACGGTGATGTGGCCGCCGTGGAAGACCATGCGGATGTCGCCGGTGACGCGCTCCTGGGTGTTCTTGATGAACGCGTCGAGGGCGTGCTTCAGCGGCGAGAACCACAGGCCGTCGTAGACCAGCTCGCTCCAGCGCTCCTCCACGCGCCGCTTGTAGCGGCCGAGTTCGCGCTCGACGGTGACGTGCTCGAGTTCCTGGTGCGCGGTGATGAGGGCGATGGCGCCGGGGGCCTCGTAGATCTCGCGGCTCTTGATACCGACGAGGCGGTCCTCGACCATGTCGAGGCGGCCCACGCCCTGGGCACCGGCGCGCTTGTTGAGCTCCTGGATGGCCTCGAGGACGGTGACGTGCTTGCCGTCGATGGCGACGGGGCGGCCGGCCTCGAAGCTGACGATCAGCTCGTCGGGTGCCTGCCAGTGGGCGGTGGGGTCCTCGGTGTAGTCGTAGACGTCCTTGGTGGGGGCGTTCCACAGGTCCTCGAGGAAGCCGGTCTCGACGGCGCGGCCCCACACGTTCTGGTCGATGGAGAACGGCGAGCGCTTGGTGACGTTGATCGGCAGGCCGTGTTCCTCGGCGAAGGCGATGGCCTTTTCGCGGGTCCATGCGTAGTCGCGGACCGGGGCGATGACCTGGAGGTCGGGTGCGAGGGCGCCGAAGCCCACCTCGAAGCGAACCTGGTCGTTGCCCTTGCCGGTGCAGCCGTGGGAGACGACGGTGCCGCCGTGCTCACGCGCGGCCTGCACGATGTGCTTGACGATCAGCGGCCGGCTGATGGCCGAGACCAGGGGGTAGCGGTCCATGTAGAGCGCGTTGGCCTGGACGGTGGGCAGGCAGTACTCGTTGGCGAACTCGTCCTTGGCGTCGACGACGATCGATTCGACGGCGCCGCAGTCGAGGGCGCGCTGGCGCACGACCTCCATGTCCTCGCCGCCCTGGCCGAGATCGATGGCGACGGCGACGACCTCCTTGCCGGTCTCCTTGCCGATCCAGCTGATGGCGACGGAGGTGTCCAGCCCGCCCGAGTAGGCGAGTACGACGCGATCGGCCATTGTGTTTGTGCTCCTTCTTGATTGAACGTGTGTCTGTGGTGCTCGGTGCGCGATCGGATCAGGCCAGGGATTCGATCTTCGCGGCGAGGTCGGCTCCGGTGAGGGGCTCACGCGCGATCACCGCGATGGTGTCGTCGCCGGCGATGGTGCCGACCACTTCGGGTAATGATGCCCGATCGAGTGCGCTGGCCAGATAGTGCGCTGCTCCGGGTGGGGTGCGGAGCACCGCGATGTTGCCGCTCGAGTCGGTGGAGACCAGCAGTTCGCCGAGGAGGCGGGAGAGCCGGTCGGTGCCTCCGGACACGCCCCGGACGGGGCTCCCGTCCTCGGGGACGACGTACACCCCGGGCCCGCCGTCGGCGCCGCGGAGTTTGACCGCACCGAGTTCCTCGAGGTCGCGGGAGAGGGTGGCGTTGGACACCTCGATGCCTTCGGCGGCGAGCAGCGCGGCGAGTTCCGGCTGGCTGCGGATCGCGCGGGTGGCGACGAGTGCGGTGATCCGGGCCTGCCGGGCCGCGCGGGTCGGGGCCGCGGCGGCGCCGGCCGGTCCGGCGCCGCTCGACGGTTCGGCCACGCTGCTCACGGTTATCGTTCGCGCTGCTCGAGCAGCCATACGAGCAGTGCCTTCTGGGCGTGGAGGCGGTTCTCGGCCTCGTCCCACACCACCGACTGCGGTCCGTCGAGAACCTCGTCGGTGACCTCGTCACCGCGGTGGGCGGGCAGGCAGTGCAGCACGACGGCCTTCGGGTCGGCGAGTGCGAGCAGCTCGGCGTTGACCTGGTACGGGCGGAAGGGACCGACGCGGTCGAGTCCGTCGTTCTCCTGGCCCATGGACGTCCAGGTGTCGGTGACGAGGGCGTCGGCGCCGGTGGCGGCGGCGCGCGCGTCCTCGGTGAGGGTGATCTGCGCGCCGGTTTCGGCGGCGCGGGCGCGGGCCGCGGCCACGACGGCGGGATCCGGGGCGAAACCGGCGGGGGCGGCGATCGTGACGTCGATGCCGGCGGTGACGCCACCGAGCATGAGCGAGTGCGCCATATTGTTGGCGCCGTCGCCGAGGTAGGTCAGTTTCAGTCCTTGCAGCTCCCCCTTGTGTTCGCGCAGGGTGAGCAGGTCCGCGAGGACCTGGCAGGGGTGGTACTCGTCGGACAGGGCGTTGACGAGGGGCACGGTGGCGCCTTCGGCCATCGCCTGGAGTCGGTCCTGGCCGAAGGTGCGCCAGACGACGGCGTCGACGTAGCGGGACAGGACGCGGCCGGTGTCCTGCAGGGTTTCTTCCCGTCCGAGCTGGGTGGTGCGGCCGTCGACGACGACGGCGTGGCCGCCGAGCTGGGCGATGCCCATCTCGAAGGAGAATCGGGTGCGGGTCGAGTTTTTCTCGAAGATGACGCCGACGCCGCGCGGGCCCTCGAGGGGACGGGCCGAGAACGGCGCCTTCTTCAGGGCCGCGGCGAGGTCGAGGACCTCGCGCTGCTGCGCGGGCGTGAGGTCGTCGTCCTTCAGGAAGTGCTTCACCATGGGTCTAGTTTCCTTCCTGCCGGGCGGCGTCGAGCACGCAGGGCAGTGTCGCGACGAATCCGTCGGCCTGTTCCTGGGTGAGGATCAGCGGTGGGGCGAGGCGGACGACGTCGGGTGCGGCGGCGTTGACGAGATAGCCGGCGTCCCGGGCGGCCGCTTCGACGGCGGGGGCCCGGGTGTCGGTGAGGACGATGCCGAGCAGCAGGCCGGCGCCTCGGACGTGGTCGACGAGGGGGTGGCCGAGTGCCTCGATGCCGGTGGCGATGGATTTGCCGACGGCGTCGACGTGGGCGAGCAGGTCCTGCTCGTCGATGGTGCGCAGGACGGCGAGCGCGGCGGCGGCACACACCGGATTGCCGCCGAAAGTGGTGCCGTGCTTGCCGGGCTGGAAGAACTCGGCGGCCGGACCGGTGGCGAGGACGGCACCGATGGGCAGGCCACCGCCGAGGCCCTTGGCGAGGGTCATGACGTCGGGCACGATACCGGCGGCCTGGTGGGCGAAGAACGTCCCGGTGCGTGCGATGCCGGTCTGCACCTCGTCGAGGACGAGCAGTGCCCCGCGTTCGGCGGTGATGCGGCGGGCCTGGACGAGGTAGTCCTCGGGAGGCACGACCACACCGGACTCGCCCATGATGGGCTCGAGGAACACGGCGGCGGTGTTCTCGTCGACTGCGGCATCGAGGGCATCGGCGTCGCCGTAGGGGACGAACTCGACGCCGGGGGGCATGGGTTCGAACGGGGCGCGCTTGTCGGGCTGGCCCGTGAGGGCCAACGCACCCATGGTGCGGCCGTGGAAGGCCTTCTCTGCCGCGATGATCTTGGGCCGTCCGGTGAGCCGGGCGAGTTTGAACGCCGCCTCGTTGGCTTCGGTGCCGGAATTGCAGAAGAACGCCCGGCCGGGGTGCCCGAAGTGCGCGAGGAGGCGTTCGGCGAGTTCGACGACGGGTCCGCTGGCGTAGAGGTTGGACACGTGACCGAGGGTGTCGAGTTGTGCGGTGACGGCCTCGCGGATGGCGGGATGGCGGTGGCCGAGGGCGTTGACGGCGATGCCCCCGAGCAGGTCGAGGTACTGCTTGCCGTCGGCGTCGGTGACCACGGCACCGTCGCCGGCGACCAGGGCGATCTTGGGGACGCCGTAGTTGTTCATCAGCGACCCGGCCCAGCGCTGCTGGAGTTCGGACGTGCCGGTCATGGGGTGCCTTCCTGGGTGGGAGCGACCGCGGGGTGGGGGGTGACCATCGTGCCGATGCCTTCCTCGGTGAGGAGTTCGAGCAGCACCGAGTGCGGCTGTCGTCCGTCGATGACGTGGGCCGTCGGCACGCCGCCGCGGACCGCGCGCAGGCAGGCTTCCATCTTCGGGACCATCCCCGCGTCGAGGGACGGCAGTAGCTCGGCCAGCGCGTCGGCATCGATGGCGCTGGTGAGGGAACTGCGGTCGGGCCAGTCCGTGTAGAGGCCTTCGACGTCGGTGAGGACGACGAGTTTCTCCGCTCCGAGCGCCTCGGCGAGCGCGGCGGCCGCGGTGTCGGCGTTGATGTTGTGGACGACGCCGTCGGCGTCGGGGGCGATGGTGGAGACGACGGGGATGCGGCCGGCGGCGATGAGGTCGTGGACGGCGGCGGGGTCGACGGCGGTGACATCGCCGACGAGACCGATGTCGGTGTCCAGGCCGTCGACGACGACCGTTCGGCGCGTGGCGGTGAACAGGTGGGCGTCTTCGCCGGAGATGCCGACGGCGTACGGGCCGTGGGCGTTGATCAAGCCGACGAGTTCGCGTCCGACCTGCCCGAACAGCACCATGCGGACGACGTCCATCACCTCGGGGGTGGTGACGCGGAAACCACCGCGGAACTCCCCGGTCATGCCCAGTCGCTTCAGCATGGCGTTGATCTGTGGTCCGCCGCCGTGGACGACGACGGGGTGGACGCCGACGGTGCGCAGGAACGCCATGTCGGCGGCGAAGGCGCGCTTGAGCCGGTCGTCGATCATGGCGTTGCCGCCGTACTTGACCACGACGATCCTGTCGCGGAATTTCTGCAGCCACGGCAAGGCCTCGGCGAGGACGTAGGCCTTCTGGTGGGCGGTGAGCTGCGCGATGGGGTCGGTGCTCGCCTCGGTTCCGGTCATGACGAGTAGGCCGAGTTCTCTTCGACGTATCCGTGGGAGAGGTCGGTGGTGCGGATGGTCACCTCGACGTCGCCGACGCCGAGGTCGATGTCGAGGGCGATGTCGGGGCCGGACAGGTCGACCTCTCGGGCGCCGGGAGCGCCCACGCCGTCGATGCACACCGGGGATCCGTTGAACGTGACGGAGATGCGCTCGGGGTCGAGCGCGATGGGAGCGATACCGATGGCGGCGAGGACACGTCCCCAGTTGGGGTCGGAACCGAACAGGGCGGTCTTGACGAGGTTGTCGCGTGCAACGGTCCGCGCACCGACGAGGGCGTCCTGTTCGGTGGCGGCGCCGCGGACGGTGACGGTGACCCGCTTGGTGACGCCCTCGGCGTCGGCCGCCATCTGTGCGGCGAGGTCGTCGCACACTGCGAGGACGGCGGCGTCGAGCTGATCCTGGGTGGGGGTGATGCCACTGGCCCCGGACGCGAGCAGCAGCACGGTGTCGTTGGTGGAGGTCGACCCGTCGACGTCGAGACGGTCGAACGTGAGCCGGGTGGCGGCGCGCAGGGCGCGGTCGAGTTGCTCGGCGGTGGCGACCGCGTCGGTGGTGACCACGCACAGCATGGTGGCCAGGGCGGGGGCGAGCATGCCTGCACCCTTGGCCATGCCGCCGACGTTCCACTTGTCGGCGTGGTGCAGGGCGGCCTGTTTGGGGACGGTGTCGGTGGTCATGATGGCGTAGGCGGCGTCGGTGCCGCCGGAGATCCCGCCGGCGAGTTCGTGGACGATCTCCGCGACGCCGGCGAGGACCTTGTCCATGGGCAGTCGGTCGCCGATGAGGCCGGTCGAGCACACCGCGACCTCGCCGGCACCCGTTTCGGTGCCCCAGTTGCTGAGGGTTTCGGCGACCTTCTCCGCGGTGGCGTGGGTGTCCTGGAAGCCGCCGGGTCCGGTGCAGGCGTTGGCGCCGCCGGAGTTGAGGATCACCGCGCGCAGCGCGCCGGACTTCAGGACCTGCTGCGACCACAGCACGGGCGCGGCCTTGATCTTGTTGGTGGTGAAGACGCCGGCTGCGGTCAGCTCCGGCCCCTCGTTGAATACGAGCGCGAGGTCCGGGTTGCCGGAGGCTTTGATGCCGGCGGGGATGCCGGCGGCGCGGAACCCGGCCGGCGAGGTGACGCCCTGGGTGCGGATCAGGCGGCCGCCGGCGATCTCGACCGCGTCGGCGTAGACGTTGTCGTCGGTGGACTGTCTGTCGATGCTCACGGGGCGACTCCCACGGTGGACAGGCCGGCGGTCTCGGGGAGGCCGAGCGCCAGGTTCATGGATTGCACCGCCGCGCCGGCGGTGCCCTTGGTCAGGTTGTCGAGTGCGGCGACGACGACGAGGACGCCGGCGTCGGAGTCGACGGTGACGGCGAGGTGCACGGCGTTGGAGCCGAGTACCGCGCCGGTGCTGGGCAGCGTCCCTTCGGGCAGTACGTGCACGAACGGCTCGTCGGCGTAGGCCTTCTCGTACACGGCCCGGGCCTCGTCGGCGGTGGCGGTGGTGGGGGCGGTGCAGGTGGCGAGGATGCCGCGCGGCATCGGCGCCAGCACGGGGGTGAAGGAGACGGATACGGGGGCGTCGGTCAGGGTGGCGAGGTTCTGCTTGATTTCGGGGGTGTGCCGGTGCGCTCCCCCGACGGCGTAGGCCCGCACGGAGCCCATGACCTCGGAGCCGAGGAGGTCGGCTCGGAGGGACTTGCCGGCGCCGGAGGTGCCGGATACGGCGACGACGTGGACTGCCGGCTCGACGATGCCGGCTGCGACGGCGGGGGCGAGGGCGAGGGTGGCCGAGGTGGGGTAGCAGCCGGGGACCGCGATCCGGGTGGCTCCGATCAGGTGCTCGCGCTTGCCGGGGAGTTCGGGCATTCCGTACGGCCAGGTCCCGGCGTGATCTCCGCCGTACCAGCGCTGCCAGTCGGCGGACTCGGACAGGCGGAAGTCGGCGCCGCAGTCGATGACGACGGTGGTGTCGGGCAGCTGCTCGGCGATGACGGCGGAGTGGCCGTGGGGCAGACCGAGGAACACGACGTCGTGGCCGCTCAGGGTGTCGAAGTCGGTGGCGCCGAGGACGCGGTCGGCCAGCGGGAGCAGGTGGGGGTGGAATTCGCGGAGTTTCGCGCCGGCGTTGCCACCGGCGGTGAGTGCGCCGACGACGAGGCGGCCGTCCTGGTAGGCGGGATGACCGAGGAGCAGACGCAGGATCTCGCCGCCCGCATACCCGCTCGCCCCTGCGACGGCGACCCGAATCGGTGACTGTGCGGTCGCCGTGAATTCCGGTGAGTTACCCATGCGATTGATTATGCACCATCATGCAACTTCATTCACACGGGCGGGTGCGGGCGCACCCGTTCACTCCTGAGCCAGCGAGCGGCGGATCTCGCGCAGTCTGTCGGCGGCGGCCTGTCGGCGCTCGTCGAACTGCTCCTCGAGCGTGCGCCCCGCCACACTCTCGCGGGCGAGTTCCTCCGCACCGATTGCGGTGCCCGCGCGTCGCTCGATCTTCTCCCGCACCGAGTCGAACGTGGGCACTCCGGCCGGGGTGTAGCCGGAGTCCTCCCTCTCTGCGGGTGTCACGTCCGGCCCGACCGGGGACGCGGGAACGTCCGGCACCGACGGGGAACCGGGTTCCGCCGGGGTCACGTCCGGCACCGACGGCGAACCGGGTTCCGCCGGGGTCACGTCCGGCACGGGCGCGGCCGGGGCGTCGGGATCGGGTGCGGACGGATCGGTAGTCATGCTCCCAGGCTACGTCCGCCGCGGTGGCTCAGTGCCGCAGTTCGGCGCCGACCGCCGCGCCGGCCGCGGCGACAGCGGAGTCCCGGGCCGCGCTGGCCTCGTCCTCCGTGAGGGTGCGGTCCAGCGCGCGGAAGCGCAACGCGAAGGCGAGCGACTTACGCCCCTCCCCCACCTGTGCGCCCTCGAACACGTCGAACAGGCGGATGTCCTCGAGCAGTTCGCCGCCACCCGCGCGCAGCGCCTCCTCGACGTCGGCGGCCGGGATCTCCTCGGCCACGACGACTGCGACGTCCTGCAGGACGGCCGGGAACGGGGAGATCTTCGGCGCCGGCAACGACTCCACGATCGGCAGCGCGTCGAGGTCGAGCTCGAAGGCGCACGTGCGGGCGGGCAGCCCGGCGCGCTCGAGCACTGCGGGATGCAGCTCACCGGCGTGACCGACGACGACACCGTCGACCAGCAGTTCGGCGCAGCGGCCCGGATGCCACGGCAGGTACTGTGCGGCGCGGCGCTGCAGCCGGACGCCGGCGGCGGCCGCGACGGTCTCTGCCGCGGCGAACGCGTCGGTCGCGTCCGCGGGCCGGCCCGGTCCCCACGGCCCGGCGGGTTCCCGCAGGCCGCACAGCACGGCCCCGACGTGGACGGGCTGCGCAGGCAGCGAACCCTCGAGCAGCGCGATCTCCTCGTCCGTGGGGCGCCGGTCCACCGGCAGGGGCGGCACCGGCCGGGTGCCGGGGCCGGGCAGGACGACCTGCGCGATCGCATAGAGCGCCAGGTCGCGCTGACCTCGGGAGACGTTGCGGGCGAGCACCTCGAGCAGGCCGGGCAGCAGCGTCGTCGCCAGCTCCGGACGATCGGCCTCGAGTGGGTTGAGGACCGTCGTGGTGGTGCGGCGGGGGTCGTCGGCGTCGAGACCCCACGTGTCGAACACGTGAGCCGGCAGGAAGACCGGGGCGAGCACCTCGACGTGACCGTCGGCGGCCAGGGCGCGGCCCACGGCGCGGCGTCGTTTCTGACTCGGGGTCAGTCCGCGGCCCGCCGGGGCGGCCGGGAGCACGGACGGGATCTGCTCCAGCCCCTCGAGCCGCAACACCTCCTCCACCAGGTCGGCGGGCTGACGCAGGTCGGGGCGCCAGGTCGGCGGTGTCACCACGAGCTGGCCGTGTCCGTCCGGGCCGACACCGACCTCGACGCCGCATCCGATCTGGGTGAGCCGGCGCGCGGCGGTGCCGGTCGGGTAGGCGACCCCGGCGATGCGGTCGGGCAGATCGATGTCCATGCGGATCGAGACCGGCTCGACGGGCACGGACAGGTCGGTCAGGACCGGCTCGACGCGGCCACCGGCGATCTCCACGAGCAGCGCCGCGGCGCGGTCCAGGGCCGGCAGCGCCACCTCGGGGTCGACGTTGCGTTCGAAACGCTTGCCCGCCTCGCTCACCAGTTTGTGGCGCCGGGCGCTGCGGAACACGGCCAGCGGGTCCCAGGTGGCAGCCTCGAGCAGGACCTCGGTGGTGGTGCCGCTCACCTCGGTCGCGGCGCCACCCATGATCCCGGCGAGGGAGACCACCCCGGAGTCGTCGGTGATGACGACGTCCTCGGGGTCGAGGGTGCGTTCGATCCCGTCGAGGGTGGTCAGCTTCTCCCCCGCCTGCGCACGCCGGACGACGAGCTCACCGCGGAGGGTGGCGGCGTCGAAGGCGTGCAGCGGCTGCCCGAGTTCGAGGAGCACGTAGTTGGTCACGTCGACGGCCGGGGAGATCGGGCGGATGCCGGACAGCAGCAGCCGCCGCTGCAGCCACCACGGCGACACGGCGCCGGGGTCGATGCCGGTGACCTTGCGGGCGGCGAAGCGGGTGGCTCCGGTCTCGCGTTCGAGCCGGATCGGGTAGGCCGGGCCTTCGGCGGGGTGGGGTGCGACGTGCGCGGGGTCGGCGAACTCGAGGTCGAAGCCGCACGCGAGTTCGCGGGTCAGTCCGCGCAACGAGAAGCAGTAGCCGCGGTCGGGAGTGATGTTCAGCTCGATGACGGTGTCGCCGAGGCCGAGCAGGTCGTTGGCGTCGGTGCCCGGCTCGGCGGTGCCTTCCTCGAGCACGAGGATGCCCGAGTGGTCCTTGCCGACACCGAGCTCGGCGACCGAGCAGATCATCCCGTCGGAGACCCGGCCGTAGGTCTTGCGGGAGGCGATGGCGAAGCCGCCGGGGAGCACCGCGCCGGGCAGTGCGACGACCACCAGGTCGCCCTCGGTGAAGTTGCGGGCGCCGCACACGATGCCGCGCGGGGCGTCCTCCCCCACGTCGACCTGGCAGAAGCGGATGGGCTTCTTGAATTCGGTGAGCTCGGTGATCTCGAGGACGCGGCCGACGACGAGGGGGCCGTCGATGCGTGCGAGGGTGTCGACTTCCTCCACCTCGAGTCCGACCCGGACGAATCCCGCGTCGAGTTCCTCGGCAGTGACGTTCCACTCGGGGGTGGCGCGCTGCAGGATCTCGGTCAGCCAGGACTGCGCTACTCGCACTTTTCGCTCAGCTCTTTCGGTCGGTTCGGTTGTCGGATCTCGGGTTTGGGAGGTGTCAGCCCTGCACCCCGAAGGGGAGGGTGAAGCGGATGTCGCCCTCGACGATGTCGCGCATGTCGGAGATGCCGTTGCGGAACTGCAGGGTGCGCTCGAGGCCCATGCCGAACGCGAAACCGGTGTACTCGTCCGGGTCGATGCCGCTCGCGCGCAGCACGTTGGGGTTGACCATGCCGCAGCCGCCCCACTCGACCCAGCCGGCGCCGCCCTTCTTCTTGGGGAACCACACGTCCACCTCGGCGGACGGCTCGGTGAACGGGAAGTAGTTCGGGCGCATCCGGGTGCGGGTCTCGGGCCCGAACAGGGCTCGGGCGAATGCGTCCAGGGTGCCGCGCAGGTGGGCCATGGTCAGGCCCTTGTCCACGGCGAGGCCTTCGATCTGGGAGAACACCGGGGTGTGCGTGGCGTCGAGCTCGTCGGTGCGGAAGGTGCGGCCGGGGCACACCACGTAGATGGGGATGTCCCGGTGCAGCATGGTGCGCACCTGCACCGGCGAGGTGTGGGTGCGCAGCACCTGCCGTGAGCCCTCCGGCGCGATGTGGAAGGTGTCCTGCATCGTGCGGGCGGGATGGTCGGGCAGGAAGTTCAGCGCGTCGAAGTTGAAGTGTTCGGTTTCGACCTCGGGACCCTCGGCGATCTCCCAGCCCATGCCGACGAACACGTCGGCGATCTGGTCGGAGATGATCGTGATGGGATGCCGTGCGCCGGCGGGGCGTCGGCCGGCGGGCAGGGTGACGTCGATGGCCTCGGCGACGAGGACCGCGGCGTCGCGTTCGGCGAGGAGCACGGCGCGGCGCTCGTCGTACGCCGCGGTGACAGCACCACGGGCGGCATTGACCCGCTTGCCGGCGTCGGCGCGCTGGTTGCCGGGCAGGCTGCCCAGGGCGCGTTTGGCGAGGGAGACGGGCGCCTTGTCGCCGAGGTGGTCGATCTTGGCCTGGGCGAGCGCGTCGAGGTCGGTGGCGGCGGCGAACGCCTTCAGTGCGGCCTGGGTGGACGCGGCGAGCGACTCCTCGCTCAGGGCGCTCGGATCGACTGCCGGCGGGGTGCCGCCCTCGTTCTTGGCCACGACCGGTGCATCTCCTTCTTCGGGCGAACAATGGGTGTGGTGCCACGTTCGGCGTCGAGCGGATCGCGCCAGCGCAGCACCCGAATCCTAGGTGATGGCCGGGTCCCGCTAGGGCACGGCCCTGTCGGCGCGATGCTGCACGCGTGCGCTCGCGTACAGGCAGATCGAGGCGGCGGTGGCGAGGTTCAACGATTCGGCGCGGCCACGGATGGGAATGCGCACCCGATGGTCCGCCCGTGCCGCGACCGCCGGGTCGAGGCCGTGCGCCTCGTTGCCGAACAGCCAGGCGGTGGGGGCGGCGAGCAGCTCGTCGGCGTCGTCGAGGTCGACCTCGCCGTCGGCAGCGGTGGCGAGCACCTGCAGTCCGGCGGCGGCGAGCGCGTCGAGGACCGTGCCGGTGTCGCGTTCCCGGGCGAGCGGGAGGTGGAACACACTGCCCGCGGAGGCTCGGACGCATTTGCCGTTGTGGGGGTCGACGCTGTCGCCGGCCAGGACCACGGCGTCGGCGCCGACCGCGTCGGCCACGCGGATGACGGTGCCGGCGTTGCCGGGCTCGGCGATCCCGACGGGCACGGCGAGCAGCCGGGGCGGCGGTGTCAGGGCCCGCGCGAGGGGCACGTCGAGCAGATCACACACGGCGACGAGGCCCGGCGGGGTGACGGTGTCCGAGAGCCGGGCGGCGGCACGCTCGGTGACGGTGGAGACCCGCACGCCCCGGCGGTGGGCGGCGTCGAGCAGGTCGGGGTAACGGGCGGCGGCGGCTTCGGTGACGAACACCTCGTACACGACGGCCGTGGCGAGAGCCTCGCCGACGGAGTTCTCGCCCTCGGCGAGGAAGCGGCCGGCCTTGCGGCGGTCGGCGGTGCGCAGCAGTTTGACAGCAGAAACGACCCGTGGGGTGCGCTCGGTGAGCGGGTCCACGGGTCGTTCCTGTGCCGGTGTGGCGTTCAGCGTCGTCTCGGCGCTGCGCTCAGGCGGCGTCGGCCGGCGCGTTGACGTCGGCGGGCAGCGCGGCCTTGGCCACGGCGACCAGGCCGGCGAACGCCTCGGCGTCGGAGACGGCGAGCTCGGCGAGGATCTTGCGGTCCACCTCGACACCCGCGGCCTTCAGGCCCTGGATGAAGCGGTTGTAGGTGATGTCGTTGGCGCGAGCAGCGGCGTTGATACGGCTGATCCACAGCTTGCGGAAGTCACCCTTGCGCGCGCGACGGTCGCGGTAGGCGTAGGTCAGCGAGTGGAGCTGCTGCTCCTTGGCCTTGCGGTACAGACGCGAGCGCTGCCCGCGGTAGCCCTTGGAAGCCTCGAGGATCGAACGGCGCTTCTTCTGGGCGTTGACGGCCCTCTTCACGCGTGCCACTGATATGTCCTGTCAATCTCGGGGGGCAGTAGATCGCCCCCGGGGGTCGGTCGGGGAAAGAAGCTCAGATGCCGAGCATGCGCTTGACGCGCGGGACGTCGACGTCGGCGACGGCGGCCTTGCCGTCGAGGCGACGCGTCACCCGGGAGGACTTGTGCTCGAGCAGGTGGCGGCGGCCGGCCTTCTGGCGCAGGATCTTTCCGCTGCCGGACACCTTGAATCGCTTCGCGGTGCCGCTGTGGGTCTTCGACTTGGGCATGGAGTCCTCAGTTCGTCGGGGATTTACTCGTGTTCGTCCGGCACGCGCGCAGCGGCCGGCCGGGCGGTGGGCCCGGTCGACCGGCGGAGCTACGCGGTGCCGTCGCCTGCTGCGGGCTTGTCCGCGGCAGGAGCCGGCCGGGCGGCGGAGGCCTGAGCGGTCTCCTGCGCCTTGGCGCGGGTCTTGGCGCCCTTGTGCGGGGCCAGGACCATGGTCATGTTGCGACCGTCCTGCTTGGGGGCGGTCTCGATGAAGCCGAGATCGGCGACGTCGGCACCGAGGCGCTGCAGCAGCCGGAACCCGAGTTCGGGACGGGACTGCTCGCGGCCACGGAACATGATCGTCACCTTGACCTTCGACCCGGCCTCGAGGAACCGCACCACGTTGCGCTTCTTGGTCTCGTAGTCGTGGTCGTCGATCTTCGGTCGGAGCTTCTGCTCCTTGATGACGGTCAGCTGCTGGTTCTTGCGCGACTCGCGCGCCTTCTGGGCAGCCTCGTACTTGAACTTGCCGTAGTCCATGATCTTGCAGACCGGCGGACGGGCGTCAGGGGCCACCTCGACCAGATCGAGATCGGCTTCGTATGCCAGGCGGAGTGCATCTTCAACACGCACGATTCCGACCTGTTCCCCGCCGGGTCCGACGAGCCGGACCTCGGGAACTCGGATGCGTTCGTTGATGCGGGTCTCAGCGCTGATGGGGCCTCCTAGGTAGAGCGGTGCGGTCCGGGTGACCGCGCCGCAGCACATGGGGCCGACTTCCGACGAAAAACCCCGCCGACGGCGCTCGCGCACCGGGCGGGGTCCGAATACCGACCGGCCCGACGAAACGCACGACACGACGGTCGTGCGTTCTCGTCCCCCGATCACTCGGGGTGCACACTCCCCGAACATCCCGGAGAGCGGCGGACCGGACCACTGAGCGAAGATCATGACCAGGTCATGGGCCGCGCAGAGGTGGGAGTCGGACTCCACTTTGCTGCCCGCGCGCAGGGCACGCGGACGGTCGTGTTCCAAATCCTAGCAAACTTCGAGCCCGCGATCGAATCGCCGGTTGCGGCCCGACCCGCTCTCGCGGCAGCGTGCGGCGGGTGGGATCGTGAAGTCATGACCGACACCCCCGATCCGACCGTGGCCGACGACGTCCGGCACCTGGGCGAGA
Source organism: Rhodococcus sp. GXMU-t2271 (assembly GCF_041414735.1). NCBI lineage: Bacteria > Bacillati > Actinomycetota > Actinomycetes > Mycobacteriales > Nocardiaceae > Rhodococcus > Rhodococcus sp. GXMU-t2271. The sequence goes on from NZ_JAUIZP010000077.1 coordinate 21,228, forward strand.
TCCCGGCCGTCGAGGTGATCAGCCGCGCCGCCGTGATGCTCATGAGTTCCGCCGCCGAGAAGCTCGGCCTGGCCGACGAGGATCCCGAGGCCGGCACCCACCGCGACCTGGACGAGGCGCGCCGCGTGATCACCGCCCTCGCCGGGCTGGTCACCGCGTCGGTGGAGTACCTGGGCCCGCACGCCGGGCCGCTGCGCGAGGGACTGCAGGCGCTGCAGCGGGCCTTCCGGGAGGCGTCGGCCTACCCGGACGAGCCGGGCAAGGGTCCGGGCGAGAAGTACACCGGCCCGGTCTTCTGACCGGGTCGGTCTCAGTGCAGCGGCACGCCGGGCTCCTCCCAGGCCCGCAGGCGCCGCAGCAGTGAGTCCTTCTTGCGCTGATGGTCGGCCATCCGGCACAGCACGTCGTCGAGGAACCGCACCGCGTGGTCGACGTACGGGCCCTTGTTGAGCATCACGCATTCGGCGCGGCCCGACGCTGCGGCGTCGGTGATCTCCGCACGCGAGGGACGGCCGGTGCGCGCGAGGGTGTCGAGAACCTGCGTCGCCCAGATCACCGGGACGTGCGCCGCCTCGCACACCCACAGGATTTCCTCCTGTACCTCGGCCAGCCGGCCGTAACCGGCTTCGACGGCGAGGTCGCCGCGCGCAATCATCACCCCCACCCGGGGTGAGTGCAGGGCCGCGAACAGGATGGCCGGCAGGTTCTCGAAGCCCGCCACCGTCTCCACCTTGAGGATCACCCCGAGCCGGGTGCCGCCGAGCTCGGCGAGCCGGTCCTGCAGGCGCGCGACGTCGGCGGCGCTGCGGACGAAGGACAGGCTGACGGCGTCCGCGTGCGTGACCACGAACGGCAACCGGTCCAGGTCCTCGTCGGTGAGCGCCGGCAGCCGCAACTCGGTGTCGGGCAGGTTGATGCCCTTGGCCGTGCCGAGCCGGGAGCCGCGCAGATCCGCGTCGGTGATGCGGATGCGCAGCCGTTCCGGGCCGGCCTCCTCGACGATCCCCCCGATCCGGCCGTCGTCGAAGAAGATCCGGTGCCCGATCCGGGTGTCGTCGAACACCTGGGGCAGGGTGCAGCCGATCCGGGGCGGACGGGCGTCGGGATCGGCCGGGGTGAGGTCCGGGTCCAGGATCAGCTCGTCGCCGACGTGCAGGGTGAGTCTGCGTTCGCGCGGGGAGAGGGCCGCGACGGCGGTGGCGTCGCCGCGCGCGGTCAGCCGGGTGCCGGGTACGAGGTAGGCGGTGTCGGTCAGTTCGGTGCGGATGTCCCCGGCGTCGGTGCCGGTGACGACCAGCGTGCGTCTGGAACCGCGGGTGTCGCGGAAGGTGATGCGGTCGCCGGGTCGGCGTCGGGCCAGCCACAGCTCGTCGGCGACGGGAACGACCACCTCGCCCGGGGCGGCCGCGGAGCCGCGGCGGGTGAGCCGCACCTGGACGGGCGCGACGGTACGGCCGAGCGCGTCGCGTTCGGGTTTGGCGTGTACTACCGCGGGACCGGGGGCGACGGGGCCCGTGCGCAGCTTCGGCCCGGCGAGGTCCATGGTGACGGTGACGTGCCGGCCGTGGGCGCGTTCGGCGCGGCGCACGTGCTCGATCATGGCGGCCCACGCGTCGGGTTCGTCGTGAGCGCAGTTGATCCGGACGAGTTCGGCGCCGGCCCCGACGACCCGGTCGACGAGGTCGGCGTCGGTGGCTGCCTCGCTCGGCAGCGTCACCATGATGCGGGTCCGGCGGCCACCGCGGACGGGACCGAGCAGGGCGGCGGCGTTGCGTTCGAGCAGGCGTTCGCCGGTGACGAAGTCCACCGGGCCGGGCCGGGTGTCGGCCTCGGGCAGGTCCGCGAGGCCGGCCACGGCTCGGCGCACCGCGTCGACGGAGGCCAGGACGTGGGCTTCGGCGCGTCCCAGGGACGACAATCCCCAGGCGGCGAGGTCGGATTGCAGCTCGCGGATGTCGCGGCGCCGCAGAGCGACGTAGTGCGCCAGGTTCTCCGCGCCGGCCCGGTGAGCGGGGTGTGCCTGCGCCCAGCGTTCGTCGGCGCCGGCCGCGGTGACGAGGCCGTCCCGCAGCTCGTCGAGCGCGGCGGCGAGGGCCGCGAGGTCGCCGTGCGCACCGGTCATGCGCCCACCGTAGGGGCACGGCGTTGCGCGGGGTTTGCGCCCGGTTGAACAGTGTCGTTCCTGTGGGCGACCGTGTCGTTGGCCCGCACCGTCGCCGGGATGACCGAGGATGGCCGTCATGGGCACACACCTGGTCCTCGTTCCCGGCTTCTGGCTCGGTGCGTGGGCGTGGGAGGCCGTCGCCGAGGAACTGCGGGCGCGGGGGCACCGGGTCGACGCCCTGACACTGCCCGGTCTCGAGTCCGTCCGGACCGACCGCTCCGGCATCACGCTCGACGACCATGTCGGTGCCGTCGTGGATGCGGTGGCGGGCGGTGCGGTCCTCGTCGCGCACAGCGGGGCCGGCCCGGTCGCGTACGCGGCGTCGGACCGGGTCCCGGCGGATGTGGCCCGGCTGGTGTACGTCGACACCGGACCGTTGCCGGATGCCGCTGCGCTGCGGCCGGATCTCGATACCGCCGTGACGGAGATCCCGCTGCCGCCGTGGGCGGAACTCGAGGCGGCCGGCAACAGCCTGCACGGACTCGACGACGGCGCGCTGCACCGGTTCCGGGAGCGGGCTGTGCCGCATCCGGCCGGTCCGGCACGGACCCCCCTGGCCCTGCGCACCGACGCGCGTCTGGCGGTCCCGACGACCGTCGTGTGCACCAGCTTCCCGTCCGGTGCGATCCGGCAGATGGCGCGGGTGGGGCATCCAGTGGCCAGTGAGCTCGGTCGGCTCACCGACGTGCAGTACGTGGATCTGCCGACCGGGCACTGGCCGATGTGGTCGCGTCCCGCCGAACTCGCGGAGGTGCTCGACGCGGCAGCGCGCCGTTGAGGGTGGTGTCACCCACCCGAGGCGAACAGTTCCCGGACGAACGCCGTCGCGTCGGACAGCGAGGCCCGCATCGTCTCGAGGTGACCGGCCGGGTAGGGGCGGAACACGAACCGCGTACCGGCCGCGGTCAGGTCGGCGACGAGCTTGACGGTGAACGGCGCCGGGGTGACGGTGTCCGTCAGGCCCTGGCCGAGGAACAGCGGCCGGTCGTAGCCGCGGGTGGGGATCTCGAGCATGTCGCGGGCAGCGCCGACCAGAGCCGGGTCGTCGGTGCGCCGCGCCAACAGCTCGCCGATCGACAGATCCGGGAACTCGGCCGCTGCTTCCCGGTAGCACAGGTTCTCGAGCCGGGCGAGAACGTCGCGGCCCTGCGGGCTGAGGAAACGGTCGACCTCGACCTCGGGATAGGTGGCGCGCATCCCGGCCAGCAGGTAGGCGATGAAGACGGCGGTGCCGGTGAGCGGCAGTGGCGGAAAGGCGGGGTCGCCGAACGGCACGAGGTGCTCGATGTTGGACGGCACGCCCAGGGCGACGGCGCCGCGGTAGTCGAGTTCGGGTGCGTACCGGGTCGCGAGGGAGGCCGCGACCATGACGGCCTGGCCGCCCTGCGACTGGCCGAGTGCGGCCCAACGCGGCCCGAGGGACGGTTCCACCGTCCGGGCGGCGCGCACCATGTCGATCAGGGCGTGCGCCTCCGACGGCCCGTCGAGGTAGGCGTGCACGCCGGGGGTGCCGAGGCCGACGTAGTCGGTGGCGACGATCGCGTATCCCTGGGAGAGCCAGTGCGCCAGGTATCCGTTGTCGATGCGGCCGTCGACGGTGGGGGCGCACCGGTCCGCGATCCCGACGGCGCCGTGCCCCCACGAGAGCACCGGCCAGCCACCGGCGGGCGCGGCACCCGGCGGCACGAACACCGCGCCGGTGCTCAGGGCCGGCACCCCGCGCGGACCGGTGGTGCGGTAGGTGATCACCGAGCCGGCGGCCGCGCCCGGCAGCCACCACTGCCGCGGCAGGGCCTCGACGCGGACGGCGCTGCCCGGTGGGCCGGTCTCACGGCTCGGGGGCTGTGCCGCCGCGACCCCGGCCGTGACCAGCATGCTCGCCACGAGGACGGCGACGATCCCGCGGACACGGGCCTGGGCGAATGTCCGGGCCATCGGTCCCCCCTTGCGGTCCACGGCGCGTCGGCGCCGTCAGGGTCAGCTCGCGGCTGCCACCTTCCGTGGTGCGCGCTTGCGCGCCGGCTTGCGGGCGGGCGCCGGCTCCGGCGCGACGGACTCGGCGAGCGCCTCGCTCAGGAATCTGCCGGTGTAGCTGCCCTCGACCGCCGCGACGTCCTCGGGTGTGCCCTGCGCGACGACGGTGCCGCCGCCCGAGCCGCCCTCGGGGCCCATGTCGATGATCCAGTCCGCGGTCTTGATCACGTCGAGGTTGTGCTCGATCACGATCACGGTGTTGCCCTTGTCGACGAGCCCGTTGATCACGCCGAGCAGCTTGCGGATGTCTTCGAAGTGCAGTCCGGTGGTCGGCTCGTCGAGCACGTACACGGTGCGGCCCGTCGACCGCTTCTGCAGTTCCGCGGCGAGCTTGACGCGCTGGGCTTCGCCGCCGGACAGCGTCGGGGCGGGCTGCCCCAGGCGCACGTATCCGAGGCCGACGTCGACGAGGGTGCGCAGGTAGCGGTGGATCGAGGTGACCGGCTCGAAGAACTCGGCGGCCTCCTCGATCGGCATGTCCAGCACCTCGGAGATGGTCTTGCCCTTGTAGTGCACCTCGAGGGTCTCGCGGTTGTAACGGGCCCCGTGGCACACCTCGCACGGCACGTACACGTCGGGCAGGAAGTTCATCTCGATCTTGAGCGTGCCGTCGCCCGAGCACGCCTCGCACCGGCCGCCCTTGACGTTGAACGAGAACCGGCCCGGCTGGTAGCCGCGCACCTTGGCCTCGGTGGTCGCGGCGAACAGGGTGCGGATCTTGTCGAACACACCGGTGTAGGTGGCCGGATTCGACCGCGGCGTACGCCCGATCGGCGACTGGTCGACCTGGACGAGCTTGTCGAGCTGGTCGAGGCCGTTGACGCGGGTGTGCCGGCCGGGCACCTGCCGCGCGCCGTTGAGCTTGTTGGCCATGACCGTCGCGAGGATGTCGTTGACCAGGGTCGACTTGCCGGAGCCGGAGACGCCCGTGATCGCGGTGAGCACGCCGAGCGGGAAGGCCACGTCGATGCCGCGCAGGTTGTTCTCCCGCGCGCCGACGACGGTGACCTGACGTTTGCGGTCGACCGGCCGGCGCTGCTGCGGCACCTCGATCCGCTGTCGTCCGGACAGGTACGCGCCGGTGAGCGAGTCGGTGCAGTCGAGCAGTTCCTTGTACGGGCCGGTGTGCACCACTCGACCGCCGTGTTCGCCGGCGTACGGTCCGATGTCGACGACCCAGTCCGAGGCCCGGATGGTGTCCTCGTCGTGCTCGACGACGATCAGGGTGTTGCCGAGATCACGCAGCCGCGTGAGGGTTTCGATGAGGCGGCGGTTGTCGCGCTGGTGCAGGCCGATGGACGGCTCGTCCAGGACGTACAGGACACCGACCAGGCCCGAGCCGATCTGGGTGGCGAGCCGGATACGTTGCGCTTCCCCGCCGGACAGGGTGCCGGCCGCGCGGGAGAGAGTGAGGTACTCGAGTCCCACATCGAGCAGGAACCCGAGACGTGCCTGGATCTCCTTGAGCACCTGCCCGGCGATGGCCTCCTCCCGCGCCCCGAGGGTCAGCGCGTCGAGGAACTCGGCACATTCGGCGATGGACAGGTCGGAGACCTCGGCGATGGACTTGTGCCCGTGTTCGCCCGCGGCGACCGTCACCGCCAGGATTTCGGGACGCAGCCGCGCCCCCTCGCACGTCGGGCACGGGATCTCCCGCATGTACCCGTCGTACCGTTCCTTCATCTGCTCGGATTCGGTCTGTTCGAGCCGGCGGTGCAGGAACGGCATCACGCCCTCGAACTCGGCGTAGTACGACCGGGTCCGGCCGTAGCGGTTCTTGTAGCGGACGTGCACCTGTTCCGGGCTGCCCTCGAGGATGGCCTTGCGGGCCTTGGCGGGCAGCTTGTTCCACGGGGTGGACATCTCGAAGCCCATGATGTCGGCCAGCCCGGACAGCAGTCGGGTGAAGTACTCGGAGGTCTGCCCCATCGACCACGGCGCGATCGCGCCGTCCTCGAGGCTGAGTTCCGGGTCCGGCACGACGAGTTCCGGGTCGACCTCCTTGCGGATGCCGAGGCCGGTGCACTCGGGGCAGGCACCGTACGGGGAGTTGAACGAGAACGAGCGGGGTTCGAGTTCGTCGATGGACAGCGGGTGCCCGTTCGGGCAGGCGAGCTTCTCGGAGAAGCGGCGCTCGCGGTCGGGCGCGTTCTCGTCCCGGTCGACGAAGTCGAGGACGACGATGCCTTCCGCCAGGCGCAGCGCGGTCTCGATCGAATCGGTGAGCCGCTGCTTGGCACCGGCCTTGACCGCGAGCCGGTCGACGACCACCTCGATGTCGTGCTTCTCCTGCTTCTTGAGCTTCGGCGGATCGGTGAGCGGATGGACCACCCCGTCGACCCGCACGCGGGCGTAGCCCTGCACAGTCAGCTGTTCGAACAGGTCGACGAACTCGCCCTTGCGGGTGCGCACGACCGGTGCGAGCACCTGGAACCGCGTGCCCTGCTCCATGTCGAGGACCTGGTCGACGATCTGCTGCGGCGTCTGCCGGGCGATGCGCTCCCCGCACTGCGGACAGTGCGCCGTGCCGGCGCGGGCGTACAGCAGGCGCAGGTAGTCGTAGACCTCGGTGATGGTGCCCACGGTCGAGCGCGGGTTCCGGTTGGTGGACTTCTGGTCGATGGACACCGCCGGTGACAGGCCCTCGATGAAGTCGACATCGGGTTTGTCCATCTGGCCGAGGAACTGGCGCGCGTAGGCGGACAGCGACTCGACGTAGCGGCGCTGCCCCTCGGCGAAGATCGTGTCGAACGCCAGGCTCGACTTGCCCGACCCGGACAGGCCGGTGAAGACGATCAGGCTGTCACGCGGCAGGTCCAGGTCGATCCCCCGCAGGTTGTGCTCCCGCGCGCCACGCACGATCAGGCGATCCGCCACGCCACGTCCCTCCTCGTCGGATCCCCTGGACGGGCGGATCCGGTCGCATCTCGATTCACCGACGTCACGTCGCGCAACTCGGCCCTGGACCATGGTAGGCGCGCCCACCGACACGTTCCGGTTTCCGGCCGCCGCGCACGCGGGCGACGGACCTCGGCGGTAACGTGCCTCACATGTCGCAGCAGCCCTTGGTCATCGACGACGACTACACCGGCGAGGTCACCCCCGGTGGTCCCGCGCAGCGCCGCACCGTGCCCGGCGCGACCATCGTCAAGCTGTCCGTCGGACCCATGGACAACAACACGTACCTGGTCACGGATTCCGCCACCGGCAGATCTGTGTTCCTCGACGCAGCGAACGAGCCGGAGTTGCTCACCCGGTTCCTCGCCGAGCACGCCCCGAAACTCGAGCTGATCATCACGACCCACCAGCACTGGGATCACTGGCAGGGCCTCGAGGCGGTCGCGGCCTCGACCGGGGTTCCTACAGCCGCGCACCCGCTCGACGCCGAGCCGCTCCCGGTCACGCCCGATCGGTTGCTCATGGAAGGCGACACCGTCGCCGTCGGCGAGCTCGGTCTCGAGGTGATCCACCTGTCCGGGCACACCCCGGGCTCGATCGCGCTGGTCCTCACCGAGGCCGGCACCGGACGGCACCACATCTTCACCGGGGACTCCCTCTTCCCCGGCGGCCTGGGCAAGACCGCGGACGCCGAGAAGTTCGCCTCCTTGTACGACGACGTCGACACCAAACTCTTCGGCCGCTTCGGTGACGACACGGTGATCTACCCCGGGCACGGCAAGGACACCACCCTCGGCGCCGAGCGCCCGCACCTCGCCGAGTGGCGCGAGCGCGGCTGGTGACCGGGTGGGCTGCGGGAGGCCGCCGTCCCCCGCAGTCCGTTCGCGCAGCTGCGACGCTGGCAGCTCCGTGGGCGGGGCCGGTGTCCACTGCGCAGACCGGTTCCTCGGCGGTCACGCGGAGGCTGTTCGCCGGCTCACAGACCCCGGTCGATGAGGTCGAGGATCTCGTCACCGGTCGCGGCGTGAATTCTGTCCACCGTGTCGGCGCGGCCCCGGTCGGCTCCCTCGAGCTCGGCGAGCAGGGCTTCGAGCCGCTGCGCGACCGCCGCGCGTGCCTCGTCGTCGGCGCCGAGGTCGGCGACGGCCGCCCGCAGGCGGTCGACCCCGGCGACGGCCACCGACACCGGGTCCGGTACCAGCTCCGCGCGCAGGAACTCGGCGACGGCCCGGGGACTGGGGTGATCGAACACCACCGTCGGCGGTAACCGCAGACCGGTCGCGGCACCGAGATGGTTGCGCAGGGCCACCGCGGCGAGCGAGTCGAAGCCGAGTTCCTTGAACGCTTGGTCGGGATCGACCGAGTCCGACGCGTCGTGGCCGAGGACTGCGGCAGCTCCGGCTCGGACCAGCTCCAGCACGAGGTGTCGCTGTTCGGGCACCGACCGGTCGGTGAGCCGCTGCGCCCACTCGGACGGTCCTGATCCGTTCCGTCCGGACACGGCGGACTCCGATCCGGCCGCGCGCGGCCGCGACTGCCGCACCAGTCCCCGCAGCGGAGCAGGAACGGACGTCGCGGCCGCACCGGAGTGTTCGAACCGGGCCCCCACCACGGCGGGGAGGTCGGACGCCACGGCGCTGTCGAATAGGTCCAGGCCGTCGGCTTCGCTCATCGGCACCAGGCCGCTGCGGCGGGCCCGGGCGAGATCCACCGCGCCGAGCCTGCCGGTCATGGCGCTCGGCGGTGCCCACATTCCCCACGCGATCGACACCGCGGGCCGGCCGTGGGCTCGCCGATGCTCGGCGAGGGCGTCGAGGAACCGGTTCGCCGCCGCGTAGTTGGCCTGTCCGGGCGCGCCGAGGACACCGGCGAGCGACGAGAACAGCACGAAGGCGTGCACCCCGCCGGTCAGCCGGTGCAGGTGCCAGGCCGCATCGACTTTCGGCCGCAGCACCGCGTCGAGCCGCTCGGGGGTGAGCGAGGTGAGGGTGGCGTCGTCGAGGACTCCGGCCGCGTGGATCACTGCGGTCAGGGGGTGCTCGGCGGGGATCCGGGACAGCAGCCCGGCCAGGGCCGCCTCGTCGGCGGTGTCACAGGCGACGATGCTCACCTGGGCGCCCGCATCGCGCAGTTCGCGGCGCAGCCGGTCGCTGCCGTCGGCGTCGGGTCCGCGTCGGCTGGTCAATACCAGATGCCGCGCCCCGTGGGCGCTGACGAGGTGACGCGCCACCGACGTTCCCACGGTGCCGGTGCCGCCGGTGACGAGCACGGTGCCGCGAGGATCGAACAGCGGAGCGGACCGCTGCACGGCCGGTAGGCGTCGCAGTCGGGGCACGAGCACCGCCCGGCCCCGGACCGCGACCTGCGGTTCCCCGCTGGCCAGGGCCGGCGTGATCGCCATGTCGACGTCCGTCTCCCGGTCGAGGTCGAGTAGCACGATCCGCCCGGGGTGCTCGTTCTGCGCGGAGCCCACCAGACCCCACACGGCCGCGGCCGCGAGGTCGATTTCGTGTCCTTCGCCCTCCTCGCCGGTGGCCGTCGCGTTGCGGGTGACGACCACCAGCACACTGTCGGCGAACTCGGCATCGTCGAGCCAGTCCTGCAGCAGTCGCAGCGTTCGGGCGCACAGGTGGTGGGTCGCCTCCGGGCCCGGGTCGCCGTCGGTGCCGCACCCCACCAGCACCGTCCAGGGGTGCGCGTTGTCGGGCGTGGCCGCCCTCGCGGTGCGCAGCGCCGCCGCGTCGGGACAGCGCGGCAGGCTCGATCCCGGATCCGCGTCGCCGAGTACGACCGTCGGGCCGGCCGGCGGCCCGGACGGGACGTCGTCGATCCGGGTCCAGGCCAGGCGGTGCAGTCGCCGTGCGCCGGACGGGCCCGCGCCGTCCCCGTCTCCCGTCCGGGGCACCACGTGCAGCGCCTCGACGGTCAGCACGGGTGCGCCGTCGGCATCGGTGGCGTCGACACGGTACTGCCCGTCCTCGCCGGTCGCGCACCGCACCGACACCGCCTGCGCACCGGTGCGGTGCAGCCGGGTTCCCGACCAGGTCAGCGGCCAGTCGTCCGGGCCGAGGACAGGGTCGAGCGCCGCCTGCAGCAGGTGCGGATGGATGCCGAAGCCGCCCGGGTCGAGGCCGTCGTCGAGGCGCACCTCGGTCGCGGTGTCGCCTGGGAGCCGGCCCGGTTGCGCGGCGGGTACGTCGTCGACGGTCGCCGACGCGTTCCGCACCCAGGGGCCGTCGGCCGGTCCGGTGTTCGACGAGATGGTGACGGTGCGCGCGCCGTCGTCACCGGCCGGTGACACGAATACCCGGATCGGCAGCGGTCCCGCGGCCGGCAGGACCAGGGGGTGGTGCAGGGTGAGAGCGGCGATGCGGTCGCACCCGACGTGGTGGGCGGCGTGCAGGGTCAGTTCGACCAGGACGGCCGGTACGAGTGTCTGCGGAGCGTCGGTCGGCGGATCGCCGGGCTGCGGCGCCGCGAGCGACGAATCCCGGTGCCGCGACAGCGCTCCGGTGAACACGGTGGTGTCGTCGTCGAGGGTCACGGCCGCGCCGAGCAGCGGATGGTCCGCCGGGCTGAGCCCCAGCTCCGTCGGATCGCCGCTGGGGCGCGCGGGCGCCGACGGCCAGAAGGAGCGCCGCCGGAAGGCGTACGTGGGCAGGTCCACCCGGCGGCGGCCGGACAGCACCCGATCCCAGTCGATCGTCAGGCCCTGCACGGACGCGGCGGCGACCGCCTCGACGAACCCCCGGGCGTCGTCCCCGCGGCCGGGCAGCGCGGCGATCGGGTGCGGGACGATCTCGGCGGCGTGGGCGGCCAGGGCCGCGCCGGGTCCGATCTCGACGCAGCGGGTGACTCCGAGTTCGGCGAGGGTGCGCATGCCGTCGTGGAAGCGCACAGCTCGGCGCAGGTGCCGGCGCCAGTACTGCGGCGACGTCAGTTCCTCGGCCGTGGCGACGCGACCGGTGAGAGTGGAGACGACGGGGATCGTCGGCGGCTGCGCCGCCGGCCGCGACACGAGGGCGGTGAACTCGTCGAGGACGGGGTCCATCAGCGCCGAGTGGAAGGCGCGTTCGACCTGCAGCGTGGTGACCGGGGTTCCCGTGGTGGACAGTTCGGCGGCGACGGCGTGCACGTCGGCTGCGGCGCCCGCGAGCACCACGGATTCGGCGCCGTTGACCGCGGCGAGGTCGACTCGGCCGTCGATCCGCGAGCGGATGTCCTCCGGGCGGGCCCGGACGGCGATCATCGCTCCGGGGGCGGTGGCCTGCATCAGCCGGCCGCGCGCGGCCACCAGGGCGGCGGCGTCGGGCAGGCTGAACACGCCCGCGACGTGGGCCGCGGTGAGTTCTCCGATCGAATGCCCGATCAGGTAGTCGGGTGTGAGGCCCCACTCCCGCAGTAATCGGTAGAGGGCGACCTCGACGGCGAACAGGGCCGGCTGGGTGTACTCGGTGCGGTCGAGTCTCGCGGCGGCGTCGTCCGCGTCGCCCCAGATCACCTGCCGTATCGGGGTGTCGACGTGCTCGTCGAGTGCGGCGCAGGTCTCGTCGAGGGCCCGGGCGAAGACCGGGTAGGTGTCGTAGAGGCCGCGGCCCATTCCGATCCGCTGCGCGCCCTGGCCGGTGAACATGAAGGCCGTCCTGCCGCGGGTGCTCGTGCCGGCGACGACGTTGCCGCCGGCGCGTCCCTCGACGAGCCGGGCCAGGCCGTCGCGCAGGTCGGCGAGCGTCTCGCCGGTCACGGCGGCGCGGTGCGTGAAGCCGGACCGAGTGGTGGCCAGCGAGTAGGCGAGATCGGCCGGATCCGGTGGGGACTCGGTGTCGAGGACGTCCGTCAGCCGAGCGGCCTGCGCGCGCAGCGCCTCGTCGGTCTTGGCGGAGAGCACCCACACCAGGGGTGACGTCGGCCGTGGCGGGGCCGGTGGGGCGGCGATGTCGGGGGGTTGCTCGAGGATCATGTGGGCGTTGGTGCCGCTGATGCCGAACGAGGAGACACCGGCGCGGCGGGGGCGCCCGGTCTGCGGCCACGCCACCGCGTCGGCGAGCAGCGCGACCTCGCCGGCGGTCCAGTCGACGTGCCGGGTCGGGGCGTCGCTGTGCAGGCTCGGCGGCAGCACACCGTGGCGCATCGCCATCACCGTCTTGATCACGCCGGCCACCCCGGCCGCCGCCTGGGAGTGGCCGATGTTCGATTTGACCGACCCCAGCCACAGCGGCCGGCCGTCGCGTTGCTGCCCGTAGGTGGCGAGCAAGGCCTGGGCTTCGATCGGGTCGCCGAGTGTCGTGCCGGTGCCGTGGGCCTCCACCGCGTCGATGTCGGCGGGGTCGAGGGCGGCGTCGGCCAGCGCCTGCCGGATCACCCGTTCCTGCGACGGACCGTTCGGGGCGGTCAGGCCGTTGGAGGCGCCGTCCTGGTTGACCGCGGAGCCGCGGATCAGTGCGAGCACCCGGTGGCCGTGGCGCTGTGCGTCGCTCAGCCGCTCGAGCACGACCATGCCCGCGCCCTCGCTGAGTCCGGTGCCGTCCGCTCGATCGGAGAACGGTTTGCACCGCCCGTCCGGGGCGAGTCCGCGCTGGCGGCTGAATTCGATCAGCACGCCGGGGGTCGCCATCACCGTCGCCCCGCCGGCCAGCGCGAGGGTACATTCGCCGTCGCGCAGTGCCCGCGCCGCCAGGTGCAGCGCCACCAACGACGACGAACACGCCGTGTCGACGGTGACCGCGGGGCCGGTGAAGCCGAGCGTGTAGGCGATCCGGCCGGAGGCCACGCTGTTGCTGGTGCCCGTCATGAGGTAGCCCTCGGCGTCGGTGCTCCGCCGGGTCATGAGGTGGAATCCGTAGTCGCCGCCCATCATTCCGACGTACACGCCGGTGTCGGTGAGCCCGGGCGAGTTCGGCGGGATTCCCGCGTGTTCCAGTGCCTCCCAGGCGCTTTCGAGCAGCAGTCGGTGCTGCGGGTCCATCGCGACGGCCTCGCGGGGGCTGATCCCGAAGAACGCGGCGTCGAACCGGTCGGCGTCGTAGAGGAAGCCGCCGTACCGCATGTAGGTCGTGCCGCTGCGCTCGGGATCCGGGTGGTACACCTCGTCGAGGTTCCAGCCGCGGTTGTCGGGGTACGCGCCCACCGCGTCGCGGCCGTCGCGGACGAGGCGCCACAGCTCGTCCGGGCAGGAGACCTGCCCGGGGTATCGGCAGGCCATTCCGACGATCGCGATCGGGTCGTCGTCGTGGCGCCGGCGCGCCGGACGGGTCGGTTGCGGGGCGTCCTCGGGGCCGAGCAGCCGGGCCGCGATCTCGCGGGCGAGCGCGTCCGCGGTGGGGTGGTCGAACACCACCGTCGCGGCCAGCCGTACCCCGGTGGCCGTCGTCAGCTGGTTGCGTAGCTGCACCGCGGTGAGCGAGTCGAAGCCGAGTTGCTTGAAGGCACGCTCCGGATCGATGGCTTCCTTCCCGTCGTGGCCGAGTACCGCCGCGACGTGCGTGGTGACGATCTCGAGGACCCGGGCGTGCCGCCCGGCGGGGTCGAGCGCGCGCAGTTCGTCGGCGAGGCCGGGGGCCGACGGGGCGGCCGCGGCGCGCCGACGGGACGTGCCGAGCACTCGGCGCAGGATCGGCGGGAGGGCGTCACCGTCGGATCGGCGGGAGGGCGCCGCGAGCCGTATCGGCACCGTCAACGGACGGTTCGCGGCGAGTGCCGCATCGAACAGGGCCAGCCCCGCTTCCGGGGTGAGGGTGTCGATGCCGGTGCGCTGGAGCCGATCCAGATCGGCCGCACTCAGATGGGAGGTCATCCCGCTGGGACGGTCCCACAGTCCCCAGGCCAGGGACAGTCCCGGCAGTCCCTCGGCGCGGCGGTGCTGCGCGAGCGCGTCGAGGAAGACGTTGGCCGCGGCGTAGTTCGCCTGGCCGGCGCCGCCGAGCACACCGGCCGCGGAGGAGAACAGCACGAACGCCGCGAGACCGCGATCGCGGGTGAGTTCGTGCAGATGCCAGGCACCGTCCACCTTGGGGCGCAGGACGGCGTGCAACTGGTCCGGAGCCAAGGTGGCGGCGGTGGCGTCGTCGAGCACTCCGGCGGCGTGGACGACACCCGACAGGTCGGGGACGGTGTCGAGCAGGGCGGCCACCGCGGCCCGATCGGCGACGTCGCAGGTCACGGCGCGGATCTCGGCGCCCGCGTCGGCGAACTCGGCGCGCAGGTCCGCCGCCCGCTCGGCGCGGACCGCGTGTCGGCCGGTCAGCACGAGCCGGCGCACCCCGTAGCGCCGCACGAGGTGCCGGGCGACGAGCCGGCCGATGGTTCCGGTGCCGCCGGTGACGACGACGGTGCCCTCGGGGCCGAACGGCACCGGATCCGCGGGCGGTGCGTCGGTGGGGGGCGCCGCCGCTGCGAGCATGGGCGCGAGGAGGGTCCCGGCGCGGACCGCCAGTTGTGGTTCGTCGCAGGCCAGGGCCGCGGACAGCACGGTGGGATCGGGATGGCCACCGGGCGGCCCGTCCAGGTCCAGCAGGGTGATCCGGTCCGGGTGCTCGTTCTGCACCGCACCTATCAGCCCCCAGACGGGCGCGGCGCAGACGTCGATCGGTTCGTCGTCGGCGATCGCCACGGCGCGCCTTGTCGTCACCAGCAGTCGGGTCTCGGCGAGGCGGTCGTCGGCGAGCCAGGCCTGTACCGCCAGCAACGCCGCCTCCGCGGCGGCGTGGGCGCGCGTCGGCACGTCGGAGTCGTCGTCCGGGGTCCCGGCCAGCAGCAGGGTGCGGCCGGCGGGATCGCCGCCGGTGAGTGCCTCCCCGAGCGGGGCGAGGTCTGCCGTCGGGGCGGCGCCGGCCTCGACCGGGATCCATTCCACGCGGTAGAGGCCGGTGCCGGTCGCGGCGGCCGGCGCCCGCGGACCTGTGAACGGCCGCAGCGCCAGCGACCGGGCGGTCAGCACGGGATTGCCGGCGGTGTCGTACGCGGCCACCCGGTACCGTTCGGGTCCGGCGGGGGCGATGTGCACGCGCAGGGCGGTGGCACCGACGGCATGCAGCTGCACGTCGTCCCAAGCGAACGGCAGCCGCAGGTCGCGGGCGCCGGCCGCGGCGGCGAACGCGATCAGGTGCAGCGCCGCGTCGAACACCGCCGGATGGATCCCGTACCCGGCGACCGCCGCGGCGGGGTCCTCTCCCCCCAGGCGCACCTCTCCGTACAGGTCGTCACCGTGGCGCCACGCCGCGCGCAGGCCCCGGAAGACCGTCCCGTACCCGTATCCGGTCTCGTCGAGCGCGTCGTACAGACCGCTCACGTCGATCGCCGTCGCATCGGCCGGGGGCCACTGCCGGATCGGAACCGGCGCGGTGTGCGCCGCGCCCGTGAGGGTGCCGACGGCGTGCCGGGTCCACGGTGTCTGCGCCGGGGCGTCCGCCGGGCGGGAGTGCACCGACACCGTGCGGTGCCCGGCGTCGTCGGCGGTGAGGACGGCGACCTGCACCGCGAGTTCCCCACCGGCGGGAATCGTCGCGGGCGTCTCGAGGGTGAGTTCCGCGAGACGGCTGCAGCCGGCGCGGTGCCCGGCGTGCAGGGCGAGTTCGGCGAACGCCGTGCCGGGCAGCACCACGGTGCCGTCCACGGCGTGCTCGTTCAGCCACGGCAGGCGGTGCGGCGACAGCACGCCCGTGAACACCGCGCCGCGGCCGTCGCCGAGTTCGACCGAGGCGGCGAGCATCGGGTGGTCCCCGGCATCCATGCCGGCTGCGGCGGCATCACGTTGCGGCGCGCCCCCGTCCAGCCAGTAGCGGCGGTGCTGGAAGGCATACGTGGGCAGGTCCACCCACGGCCGGTGACCGGTGCGGCGCGCCCACCCGATCCGGTCCCACGCGATGTGCGCCCCGGACACGTGTGCCTCGGCGAGGGCGGTGGTGAACTGACGCAGGCCTGCCCGGTCGCGGCGGAGGGTGCCGAGGGCGCGACCCGCGACGCCGGCCGCGTCCAGGGTCTCCTGCAGCGGCACGGTCAGGACCGGATGGCTGCCCGACTCGACGAACAGCCGGTACCCGTCGCGGACCAGGGACCTCGTCGCGTCTTCGAAGCGCACCGGTCGGCGCAGGTTCCGGTACCAGTAGTCGGCGTCGAGTGCGGTGCCGTCCATCACGTCCCCGCTCACCGTCGAGTAGAACGGGATCCGCGAACGCTGCGGGGTGATCGGGACAAGAGCGTCGAGAACGGGCCTGCGCAGCACCGAGACGTCCGCGCAGTGGGAGGCGTAGTCCACCGTGATGCGCCGGGCCTGGACACCGTCGGCCTGCCACTGCGCGACCAGCATCTCGAGGGCGTCGCTTGGGCCGGACACGACCGTCGCGGCCGGACCGTTGATCGCCGCCACCTCGACGGTCCCGGCCCAGGGTTCGATCTGCTGCCGCACGGCGTCCGCCGGCAGACCCACCGACACCATGCCACCGCCGCGCCGGGCCGATTCCGTGATCACCCGGCTGCGGGCCGCGACGACGAGCGCCGCGTCGGGCAGGGTCAGCGCGCCGGCGATGTGGGCGGCGGCGATCTCGCCCTGAGAGTGTCCGACCACGGCCGCCGGTTCGACGCCGTGTGCCTGCCACAGCCGCGCCAGACCGACCATCACCGCGAACAGCGCCGGTTGCACGACGTCGGCTCGGTCCAGGGCCGCCGGATCGCGGTCGCGGAGCACGTCGAGCAGCGCGAACTCGGTGTGCGGGGCGAGGGCGTCGGCGCACTCGCGCAGGCTGTCGGCGAAAACCGGGGAGGACTCCAGCAGTTCGGTGGCCATGCCCACCCACTGCGCACCCTGCCCGGGAAAGACGAAGACCGGCCGGTCGCCGGCCTCGACGGCCACGCCGGTGATCACACCCGGGTCGGGGGCGCCTCGGCCGAGCGCGTCGAGACCGGACAGCAGGGCCGCCGGATCGGCGCCGAGCACGGCGGCGCGGTGGTCGAAGGTCGCGCGCGACGTCAGCAGCGGGCCGGCTACCTGGGCGGGTGTCAGCTCGGGGTGGTCGGCGACGTAGTCGCGCAGCCTGTGGGCCTGCGCGCGCAGTGCCGGTTCGGTGTGGCCCGACACGAACCAGGCCACGACGTCGTCCGACGCGTCGACCCCCTCGGTGGGCGCAGCGTCCGGGGACGGGGTCGGCTGCTCCAGCACGACGTGGGCGTTCGTGCCGCTGATGCCGAACGAGGAGACCGCCGCCCGGCGGGGCCGGTCGGCCGCCGGCCATTCCCGGTTCTCGGTGAGCAGGGACACCGATCCGGCGGACCAGTCGACGTGGGGGGTGGGACGGTCGACGTGCAGGGTCTCCGGCAGCACACCGTGGCGCATCGCCATGATCATCTTGATCACGCCGGCCACTCCGGCGGCGGCCTGGGTGTGCCCGAGGTTCGATTTCACCGAGCCGAGCCACAACGGCCGGTCGGGGGGCCGATCGCGGCCGTAGCCGGCCAGCAGGGCGGACGCCTCGATGGGATCGCCCAGCGTGGTGCCGGTGCCGTGCGCTTCGACCGCGTCGACGTCGGCCGGGCCGAGTCCGGCGTCGGTCAGGGCCTGCCGGATCACCCGTTCCTGGGCCTGCTTGTTGGGGGCGGTGAGGCCGTTGCTGGCGCCGTCCTGGTTCACCGCGCTGCCGCGGACGACGGCGAGGATCCGGCGGTCGTTGCGCTCGGCGTCGGACAGGCGTTCCAGCGCGAGGATCGCGGCGCCTTCGCCCCACGCCGTGCCGTCGGCCGCGGCGGCGAACGCCTTGCAGCGCCCGTCGCGGGCCAGTCCACGCTGCCGGCTGAACTCGACGAACACGGCGGGCGTCGACATGACGGTCGCCCCGCCGGCCAGGGCGAGTTCGCACTCGCCGTTGCGCAGCGCCTGCATGGCGAGGTGGACGGACACCAGGGACGACGAGCATGCCGTGTCGACGGTGATCGCGGGTCCGTTCAGTCCGAAGCTGTAGGCGACACGGCCGGAGGCGACGCTCATCGCGGTCCCGGTGATGAAGTAGCCCGCGAGTTCCTCGGGCGGGGCGCCGCCCGCCCGTGCCGAGTAGTCGATCCCGGACAGGCCGGTGAAGACGCCGATCTGCCTGCCGTGCACGGACCGCGGATCGATGCCGGCGTGCTCGAAGGTCTCCCAGCTCGTCTCGAGCAGGAGTCGCTGCTGCGGGTCCATCGCCAGTGCTTCGCGAGGCGAGATTCCGAAGACCTCCGGGTCGAAACCCGCTGCGTCGTCGAGAAAACTACCTTGCACCGTGTACGTCCTGCCGGCCTGCCGGCCCGTCGGATCGTAGAGGTCCGCCGCTTCCCAACCCCGGTCCGCGGGGAACCCGGCGACGGTCTCCGAACCGGATTCCACCAGGTGCCACAGATCCTGTGGGGAGCGGACACCGCCGGGGAACCGGCAACCCATCCCGACGACGGCGATCGGTTCGCGGCTCACCCCCTCGAGCTCGCGAAGCTTCTCCCGGGCCTGATAGAGCTCTGCGGTCACCCGTTTCAGATAGTCGAGGAGCTTCGCATCATCGGCCATAATCGAGCTCCAATCCGAGAGCCGTCGTGCCGGCGCCGAGAACTCGATGGTATCCGCCGCCCCCACCCGGACACAGCGATCTGCTCGTGCGATCGTGACCGCTGCGCGTCCGGATGCGAGGGCGGGCCGCGGTTCGCTGTGCGAGAGGCACGGTGGGCACGCCGCAGCCGCACGCTGCGGGCGGATCTGCGGCCACGACAGCTCCGCTGCACACCACCGGCGCAGCGCACCTCCTCGCCCCGTCCCCCGGCATCGCGCCCGGCCCCCTGGCGTCGTCCCCCGTAACCTGGGGAGGTGACCACGAGGAGGTCGCCGTGACGACCCGGCCGGAACCCGTCGAACCTGCTGCGGGGCAGGAGTCGGTCTGGGACTATCCCCGTCCGCCCCGCGTGGAGCCCTTCACCGGCTCGATCACCGTGGAATTGGGCGGCCGGACCATCGCGTCGACCACGCGCGCCTGGCGGGTACTGGAGACCAGCCATCCGCCGACCTACTACCTTCCCGCCGACGCCTTCGCCGACGGGGTGCTGTGGGAGGCGCCGGGCTCGTCGTGGTGCGAGTGGAAGGGCAGGGCGAGCTACTACGACCTGGTGACCGACTCGCGGGTCGCGCCGAAGGCGGCATGGACCTACCACGATCCCACCCCCGCCTTCCGTGCGATCGCCGGGGCCGTCGCGGTGATGGCCGCGCAGGTCGACCGGTGCACCGTCGACGGCGAGGAGGTCGTCCCGCAACCGGGCGGGTTCTACGGCGGCTGGATCACCAGCTCGGTCGTCGGCCCGTTCAAGGGAATCCCCGGGTCGGCGGGCTGGTAGCCGCTCCGCTGTGCGTCGAAGCCGATGCGCGCCTGCGGGCGGCGCGAGCACTAGACTGGGCCGATGGGCATCGTTTCCGATGTCGATACGCACCGCGCCGGTGCAGGGCACTCCCGCTGGCCGGTGGTCGAGTCCAGCCCTCCCTCCGGCGCGGGCTTCGCGGGTTCGCTCGGACGGTCACGCACCGGCCCGCACGAAGCGGTACCGCCCGGATGCGGTGAGCGACCGTCCCTCGGCGCCGGCCGCGTCGAGGATCCCGGCGCGGACCGGTCCGATCGTTCCCGACCGTGCCGGGCCGGAGAGGAGCCGACGTGACCGGCGGCGAAGTGACCGGCCGCGTCGTGGTCGGAGTGGACGGATCGGAGCCGTCGAAGGGAGCACTGCGGTGGGCACGATTCGTCGCCCGCTCGGCGGGATTCGAGGTCGACGCCGTGGCGGCCTGGGAGATTCCCTGGGCTGCCGCCGAAGGCTGGCCGTCCGACTGGGACCCCGAGCGGGAAACGTCCGGGATGCTGCACGAGACGGTCACCGGCGTCCTCGGTAGCGAGCCCGGCGTGTCCGTGCAGGAACTGGTTCGCCGCGGCGGAGCCGCGCGGGTCCTGCTCGACGAGAGCCGCGATGCGCAGTTCCTGGTGGTGGGAAGCCGGGGGCACGGCGGCTTCAGCGGCCTGCTGCTCGGTTCGGTCAGCGCCGCATGCGCCGAGCACGCACACTGCCCGGTGCTGGTCATCCACGGCGACACCCCGCCCCCGCCCGTCTCGCCCTGAGGCGATCGCGACGACGCTCCCCCGGCGCACCGGGCCGCCCCGATCTGCCGATCCGGTGGTCCCCCTCCCCGGATCGGCCCCGCCGCGCCTTCTCGTCCCGGAAAACGCTGCGAACAGCCCCGGGGGCGGCGGATGATCGAGAAGCAGCGCCCGAGGGCGGTGGATCGTACGCGCGACCCCCCTTCCTGCGCGTGTCCGACTCGTTCGCTCGACCTTCGGAAGAGGCCCGCCATGAGACTCGGCATCCTCGTTCTCGCCGTCGGCGCGTCGCTGCTCGCCGGCACCGGTGTTGCAGCGGCCGCCGATCCGGCCGTCCTCGGCGGCGGTTCCGGCATCGTCATGGACGGCCGGAACTACTGCACCCTCACCACGATCGGTCCCGATTCCGGGGGCCGGCTGGTCGGATTCACGGCGGGGCACTGCGGAAACGCCGGGTCCACGGTCGCCTCGGAGGCAGATCCGGATGCCGGTGTGGTCGGCACGATCGCCTACACCGATGCGGACTTGGACTACGCGGTGATCGTGTTCGAGCCGGCGAAGGTGGTGCCCGTGAATCGGGTCGGAAACACGACGATCACGGGGATCGGGGGTCCGGCGCAGTTCCCGGACATCGTCTGCAAGCAGGGCCGCACCACGGGACATACCTGCGGGGTGGCCTACGGCGATGTGTTCGGTTCGGGGCAGACCTGGACGCAGACGTGCGTCGACCTCGGCGACTCGGGAGGTCCGGTGGTGGTCGGAACCACCCTCGTCGGCATGGTGAACGGCTACCTCACCGTTGCCTGCCTCGGTCCGGAGGTCGGCACGAGCATGACGGCCGTCGTCGGTGACGCCGATGCGCGGGGCGGGGCCGGGGCGGGGTTCCGTCCGATCTAGGACGCGCGGGTCGGGACGGTGTCGCCGCCCGGGTGAGGGGCCTGACGGACCGGGCGCCACGCACCGCCGGGAGTGTTCTCGCCGGTCAGCCGATCTCGGCGAGGAAGCGCTCCAGGATCCCGGTGACCCGGGCCGGGTCTTCGAGCGTCGCGCTGTGACCGACACCGTCGAGTTCGACCAGTTGCGAGCCCGGGATCAGGGTGTGCATCTCGCGGGCGAGACGCGGTGGCATCTCGACGTCCAGTTGCCCCGCGACGATCAGCGTCGGCACACTCACGCCGGGAAGCTCGTCCCGGATGTCGGGGCGGACCATCATGCCGAGCATCGTGTTCGCCAGTGACGACCGATCGGCGGTCTCCCATCGTCTGCGCCACACCTCACGGTCGGCCTTTCGGCCGGGTTCGCTGCGGAACGGTTCGCCGTAGAGTTCCTTCTCGATGCCCCGCAGCACGGGGGCCGGCGACGGCCCGAGCAACCGTGCCACGGCCGTGAGGGCAAGGTGCAGCGGGTACCGCCCGGGCGGATGCGGGGATGCGCCGGTGTTGAGCAGGGTCAGCGAGCGCAACAGGTCCGGTTCCCGCGCGCCGATGCGCATGCCGACGAAGCCGCCCATGGACAGACCGACCAGGTGTGTCGGGGCGAGGTCGAGCCGCCGGATCACGGTGAGCACGTCGGCGGTGAGTTGCTCGAGCTGGTATCCGGTCCGGGCGTGCCCGGACCGGCCCTGCCCGCGGAAGTCGAGGGTGACGCAGCGGTACCGATCCCGCAGTGCCGCGATCTGCGCCTCGTACATTCGCCCGTCGAAGAGGAACCCGTGCAGGAACAGGATCGGCTCGCCCTCACCGCCGGTGTCCTCGCAGTACAGGTCGACGTCGCGCACCCGCAGGTACGACCGTCGCGTGTCCGGAATTCGGGGCATGGTCATGGCGTGCTCCGGGTCGGGCCGGGACGCGGAACCGTCTCGGATGGGTCGAGGATCGGCGCCGAGCGCCGCCCGTGTCAAGGGCTGTCCGGTAGCGCATTGCCGAGATATCATTGCTGATATGTCGACGTCGCCTCGCCGAACGTCGTTCCCGGGTCTGGACCGTCTCGCCGACCGGCGTCGAGCGCTGGTGGACGAGCTGGCGGCGGCCCGGCGACGACAGGGACTGAGCCAGACCGAGATTGCGGCCCGGATGGGCACCTCCCAGTCGGCGGTGGCCCGACTCGAGCGCGGCGATCTCGATCCGCGCCTGTCCACCCTCGAACGGTATGCACAGGCGGTGGGGCAGACCGTCGACTGGCAGATCCACCCGCCCCCGGAGACGACATGAACATCTGGCCGCCCGTTCCTCCCCCTCCCCCGCCCCCGCCGATGCCCCCGTGGCAGCCCGAACCGCGCCCGCCGGCTCCGGCACCGGCGCAGTACACCTCGCTCGTCGCGCCCGGCTCCGACTGGCTCACCGAGCGACTGTTCGACCAGCGGATCGTCCGGCTCACAGGTCGTCTCGGCCACGACGCCGCCAACCGCGCCGCCGCCACGCTCGCGCTGCTCGACGCCTCCGGCGACGACCCGGTGCAGCTGTGGCTGCACGACGTCGACGCCGATCTCGACACCGCGACGACGCTCCTCGACACCCTCGACCTGATGGGTGTGCCGATCCGGGTGAGTTGCCTCGGCGCCGTCACCGGCGCGGCCGTCGCCCTCCTGGCGGCCGCCGACCGGCGCACCGCCGCGCCGCACGCCACCTTCCATCTGCGCGAGCCCCGCACCGCGTGCGACGGTCCCGCGGCAACCGTCGACGCCCAGGTGGACCGCTACCGGCAGGAACTGCGGGCACTGCAGCAACGGCTCGCGGACCTGTGCCGCCACCCCATCGACGAGATCGCCCAGGACATGCGCGCCCACCGGATCCTGACCGCCGAGCAGGCACGTGACTACGGCCTGGTCGATGCGATCGGCGGGGATCGGAGGCTGCACGCACCGAGGCCGCCGGACAGGGGGTGATCGTCGGGCCGGCCACTGGCCGGACGTCACCGCAAACTCGCCGGTCACCCGGCCAGGCGGCCGGTGTGAAAGTGCTGGTCGATCACCGCCGGACACCCGACTATCCGTACCCGAACCAACTCGACGAAGCACAGAAGGTCTTCTGGTGGCTGCTTACCCAAGGAATCGAGCCCACACGCATCGCAACAGCAGGGGACTCGGCCGGCGGGCGGCGGGAGTTGGTCGGTGGCGGTGCACCGGTCGGTGAGCAGTGCCCAGTCGTGCCGGTACCGCGCTCCCGCCACGTCGGGTGGTAGCGGTGGGTCGTCGCGCCGGTCAGCGGGGATGCTCTCGGCGCTACAAACCCAATTTCGTCACGGCGTTGCCGAGCAGGGGTGCGTGTTCGCGGGCGTAGACCTCGAGCATGGCGGGAGGTGGTGTGTCCGGTCGGGCGCATGATCGCGTGCGCACTGGCGCCGTTGCGGAAGGCCTGGTGACGAATCCGGCCCGCAGCGAGTGTCTACCGAGCTGGCTCATGATCTCGGGGTCGTAGCCGGCCAGCTCGGCGCGGCGGCGGATCGCGTGGTGCACCGCCGCCCCGGACAACGGTGTGCCCGCAACCCGTGACCGCGACCGCATGGGCGCAGGGGTGGGATGTCGACCACGGCCCGGGCGTAGGGCCGTGGGCGCCGTCGCCGGAGTCGGAGTCGAGTCGGTGCCGTGCGGCCGCGGACAGGTCGGTGCTCACGGTGTGGGCGCGGCATGGCGCAGCCGCATCGAGATCACCTCCTGCGACTTTCCCTCGTCTAGGGACAGCCCGTCGAGGTTCGACTGTCGCTCTTCCTCTCTCGCCCCGTTCCCGTGCGCGCCGGCCGGCCCCACATCTCGGACACCGACTCCGGGCCGAGGAAACACACCGGACACCTGTCCCTTTCGATGGCGTGCTGCGTCATGCACCCGCTCTGCAAGGGTGCGGATAACGCTCGGTGCGCTTCCGCGAAGACCGGAACTACTTCCCGGTGCGACGATGAGAGTCGGCCAGGAGGCGCTTATCGGGGCGAACATCGATGCCAGGCCCCGCGAGGACGGGCAGCAGCCGTGGCATCACGGACGCCATCCGGCCCAGGGTGCGATGGGAGCAGCCGACGCTGGCTGAGGGCCGGGGCCGGACACGGTGGGTGCTTCCTCGGGTGCCCTGCGGGAGGCGATGTGGACATCCTCGAGCACGAGGGCTTGGCGGTGTACCGGCGCGGTACGGGGCCGCCGGTTCTGGTACCGCCCTACCCGCACGCGTCGACGCATCGGCCGATGGCGGAGGACTTGTTGGCCGACGTCCTCGTCGGGGCCGGCTTCGCCGTGGTGTCCTTCGACCCGCCGGGGGCCTATCAGTCGTCGCGCCCGATGCGCGGCGACATGCCCGAGATGCTCGACTGTTGCGCCGAGGCCCTCGCCGTGGCGGGCATCGGGGTACCGGTGTCGACCGTGGGCCACAGCATGAGCTCGCTGTGTGCGCTGGGGCTGGCCGTCGAGCGACCCGACCTCGTCGCGCGCCTGGTGCTGGTGGGCTCGCTGTCCGGCTTCCCCGCCGCGCGCCGCTGGGGCATCCCGCACAACTGAAGCCCGTGGCGCGACCGGCAGTGGTGGCAGTGCATTTGGTGGGGCACCCGCCACATGGTGGGCCGTGGCACCCTCGCCAGCTACCGGCGCCTGGACAACCTCGTCGAGGGCGCCTCGTACGTCGATCCCCGCCTGGCCGAACCGTTCGTGATCGAGCGCGGGGACCGGCGACGGCCGCAGCCGGCGCGGGCGATCTGGTTGCAGACGGTCCGCGAGGTGGACTACCACCGCCGTCTCACCCAGGTCACGGCGCCCACTCTGGTGGCCGTCGGGCGGCACGATCCGCAGACACCGATTCCGTGTGCCCGCGAGCTGGTCGCAGGGATCACGGGCAGTCGACTGGTCGTGTTCGAACGCAGCGGGCATGCGCCGTTCGTCGAGGAACCGCAGGCGTTCACCCGCGAGGTGGACACCTTCCTCCGGCAGCCTCGACCGAGCTGAGACGGGACATCACCTATCCGACGCCCACCTCGAGCTGCAACCGACCCAGGTGACGGACCATCCGATGTCGAGGGCCGCTTTTGCGCGTCCGCGAACAACCAGCGCTCGACGTGCGCGCACCTCGCCCTCACGATCGGTACTCGCCCCACCGCCGCGGTCCCCACCTCCGGGCGGTGGCCTCTGCTCCGCTCGGAAGAGGGGACGGTCTCGGTGGAGTCCCGTGCCGGAGCAGGTTCCGGTACAGCCCGGCACCGTTGGGCACCACCGGCCGCGGGATGATCGACGGCCCTTCACCCCGCTGCACCGGTTCCGCCGCCTGCCCGTCCCCGTCGAGGTACACGCCGGCCTGCGCCACAAGGGCTTCTCGACGCTCATCCCCTGGGGATGAGCCCGCATGGTGGGGACGTGCGCGCCGTCGACGGGGGGCGTCCCTCACGGTGTGAGCAGGTGAGGTCTTCGCGGTGCTGGGGCCGAACAGGGCGGTCGTGACCACCCTGTGGAAATCCTCGATGAGCACCGGCGGCGCACGTCACCGTGGAAACACGCTGCACCAGGCCTTCCCCGACCGCCGGGTCAACAAGGTCAACCCCCGGCGGGAATTCTTCTACGCCACCCCTGAGGAGGTGCTCGACGTGCTACGCCAGCACGTCGGGGAGGTACTCTCCTACACCGCCGAACCCGAGGCGGAGGAATACCGGATCAGCATCGGCAGAAAAGACGCCTCGTTCTGACGCCGGGAACTGCACCGGGGCCCGCCGAATGCC
This sequence comes from Rhodococcus sp. GXMU-t2271, assembly GCF_041414735.1. Taxonomy (NCBI): domain Bacteria; kingdom Bacillati; phylum Actinomycetota; class Actinomycetes; order Mycobacteriales; family Nocardiaceae; genus Rhodococcus; species Rhodococcus sp. GXMU-t2271. Next base: position 47,091 of record NZ_JAUIZP010000077.1, read on the forward strand.
GCGGTCCATGCCTGGGTAGTCCTGCCAGCGGGTGAGGGTGCTTACTGGCATGCAGCGCGACAAGGCCGCCTTCGGCCGATCGAGCCTTGTCCATCCTCTGGAAAACCCCGGAGACGGCACGGGAACTGCGGAACGCCCCTACGCCAGACACCGTTTTGTCATACACACCTGACGCGGGGGGTGTCCCTATGTTTGCTGTCAAGCCGCTGCAGCAGCGGG
>NZ_JAUIZP010000078.1:0-11663 GCF_041414735.1 Rhodococcus sp. GXMU-t2271
CTCCCCTGGTCAGGGAGCGTGTCGCATGGACCACCTGAGTCAGCCACGATCGACGCAATGTGACATTCGGCCCAACCACTAGAGCGGAAGCAGGTGGTGCTTGCGCGGGTTCTTGAACACCTTCTTGTCGCGCAGCAACGTCAGCGCCTTGCGGATCTCCAGACGCGTCTTGTGCGGCTCGATCACTGCATCGATGTAGCCGCGTTCGGCCGCGATGTACGGCGTCGCGATGTGCTCGTTGTAGAAGTTGATCAGCTGCTGACGCACCGCCGGCGCGTTCTCGCCCGCGGCCTCGATCTGGCGACGGCCGATGACCGCCACCGCACTCTCGGCGCCCATCACCGCGATCCGTGCCGTCGGCCACGCGAAGTTCACATCCGCGCCGAGCTGCTTGGACCCCATCACCGCGTAACCACCGCCGTAGGACTTGCGCACCACCACGGTCACCTTGGGCACCGACGCCTCGACGAACGAGAACAGGAACCGGCCGCCGCGCTTGATGACCCCGATCTTCTCCTGCTCCACACCCGGCAGGAAGCCGGGGGTATCGACGACGAACACCAGCGGAATGTCGTACGCGTCGCACACCCGCACGAAGTGCGCGGCCTTGTCCGAACTCGCGGCGTCGAGCGCCCCGGACAGGTACAGCGGCTGGTTCGCCACCACACCGACGGGCCGGCCGTCGACGCGGGCGAAGCCGGTGATGATGTTCGGGGCGACCTGCGAACGGATCTCGAAGAAGTCGCCGTCGTCGAAGATCTTGAGCAGGATGTCGTGCATGTCGTAGCCGGAGTTGTCCGCGTCGGGCATGAACGTGTCGAGCTCGAGATCGTCCGGGGTGATCTCCGGTTCGAGCCCCGGATTGATCACCGGGGGCTTCTCCTGCGCGTTCGACGGCATGTAGCTCAGGTACTTGCGGGCCCACTCGAACGCGGCCTTCTCGTCCGGCGCGACGTGGTGCACGTTGCCGTACTCGGCCTGCTTGCGGGCGCTGCCGAGTTCGTCGAGGCTGACGTCCTCACCGGTGACGGACTTGATGACGTCCGGCCCCGTGACGAACATGTACGCCTCCTCGGTGGCCACGACCACGTCGGTGTTGATGGGGGCGTACACGGCGCCGCCGGCGCACTTGCCGAGGATGATCGACACCTGCGGGCACAGCCCCGACAGCGGCTCGTGCCGCTTGCCCAGTTCCGCGTACCACGCCAGCGACGTCACCGCGTCCTGCACCCGCGCGCCACCGGAGTCGTTGATGCCGACCACCGGGCAGCCGATCTTCAGCGCGAAGTCGAGGATCGCGGCGACCTTGCGGCCGAACATCTCGCCGACGCTGCCGCCGAACACGGTCTGATCGTGCGAGAACACCGCGACGGGCCGGCCCTCGACGGTGCCGTGACCGACGACGACGCCGTCACCGTAGAGCGCGTCGTCGCGGCCGGGCGTCTTCATCAACGCACCGATCTCGACGAAGCTGCCCGGATCGAGCAGCATGTCGATGCGCTGGCGGGCGCTGGGGATGCCCTTGGCGGCGCGCTTGGCCACCGCGGCCTCCCCGGCCGGCTCCTTGGCGATCTCGAGATTCTTGCGCAGCTCGGCCAGCTTCTCGGCCGTCGTCGTGGTCACTACTCGATCAGCTCCTCGTGGCCTCGATGTCGGCCAGCTTGCGTGTCAGGTCGGCCCCCACCTTCCCGATGTACGGCTCGTCGACCACCTGGAGGTGATCGCCGCCGACACGGATGACCTCCAGATTACGGACCGACTCACCCCAGCCACCGTCGGGCTGCCTGGTCCCGAATGCGGGCTCGAGCTCGATGGCGTCGTCGTGGTAGCGGTCCGCCATGTACAGCACCACGTCGCCGTCGTACGGTTCGAGCTTCGCCGTCTGGATGGCCCGATTGTCCAGCCACGACGTGCGCTGGTGCTCGATGATGCCGCCGGGGATCTTCGTGCCGCTCATCTTGAGCAGGTCCATGAGGATGCGCACCTGCCCCTCGTCGTCCGTCGCGGCGAGCTTGTCGTACGGCAGCGGAGCGTCGACGCCGTAGGTCTTCTTCGCGAACCGCGCGTATCGCTGCCAGCGCGCGGTGATCTCCTCGGGGGTGTCCTCGACCTTCTCCCCCGCCATGACCGTGTCGATGAGACCGACGATCCGCACGTCCTTGCCCTCGGCCCGCAGCAGCCGGGCGACCGCGTAGGCGAGCACACCACCCAGCGACCAGCCGTACAGCACGTACGGACCGTCGCCCTGGATCGCCTTGATCTGCGGCAGGTATTCCTGGGCGCGCTGCTCGATCGGGCCCTCGGTGCGTTCGAAGCCGTACATCGGGGTGCCCTCGGGCAACCGGCGCAGGAGCGGCTCGTACACGACGGTGGATCCGCCGGCGGGGTGGAACACGAACACCGGCACGGCGTTCGAGCCCTCGGGCCGCGGGCGCAGCGTACGGACGAGCCCGTCGATGCGATCCGCCGATTCGAGGTGCCGGCGCACGCTCTCGGCGAGCTGCTCGATGGTCTCGGCGTCGAGCACGTCGTCCACGGTGATCTCGCCGTTCGCCCGCTCGGTCAGCCGGGCGGCGAGACGCTCGGCCGTCTCGTCGTCGAGGATCGGCAGGGTGTTGAAGATGCCCTTCGCGGACTGTCCGGTGATCACGGCCCAGGTCGCGAACGTGAGCCGCTCGGCGGCGTCGCGCGGCGGCACGTCGGTGCCGGAGGCCTCCGCGACCGCCTGCCGGTCGGTGACGTCGGTGGCCTCGTCGGTGCTCGCCCCGGCCCTCCCAGCGTCTGCCTTCCCAGCGTCTGCCTTCCCAGCGTCTGCCTTCCCAGCGTCTGCCTTCCCAGCGTCAGTCTTCCCAGCGTCTGCGGCCTCGGCAGCCTCCAGGATCGCTTCGGCCTCGTGCACCACCCCGGTGTCCTCCACCGGCGAGATCGGAGGCAGGTCGAGCGCCGCGTCCTCCCGCTCGGCGGTGTCGCGGTCCGCGGCCTGCTGTGCGGCCAGCGCGGCGACCTCCTCGCGGTTCTCCACGGCGTACCGCAGGTACTTCGCGACGTCGCGCAGGCTGGCGTCCTTCACCGCGGCGAGCTGCAACTGCGGGATGTCGAACTCGTACTCGACGCGGTTCTTGATCCGCACCGCCATGAGCGAGTCCAGGCCCAGCTCGATCAGCGGGATCTCGACGGGCAGGTCCTCGGGCGCGTAGCCCATCGATTCGGCGACGATCAGCGCCAGCCGATCCTCGAGGGTCTGCGACCCGTTCGGATCCCACTTGTCGCCGAAGGTCTCCACCACCTCGGGCAGCGTCTCGACCGGGCCGGCGGAACGCTCGGCCGGCGCGGGCGCCGGGGCGGGGGCCGGCAGTGCGTCACCGGAGGCGACGACCGCGTCGAACAGCAACCGGAACTCGCCGTCCGCCGCGTCACGCCCGTGCACGTGCAGCGACGCGCCGCCGAGGTGCCGGGTCAGCGTGGTGGTGAGGGTGCCGGTGGCGGGGACGTCGCCGTACGGGACGGACGCGGTGAGGGTGACGTCGGCGAGCACCTGCGACGCGGCGGCGACGGCGAGTTCGCCGAGGTCGGTGACGGCGTCGGCGCGCACCTCCCACACGTGCCGGCCGTCGGGCAACGCGACGTGCGCACCGGGCACGCGGGCACTGCCGCCCGTCCCGATGCGGGTCTCGAGCCAGAACGGCTTGCGCAGGAACACCGTCCGCGGCAAATCGGCGTACCCGCCGGCGGGGAGCAGGCTGTGCAGGTCCACGGTGTGGCCGTGCACGTACAGCTGCGCGAGGGCGGTGAGCACGCCCAGCGGCTCGTCCTCCTTGCGCTTGAGGGTCTGGATCAGCTGGGTGTCGATGACCCCGGCCGCGTAGGCCGTCGCGGCCACGGACATCAGCGCGACCGGATTGGGGGCCAGCTCGACGAAGGTGGTGTGCCCGTCGGTGACGGCCAGCTTCACCGCGTTGGTGAAGTAGACGCTGTGCCGCAGCCCCTTGGTCCAGTACTCGACCTGGTGGATGGGCTCGTGCCCGGCGCGGTAGTGGGTGTCCTGGTCGACCGACGAGTACACGTCGACCTTCAGCCGGTGCGGCTCGATGCCGGCGAGTTCGGCGGCGAGCTCGCCGAGGAGCGGATCCACCTGCGAGGTGTGGCTGGCGCCCTTGGTCTGCAGCACGCGGGCGAGCTTCTCCTCCGACTCCGCCCGCGCGACGATCGCGTGGACCTCGGCTTGCGGGCCGCCGATCACGGTGTGTGTCGGCGCGGCGTAGACGCAGACCTCGAGGTGCGGGTAGTCGGTGAGGACCTGCTCGATCTCCGCGGCGCTGTACTCGACGAGCGCCATGAGCCGGATGTCGTCGCCCTCGAGCAGCGCCTCGGCCTCACCCATCAGCCGCGAGCGCGCGCAGATGACGCGGACGGCGTCCTCGAGCGACAGACCACCCGAGATGTATGCGGCGGCGGCCTCACCCATGGAGTGGCCGACGACGGCGGACGGCTCGGCGCCGTGGTGGCGTAGCAACTTCGCGAGGGCGACCTGGATGGTGAAGATGCCGACCTGCGAGGTCTCGACGTCGTAGTCCTGGGCGTCGTCGAAGAACTTCTCCTTCATGGAGTAGCCCGCCTCGTCCTCGATCAGCTCGTCGATCTCGTCGACGGCCGCCGCGAACACCGGGTTCTCGAGGTACAGCTGCTTGGCCATCTTGCGGTGCTGCGACCCGAATCCGGACAGCACCCACACCGGCCCGTTGGCGGCGGGGGCGTCGGCGGAGAACACGCCCTGGGCGGGCTTACCGGCGGCGACGGCGCGCAATCCGGCGATGGCCTCGGCGCGGGTCGTCGCGATCACGACGGCACGCGAGCGCCCGTGGTTGCGACGGGAGAGGGTGCGGGCGACGTCGGCGAGCGGCGTGGTGCTGCCGGCCTCCGTCTCGAGCCAGTCGGCGAGGTCGGCGGCGGCCCGGCGGCGGCGCGACGGCATCGCCGCGGACACCGCGAGCAGCACCGGGCGCTCGGCGTTCTCGTCCGAGCGAACGTGCCCTTCCGCTCCTTGCGCCGACGGAACGACACTTTCGCTCGACTCCGGCTCGGCCGGTGTCCCGGTGTCCGCCTCGGGGCCGGTGTACTCGCGGACCACGACGTGCGCGTTGGTGCCGCCGAAGCCGAACCCGGAGACGCCGGCGATCGCCTTGCCGGTGTAGCGCGGCCACTCGGAGCCCTCGGGGATGACCTTCAGGCGGGCCTGCTCGAACGGGATGTACGGGTTCGGCGCCGTGTAGTTCAGCGTCGCCGGCAGGTGGTTCTCCTGCATCGCGAGGACCACCTTGATCAGGCCCGCCGCGCCGGCGGCCGCCTCGAGGTGGCCGAAGTTGGTCTTCGCCGAACCGAGCAGCGCCGGCTTGTCGGCGTCGCGGCCGCGGCCGACGACCCGGCCGAGGGCGTCCGCCTCGATCGGATCGCCGAGCACGGTGCCGGTGCCGTGGGCCTCGATGTAGTCGACGCCGGACGGCAGGATGTGCGCGTCCCGATAGGCGCGGCGCAACACGTCGACCTGGGCCTCGGGGTTCGGTGCCGCCAGCCCGTTGGAGCGGCCGTCCTGGTTGACGGCGGAACCGGCGATGACGGCGAGCACGGTGTCGCCGTCCCGCTCGGCGTCCTCGAGCCGCTTCAGCACGACGAGGCCACCGCCCTCGGCGCGGACCATGCCGTCGGCGTCGGCCGAGAAGGCCTTGATGCGGCCGTCGGGGGCCTGCACGCCGAGCTGGTCGAAGCCGAGTGTCGCGGCCGGCGCGACGAGCATGTTCACGCCGCCCGCCAGCGCCACGTCGGCGTCGCCGTCGCGCAGGGCCCGCACCGCCTGGTGCACGGCCACGAGCGACGACGAGCATGCGGTGTCCAGGGCGACGGACGGGCCGCGGAAGTCGAAGAAGTACGAGACCCGGTTGGCGACGATGGACGTCGCCGTGCCGGTCAGCGCGTACGGATGCGCGGCGGACGGGTCGCTCACCGCGAGGAGCTGGTAGTCGTTGGCGGAGCTGCCGATGAACACACCGACCGGGCGGCCCTTGAGGTCGCTGGCCGGAATGTGGGCGTGCTCGAGCGCCTCCCAGGTGAGTTCCAGAGCGAGGCGCTGCTGCGGGTCGACCATCTCGACCTCGCGCGGCGACATCGCGAAGAACTCGGCGTCGAAGCCCTTGACGTCGTCGAGGTACCCGCCGCGGGTGTTGGCCGCGGCGATGGCGGACGAGATCTGCGGGTAGTCGGCGAACTCGGACCACCGTCCCTCGGGGAGGTCGGTGATCCCGTCGCGGCCCTGCGCGAGCAGCTCCCACATCTCGGCGGGGGTGCTCACGTGCCCGGGCAGCCGGGTGGCGAGACCGACGATCGCGATGTCGTGTGCCCGGCCGGCCGGACCGGCGGCATAGAAGGCGCTGTCGTCACCCTCCGGGAGCTCGGGCTCGCCCTCGATGATGCGCGTGGCCAGCGACGCGATGGTGGGGTGCTGGTACGCGATCGTCGCGGTGAGGGTGACGCCGAGCAGTTCCTCGATCTCGCCGCTGAGCGCGACGGCGTCGCGGGACGAGAGACCGAACTCCTCCATCGGACGATCGTCGGAGATCTGTGCCACCGGTTGCCCGGTGGCCTCGGCGATCCAGTTCCGCAGCCATTCGCGCAGCTGCGCGACGGTCATTTCAGTGTCAGCCATCAACCCACCACGCTACCCGGGAAAGAGAACAATGTTTAAACGCTATCGGGGAAGGCCTGCTGCGTGTAACCGCCGCGCAGGGTTCCCTCGATGTACGCGGCCTTGCACGCGCGACGCGCGATCTTGCCGCTCGACGTGCGCGGAATAGACCCGGCCGGAACGAGCAGGACGTCGCGTGCGGTCACGCCGTGCCGTGCCGAGATCGCCGCCCGCACGGTGTCCGCGACCGGCTGCGGATCCGCCTTGCCCGCGCCCGGCGCACGCTCGGCGACGATGACCAGCTGCTCCGAGGCATCGTCGGCGTCGAACTGCAGGCCCGAGTGCGAGTTCTCGAACACCACCTGCGGCAGCTGGTTGGCCGGCACGGCGAAGGCGGCGACGAAGCCGGGACGCAGCGCGGAGCTGGCCTCCTGCGCCGAGAACTCCAGGTCCTGCGGGTAGTGGTTACGCCCGTCCACGATGACCAGGTCCTTGACGCGGCCGGTGATGTACAGCTCTCCGTCGACGTACACGCCGTAGTCGCCGGTGCGCAGCCAGTGCGCGTCGGCAGGCGTGCCCTCGGCGTGACTGCCGTCGGTCAGGCGGTCGGCGATCGTGTTGTGGAAGGTCTCCGCGGTCTCCTGAGTTCGTCCCCAGTACCCGATGCCGATGTTCTCGCCGTGCAGCCAGATCTCCCCGACGTGCCCGTCCGGCACCTCGGCGGCGGTCTCCGCGTCGACGATCGCGGCCCACTGGCTGCGCGCGACGTAACCGCAGGAGACCTGCGCGATGGCGTTCGGCGCCTCCTTGTCGACCTTGACGATGCGGCCGGCGCCCAGCTGGTCGCGGTCGACGTAGATGACCTTGGCCTCGTCGGTGTGCCGGGTGGACGAGACGAACAGCGTCGCCTCCGCCATGCCGTACGACGGCTTGATCGCGGTCTTCGGCAGGCCGTACGGCGCGAACGCCTCGTTGAACTTGCGCATCGAGGAGGTGGTCACCGGCTCGCTGCCGTTGATCAGGCCGATCACGTTGCTCAGGTCGAGGGTCTCACCCGGCTTCGGCAGTCCTCGCGCGGCCGCGTGCTCGAACGCGAAGTTCGGCGCCGCGGCGAACGTGCCGGCGCCGTCGGAGACCGCAGCGAGTTCCTTGATCCACCGGCCCGGCCGCTGCACGAAGGCGCGGGGGCTCATGATGGTGATGTACTTGCCGCCGATCGCCGGCAGGATGATCGTGAGCAGGCCCATGTCGTGGAACAGCGGCAGCCACGTCACACCACGCGAACCCTCGTTGAGTTCGATGGAGTCGGCCATCTGGATGCAGTTGGTGAGGACACCGCGGTGGGTGATCTCGACGCCCGCGGGCACCCGGGTCGATCCGGAGGTGTACTGCAGGTAGGCGATGTCGTCGGTGCCGATCCGGGGTCGCGTCCACGACTCGGCGACGGTGTCGGGAATCGCGTCGACCGCGATGATGCGGGGGCGCTGCGCGGCGGGCAGCGGCCGGAAGAACTGCCGGACCCCGGCCGCGGAGGTGGTGGCGGTGAGGATGGCGCTGGGCGTGCAGTCGCCGAGGACGGCATGCAACCGGTCGGTGTGGCCGGGCTCGTCGGGGTCGAACAGCGGGACGGCGATGGTGCCGGCATAGATGGCCGCGAAGAAGGAGACGACGTAGTCCAGGCCCTGCGGGGCGAGGATCGCGACGCGGTCGCCGGGCTCGGTGACCTGCTGCAGCCGGGCCGCGATCGCGCGCAGGCGGACCCCGAACTGCTGCCAGGTCAGCTCGTGGACCTCGCCGTCACGTTCCCGCGAGTAATCGATGTAACGGTACGCAAGATCGTCGCCGTTCTCGGCGAAATGCTGCTCGAGGTGGTCGAGCAGAGTGTTGCCCTCGGGCAACACGATCTGTCCGTTCTCATCGATGAACTCTTCGAACCCGACGCTCATTCCTTCTCCCTGTCGAAGCGATCCCACAACCACTCGACATGGTTGCGCCCCGTCCTTGTCCTCGCGCTAGCGGATCGTCGTACCTGTACAGCTCAACAGCATCCGGCCGTGCGTCTCACGAATCTGTCCATCGATCCGAAATCACGATTATGTTACAGATCCGCATCGGTCATTCCCCCGCCAACAGCGGAATCACCGGTGCGAACGCCTCCATCTGAGTGGGGAAGACCCCCACATAGGACATCCCTGTCTTCGCCCGCACGTTACGGATCTGCTCGGCGATCTCCTCGTAGGAACCGATTGCGAGATACGGCGATTCGAGGATCTCGTCCACGGTGAGCCGGACGTCCACCTCGATGTTCGGGGGGAAGCCCTGGTCGAGAGCAGCCAGTGCCATCTCGGCAGTCTGCTCCCGATCATCCGTGACGAGAATCATCGTGATGGTCCAGTTCAGCTCGATGTCATCGAACCGATCCCCCGCTGCGCGACGGATCACGTCCACCCGCTCCACAGTCTTGCCCATCGTGATCCCCGACAGCAACAAACGGCCGTCCCGATTCGTGGGCGTGGCCACCGAGATGATGTCGGCGTACTTCGCCGCCAGGGCGAGCATCTTCGGTCCCCCGCCGCCGACCGCGATGGGCGGGCGCGGGCCCTGCCGCGGACGCGGACTGCCCTTGAGGCCGTCGATGCGGTAGTGCTTGCCCTCGAAGTTGCATTCCCGGCCGCGCAGGAGCACGTCCAGGATCTGCAGGGTCTCCTCGAGCTTCTCGATCCGGACGCCGGGACGTTCGTAGGCGATGCCCGCCTTGTCGAACTCCTCCTTCATCCACCCTGCGCCGATCCCGAGCTCGAGCCGTCCGCCCGAGAGGACGTCGACGGTCGCGGCGTCCTTGGCCAGGATCGCGGGATGCCGGAAGCCGTTCGCGAGGACGGCGGTGCCGAGGCGGATCTTGTCGGTGGCGACGGCGAGCGCACCGAGAGCGGCCATGGGTCCGACCTGGTTGCCCAGGTGGTCCGGGATCATGAAGCTGTCGTAGCCGAGTTCCTCGGCCTTGCGCGCCAGCTCGACGAAGCGCCGGGCACCGCCCTCCTCGGCGTTGCCCTCGCCACCCGCGGCGAAACGGAACTTCCGCGGTTGCGTGACAGCCGAGCCGTCGGTGGCGCTCATCGAACCTCTTCTCGTGTGGCAGTGGTCGCGCGTCACGGCCCCGGAAGGACTTCCCGGGTCGTGACCGAAGGTCGAGTCTAAGCGCCGACCGACCAGTGAGTGTATCGGGTGGTGATCCCCGACACTACCGGCCGGTAACAACGAGGAGTGATCACTCCTCGGGAGGGGTCGGCGCCTCCTCGATCTTCTCGCTCGCCCAGTTCGCCACCCACTGCGTCGCCGTCGTACCCGAATCGTCCACGACGAAGGTGTTGTACAGCGCGTGCACGGGGTTGTTCATGTACTCGAGCAACCGCGGCGCGCTGGCGAGCCAGTTGCCGGGATTGAGCGCATTCGGCGGGGCGTCGCAGATCCCGTCCGTCGGTGCACAGATGTCCACCACCTTGTCCTCGAGCTCGCCGAATCCACCCGGCCGCGCGCCGGTCATGGTGATCCCCGGCAGACGCAATCCGTTCAGCGACAGCTCGGCGCCGACACCTGCGACGGGCGGCCCGATCGTCTCGACCGTCCCCGGATCGCGACGGCCGTCGGCGATGAGCGCCACCCCGAGCACGCGGTCCGCCGGAACAGGCCCGTCACCGGCACCGATGCGCGACGCGACGTCGCCCGCGATGACCGCGCCCTGCGAGAATCCGGTCAGCACGTAATTGGTCAGCGGGCACTCGGCGAACCGTCGCTCGAGGATGTCCTCGGTCGCCGCGGTGCCGGCCGTGCGGCTGTTGTTGTAGGACTGCTGACCGTCCGGCGGGAGCGCCACCGGATTCGAGAACTGGGCCACGTACGGAACGGTGTACACATCGGCACGCTGCGCGTCGAAGCGCTCCTGCAGCGGACGCGTGACGTTCAGCATCAGCGAGAGCGGATTGAACGTCGGGTTGTACGGATCGTCCCAGGCGGCCGACTCCCACGTGCCCGGCACCGCCACCACCTGGACGTCGGGGCACGAGGCCGGCTGCGCCTGGGGCTTCTCGGGCCCGAGCGGCCCCGGCGGCCCCGGCACCGGGAGCCGGCCCGCGAGGATGTACCACATCGCGAGCACGGCCGCCAGGACGACCAGGATCCCGAGTACGAGGATTCCCCGCCTCCGGCGTCGTTGCTTCGCTCGGGCCGTCATGGTTGCTGCTCCTAGCAGAAGGTGTCGCGGGCGACGGTGATGTAGACGTCGGCGGTCGTCGCGGCTTCGGCGTCGGAGATCTCCTTGCCGGCGGCCGTGGCCTCGCTGCCCACTGCGGCGGTGACGATCGTCTTGATCTCCTCGGGCGAGCTGCCCTGTGCGGTCGCGGCGCAGATGTAGTTGGCCGTGTTGATGGCGATACTGCCGTCGGCGGCGGGTTCCACGCCCTGCTCGCGCAACCCGTCCAGGAACGCCTGGCCGCGGTCGTCCACCGGCACCTCGGCCGGGCCCGGGAATCCGGGTTCGGTCTCCGGCTGCGCCGGGGGTGCGGTGGCGGCCTCGCCCGGACTGGTGGTGGCCGCGCCCTCGGGAGCGGTCGTCGTCGCCTTGGCGGCGGTGGTCTCGGCGGCGGATGTCGAGGTGGTCGCCGACACGGACGTCGACGGGGTGTTCGTCGCCGTGGAATCGTCGCTTCCGCAGGCGCCCAGGAGGGCGGTGGCGGCGAGCGCCGCGGCGCCGGCGCCCAGGACGCGGGTCAGGCTCGAACGGGTCCGTGCAGGCATGTGGTGGTGTCCTCGCATCCAATCGTCGGAAATGGGCAGTGCCCAGGCTACAGATGCGAACCGGGCGGTGACCGCGACCCGTGCGTCGCGGTCACCGCCCGATCCGGTGGTTGCGGGCCGTCGCAGCGGCACCGGAACTGCGGGTGACGATCCTAGGGGCGGACGGTGGCCACGTTGTCGACCACCGTGACGA
>NZ_JAUIZP010000079.1:0-24349 GCF_041414735.1 Rhodococcus sp. GXMU-t2271
GTCGCAGCGGCACCGGAACTGCGGGTGACGATCCTAGGGGCGGACGGTGGCCACGTTGTCGACCACCGTGACGAATCCGCCCTGGAAGTTCTGCTGGACACCGCCGGGGATGGGGAACTCGTCGCCGACGGGGAAGCCGAGGCGACCGTTCTCGTAGCCGGCGCTCTTCCACGCGTCGAACACGGGCCCGTTGCGGACGGACCAGGCGCCGCTGAGCGGACTCCAGTAGATGTTGCCGCCCTCGAACTCGTTGAACCGGCCGCCGTCCTTGACGGGGATCTCGCTGGTCTTCGGGAATCCGAGCCAGCTGTTCTCGTAGCCGAGTTCGGCGTACTTACCCATGATCATCCCCTGCACGGCGTGGGCGCCGAGCGGCTCGGTCCAGTAGAGGGCGCCGATCTCGAAGCCCTGCACCACGCCGGGCTTGTTCGGGGTGGCCACCTCGTCGGCCACCGGGTAGCCGAGCGGACCGCCCTCCCAGCCCTGGCGCGCCCATTCGTCACGGATGGCGCCGCGCACGGCGTGCGCCCCGGTCTGCGGGGTCCAGTAGATCGAGCCGTGCTGGAAGTGGTTGAACCGGCCGCGGCCGTCGGGGGTGCCACGTTCCTCGGTGGTCGGGTAGCCGAGCGGACCGGCCGGCCCCCCGGCGGCCTGGTAGGCCCCGCCGATGGCACCCGCCACCGGGCGGGCGCCGCCCTCGGTGGAGGAGAAGATCCGGCCGAAGCGGAAGTCCTGGACGCGCCCGCCCGCGACGGCGTACTCCGGTGTGAGGCAGTCGCCGATCCACGGGGCGGCGGCGTCGCCGATCGCGCCGGATGCGCTGCAGTTCGGCTTCGTGACCTCCACGCCGAGGGCGTTGGCGAGCTGCGGCCACAGCTGGTGCAGCTCGAATTCCCAGTACGGCCACGAATGGGTGCCCGACGGCCGGTAGACCACCTGCGCGGGGATGCCGACCTTGTTCAGTTTGGTGGCGAACGCCTGCGAGGTGAGCCGCGACAGGATCTCGAGGCCCATGCCGGCATAGTTCGTGCTCACGCCCGGGACACCCGACGGCTGGTCGTACGGTCCGGTGCTGCCGCTGCCGCTCGAGACGTACAGGCTCACGCCCTCGAGCTTGTCCGCGAGCAGGTAGGGATCGTGGGCGGCCCACTGCTCGCCGCCGGGGGTACCCCACATGGCCGACGAGTCGAAGCCGCCGGCGTCCTGCATCGCGTACTGGATCGCCTGCGGCATGCCGAGGGTCGTGGTGGTCAGGATGCCGGAGAGCGACCCCGCGAACTTGAAGAAGCCGGGGTTGCGCGCAGGCAGGAACATCGCGGCGGTGCCGCCCATCGACAGGCCGACGACGCCGCGCTCCTTCGTGGTGCGCCAGTTGCCCTCGAGGATCGGGGGAAGTTCCTTGGTGAGGAACGTCTCCCACTGGTAGTTGCGCCCGTTGTTCTGGTCCACCCAGTCGGCGTAGAAGCTGGACTGTCCGCCCACCGGCAGCACGACGTTGACGTTCTTGTCCGCGAAGAAGGCCTCGGCGTCCGTCTCGATCGTCCAGCCGTTCTCGTCGTCGCGGGCGCGCAGGCCGTCGAGCATGTAGACGGCGGGGAACCGCGCTTCCGGTTCGATGTTCCAGTCCCGGGCCAGCAGCAACTGCACCTGGATGGGCGTGCCCATCGCCGGCGAGTTCACCCACAGGGCCACGCGCCGGTCGGTCAGCCAGTCCACCCGCTGCACCGTCACCCCGGACGGGGCCTGCGCGGCGGTGGGCTCGCTGCGGTCCACCGGCACCGCGTACGCGGCACCGACGGCGAGGGTTCCGGCGACGAGCGGGGCGACGAGGGCTGCGGCGACCGCCCCGAGGACCCGCCGGCTCCGTCGTGCGGGCGGCACCGGCTGCCGGGCGCGCACGGTTCGACGTCCGCCAAGCACAGTTCGCATCGGCATCGCTCACTTTCTGCGTTGCTGGGGCGTCGACGGGCGACCGGGCCCCGCGTCTCGAAGACTGTTTCTACACGTGAACGGGCGCCGGGTGGGGGTGCCGCGCTGTGACGGCTGTGGTTTTTGTCAACTATCCGGGAAACGGCGCATGCCGCCCCTCGTCCCTCTCGGGTCGTGGGGCGGCATGCGGACCGTCAGTGTGTGCCGGGTGGTTCGGCGCGATCAGTAGGCGTTCAGTGCCTCGAGGATCTGGGGACGAGCCTTCCACAGCTCCTCTTCCCAGTACTTCCAGGAGTGCGTGCCGCGCGCCGGGAAGTCGAAGCGGGCCTGGATGCCGAGGGTGGCCAGCTTGATCTGGAAGGCACGGGTCTGGGCGAGGGCGAGCGCCTCGAGGCCCATGGCGTTGGCGGTGTTGTAGACACCCACCAGGCCCTGCGGGTTGTCGTGCTGACCGGGCAGGCCGCTGGCCGCCGAGATGTACATCGACAGGCCGGCGAGCTTCGGCGCGAACACGAACGGATCGTTGCGCAGCCAGGCCGGGCTCCACGGCGGGCCCCACATGGAGTCGACGTTGAAGCGGCCGGCGTCGAGCATCGCGACGCGGATGGCCTCACGCATGCCGGGAGCCGACAGGTTCAGGTATCCGGAGAGCGACGACGCGAACTTGAACTGGTCGCGGTGGTAGGCGGCCAGGGTCAGCGCGGCGCTACCGCCCATCGACAGGCCCAGGATGCCGTTGTTGCTGCGGGAGACGCCGCGGGTGGCGAGGTAGTCCGGCAGGTTCTCGGTCAGGAACGTCTCCCACTTGTAGGTGACGTCCTGGCCGTTGAGGTTGCTGGGCGCGTACCAGTCGGTGTAGAAGCTCGACTGGCCGCCGACCGGCATCACCAGGGTGACGTTGTCGTTGGCGAACTGGTCGCGCGCGTTGGTCTCGAAGCTCCACGCGTTCGCGTCGTCCCGGGCGCGCAAGCCGTCGAGCAGGTACAGCGCCGCGTCACCGCCGCGGGCGGCCCACTGGATCTGCACCTTGATCGGGCCCATGTCGGAGTCGACGAAGACTTCCTCGAACCCACCGGCCGGTGCCCGGTGCGAGATTGGGGTGGCGGCTGCGGGAGCGGCGAGCGCGGCGGTGCTTCCGGCGACGCCGGCGGCAACCGGCAGAACGAGGGCTGCGGCGCCCACGCCGAGCACGCGCCTGCGGAGGCGCTGCGACAACCTCGGGACAAAACGCATGAACAATGCTCTCTTTCTCGATCTGCGGCGTCCGCGTGCGCGTCCCCCGTCGGATACCGGCGGCGACGACCGAGCGGGCCGTCACAAGTCACACTGCGGTCAAGACTGTAAAGGACACCGTGGGCTCTGACAAACCCTTGGTAACCCAGGTCGACGAACCGTGTGTCGGCTTCGATATCGGCCCACACTGCCGATGCGTTACTCGTCCGTTATCGGCTGTGATCATACCGAGATAATTCCGGCGGTCTACTCCGGGCCGCCCGGAACGAAACGACGCCGGTGTGATTCGCAGCCCGGACGCCCGCGTTCAGCCCCCGTCACGTGGGGGCGGAAGCTCGAGGCCGCAGCGCTGGATCTCGTATTTCGGCACCCGGTCGAGTCGATAGTCCGCATATTCGAACGAATTGCGAAGATTTCGCTTGAACAGCGGCCAGGTCAATTCCGCGCGGGAGGACGCGAGCAGTTCCTGCGTCTGCGGACACGTCAGCGCCACCTGCGCCTGCGCCACCCAGTCCTCGTCCAGGTAGGCGGGCAGCCACGGGTGCACATCCACCATCCCCGTGTCGGCGACGACCCAGTCGGAGTAGAGCAGCTTGTCGTGCCCGATGCGCCCGTCCTCGAGCCGCTCGGTGTGCGCCGCCAACGGGTATGCGAGCCCCATCTGATCGAGCACCTGCACGTCGAGCCCGACGTTCATGCTGGTCATGCCGAGGTTGAGGAAGTACACGGTGTGGCCGGCACCGCCCGGCGGTACCGGTTCCGGCGGCGGGACGACGTCCCAGGCGTCGAACGACGGTGTCGGCAGCAGCAGTCCGCCGTCGGGGGTGTTCGAGATCGCCTCGACCATCGCCCGCATGCGCGGATAGTCGAGGTAGTCCTCGGCCCGGACGGGATGCAGATGGCCGGTGTTGAGGGCGTAGAACGCCCGCTCGTCGACGATCCCGGAACGGCCCACCACCGCCCCCTCGGGCATTCCGGTGGTGTTCGCGGCGATCGCCGACCACACCACCACCCCGAGCCACAACGCGCCTGCCGCACCCGCGACGGCCGTCGTGCGATTGCGGCCGATCTCGGCGCGCGCGGGAAGACGCAAGGGAATCACAGCGACGGGAACGAGCAGACAGAACAGCGGCGGCAGCAGCACGCGGCCGTGCATGAAATCGCCGCCGACCCGAAGGGCGTACAGGGTGAGCAACAGTCCGGCGCCGAGCATGAAGACGACCACGGCGGACGGGGTGCGCAACGCCCGCTGCGCGCGGACCACGAACGGCGCTTCCGTGTGACGGATTTCACGTTTCGGCGCACCCGCTGCGAGCGGTGTCAGGGAGCGCCACGCGAGCACGGCGCCGAGCAACAGGAACAGCAACGGCAGCCACAGCAGGTACGGGCTCACCAGGTTCCCGAGATACTCGAAGCCCTGCGCCCACTTCGCGCCGCCCGCATCCTTGGCCACCGCCGTGTTCGGGTAGGGCAGTCCGTAGTAGCCCATCCGCCAGATCTGATAGGCCACCGGCACAGCACCGGCCACCGCCACCATCGCGATCCGCACCCGCCACGTGAGGCCCGCGGCGAGGAAGAGCATGAGCAGGGCCGGGAGCGCGAGGAGCGCCAGTTCGGGACGCACGAGCGGGCCGAGGCCGGCCACGAACGCCGTCGCCAGCACCGACGGCGCCGACGGGACCCCCGGCGCCGTCGCCCACCGCATGAGCAACAGCCACACCAGGGCGATCCAGCAGATCACCAGTCCGCTCTCGAGGCCGGAGGTGGCGAAGTCCCGCGCGGGGGGCACCGCGATGTAGACGAACATGCCGGCGGGAACCAGCAGGAAGGTGGCACCGCTGCCCCGCAGCCGCCACCGGTACAGCCGGCCCGTGCCGAGCATCGCCAGCACCACCGCCGCGGTCGACAACACGAGCGCCGTGGCCAGGACCACGTACTCGAGCCGCACACCGGTGAGCCAGCCCATCGCGTACACGAGATACGTCCACAGGGTCGACGTGTTCGCCTCCACGCGGTCGCCGGCGTTGAACACCGGGCCGTTGCCCGCCAGCAGATTGCGCACGGTGCGCAGCACGATCAGGCCGTCGTCGGCGATCCAGCGGCGCTCCCACGCGCCCCAGAACATCAGCAGGGCCGTCAGTGCGACGCCACCGGAGAACACCGCGGTCGGTACCCACGGCCGCACGCCGTCCCGGTGGGCCGGCCGGGCCCGGCGGGCCGGGGCGTCGAGATCCTCGTCGAGGTCAGAAGAGGTAGACAGCACCGCCGACCGCCCCGATCCAGGCCACCGCGAGGAGTTGCAGCACCCGGTCCTTCAGGGCGATCTCCTCGGGTTCGCCGGCCTCCCCGCCGTCCACGTCGACCGCGTACCGCAGGATCGCGATCACGAACGGAACCATCGAGATCGCGAACCAGTTGGTGTCGTTGGCCTGATCGCGTTCGAACGCCCACAGGCCGTAGCAGATGACGACCGCCGTCGCCGACAACGTCCACACGAACCGCAGGTAGGTGCCCGTGTAGTACTCGAGCGACTTGCGGATCTTCGCGCCCGTCCGCTCCGCGAGCCGCAGCTCCGCGTACCGCTTGCCCGCCGCCATGAACAGCGAACCGAACGCCATGATCAGCAGGAACCACTGCGACAGCGGGATCTCTGCGGCCACACCACCGGCGATCGCGCGGATGAGGAACCCGGACGAGACGATGCAGATGTCCAGCACCGGCTGGTGCTTGAGGCCCAAGCAGTACGCGAGCTGGATGCCGATGTAGACGGCCATCACCACCGCGAGCTGCCAGTTCGCCAGGAAGGACAGCGCGATCGCGCCGACCAGCAGCACCACCGCCATTCCGTAGGCCAGGTTCACCGGCAGCACGCCGGCGGCGATCGGCCGGAACCGCTTGGTCGGGTGGGCGCGGTCGGCCTCGACGTCCATCGCGTCGTTGACCAGGTAGATGCCCGAGGCGGCCATGCAGAACACCACGAAGGCCAGGGCGACCGGGATCAGGACGTCCAGTTCGGTCGCCGAGCCGGCCGCGAGCGGCGCTGCCAGCACCAGCACGTTCTTCACCCACTGCCGGGGGCGGACCGCCTTGACGATGCCCTCGGGCAGATTCTTCGGAGGTGCCGCGACGGCTACCGGTTCCTCGCTCATCTCTCTCCAAACTTCTTCTCGGCCCGCACTACGGCCGCGGCGGACGCGGCGCCGAGCGCAGCCCCCGCCAGCACATCCGTCGGATAGTGGACTCCGAGCACGAGGCGGGACAGCAACATCGGCGGGACCAACACCGCCGGTAAGGGTAGCCCCGTCAGCCGGCCGAGCAGCACCGCAGCGGCCGTCGTCGAGGTGGCGTGCGAGGACGGGAAGCTGAGCCGGCTCGGCGTGGACACGTTGACCTGGACGGTCGGGTCCACGGGCCGCGGCCGCCGCACCACCCGCTTGACCGCGATGGACGCGGCGTGGGCGCCGACGGCGCCGATCGCGACACCGGCCCAGCGGCGCCGGCGCGGACGGTCGACCAGGGCCCCGATACCGCCGATCACCGCCCAGCCGAAGGCGTGCTCACCGAAGTGCGACATCCCCCGGGCCACCGCGAGGGCCCCGGGACGCGAACCGACCGTGGACTGCACGACCTGCAGCACCTGGATCTCGGCCTCGGTGGTCGGCCATTCACGATTCGAAGACACGCTCCCACTCCTCCTTGCTCGTCAGGGCGGGAACCGCGGCCTGGTACTCGTCCTTCAACTCGGGGAACCTGCGGGCAAGCTCGCGGCGCAGCCGCACGGCCTCGGACAGCAGCGCCTGCGCCTGCCGCGGGTCGCGCTTACGGTAGACGACGCCGCGCCCATCCGCGGTGGTCACGGTCACACCGTCGACCTGCGACAGCAGGAACCAGCGGGCGTCGAGAGTCGGCACGTTCAGCTGCGGGCGCTCGTGGTGTTCCGGATGCGCCGGGCGCACGTTGTGCACCAGGCCCTTGGCGAGGCGCACCATCTTGCCGACGGCTCCGCGCGGCTCACCGACCGCCCCGACCTCGGCGCCCGACGGCAGCGGCAGCTCGGTCGACGACGGCAGCACCACGGCGTCGGAGAACCGCTTGCGCAGCGCGTGCACTTCCCCGAGCGCGGTCGGCAGCAGCTCGAACAGACGGTCCGGGCCGGCCAGGAAGTCCTCGATCGCCTTGTTCTGGATCGCCACCGTCGAGTACTCGAGGCACAGCAGGTGCTTGAGCGTGGCCTTGACGGTGTCGAGGACCAGGCCACGTCCGTCGCCCGGCATGTGCAGCGCCGCGACGACGAGACGGTTGCGCAGGTGGAAGTACGCCTGCCAGTCGATGGCGTCGTCCTTGTCGCTCCACGCCATGTGCCAGATCGCGACGCCCGGCATGGTGACGGTCGGGTAGCCGGCGGCACGCGCCCGCAGCCCGTACTCGGCGTCGTCCCACTTGATGAACAGCGGCAGCGGCTGACCGATCTCCTCGGCCACCTGCCGCGGGATCATGCACATCCACCAGCCGTTGTAGTCGACGTCGATGCGCCGGTGCAGCAGCTTCGACTGCTCGCGGTCGCGCAGCGGCTTGGTGGAGAAGTCGTGGTCGTACTCGACGTTCGGCGCCGCCGTCCACATGAAGTTCGCCCGGTCGATCACCTCGCCCATCGTGTGCAGGTGACTGCGTTCCTGCAGGTTGAGCATCTGACCGCCGACGAGCATCGGGGTCTTGGCGAACCGGGACAGGGCGAGAGCGCGCAGGATCGAGTCGGGCTCGAGCTCGATGTCGTCGTCCATGAACAGGATGTACGGGCAGTCGGTCGTCTTCAGCGCCTCGTACATGATGCGGCTGTAGCCGCCCGAGCCGCCGAGGTTGCCCTGGTCGTGGATGGCGAGCCGGTTGCCGAGCTCGGCCGCCGCCTCGGTGAAGCCGGGCTCGTCACGAACCTTGCGCGTGCCCTGGTCCGGAATGATCACGGCGTCGACGACGTCGAGGACCAGCGGATCGGAGGCCAGGGCGACCAGGGCCTTCACGCAGTCCGTAGGGCGGTTGAAGGTGGGGATGCCCACGGCGACGGACGCCTCGCCGGGCGCCTCGACTGGCGCGTACCACCCTGCCGAGCGCAACGTGACGTCGGAGTCGGTGGTGATGTCGAACCAGATCCAGCCGCCGTCCTCGAAGGGGCCGAGGTCGATCTCGAACTCGACCGTCGCGGCGTCGTGCGCGGCGGAGAACTCGCGGCCCTCGACGTGGATACGGCTCGAGTCGGCCTTCGAGCGGTACACGTCGGCCCGGCCGTGCCCGGTGAGTTCGAGCCGCAGCACCACGGAGGTGAGGGTGCTCCACCGTCGCCAGTAGCTCGCCGGGAAGGCGTTGAAGTAGGTGCACATCGACACCTCGGACTCGGCGCCGATGTTCAGCGACGTCCGGCCGACGGCGTGGGCGCGCCGCGCGTTGGTGGGTGATTCCTCCAGGTAGAGGGTGCGCACGTCGAGCGGTTCGCCCGGACGCGGCAGGATCACCCGCTGCAGCAGTGCCTTGCCGAGCCGCTCGTCGACGGGTGCGTCGGGCTCGACGAGCAGGTGCCGGGCGCTCACGAGGCGTCCCCCGCCAGTGGGGTGCCCGATTCGAAGTACGGCGCGAGCGCGTTGTCGAACATGCTCAGGGCGCTCGCGATGGCCATGTGCATGTCGAGGTACTGGTAGGTGCCGAGCCGGCCGCCGAACAGCACCTTGTTCTCGGTGGCCTCCTGCTTGGCCCGCTCCCGGTAGGCCGTCAGCTTGGCGCGGTCCTCCGGGGTGTTGATCGGGTAGTACGGCTCGTCGTCGTTGCCGGCGAAGCGCGAGTACTCGCGCATGATCACGGTCTTGTCCGTGGGGTAGCTGTCCCGCTCGGGGTGGAAGTGCCGGAACTCGTGGATGCGGGTGTAGGGCACGTCGGCGTCGTTGTAGTTCATCACCGGGGTGCCCTGGAAGTCCGCGGTGGGCAGCACCTCGGTCTCGAAGTCGAGGGTGCGCCAGCCGAGCCGGCCTTCGGCGTAGTCGAAGTAGCGGTCGAGCGGGCCGGTGTAGACCACGGGGGCGTCGGGGCTCGCGGCGCGGATCTCGTCGCGCACCTCGAACCAGTCGGTGTCGAGCCGCACCTCGATCTTCTCGTCCTTCGCCATGTTCTCGAGCCACGCGGTGTAACCGTCGACGGGCAGACCCTCGTAGGTGTCGTTGAAGTACCGGTTGTCGAAGGTGTAGCGGACCGGCAGCCGGGTGATGTTGCCGGCG
Organism: Rhodococcus sp. GXMU-t2271; assembly: GCF_041414735.1. Taxonomy (NCBI): domain Bacteria; kingdom Bacillati; phylum Actinomycetota; class Actinomycetes; order Mycobacteriales; family Nocardiaceae; genus Rhodococcus; species Rhodococcus sp. GXMU-t2271. The sequence goes on from NZ_JAUIZP010000079.1 coordinate 9,423, forward strand.
GGCAGTTCCTTCGGGTCGGTCTGCCACTGCTTGGCGGTGTAGTCGCGCACGAATGCCTCGTAGAGCGGCCGGCCGATCAGGGAGATGGCCTTCTCCTCGAGGTTCTGCGCCTGCGCGGTGTCGATCTCGGCGGCCTGTTCCCTGATCAGGGCCCGGGCCTCCTCCGGGCTGAAGTACCGGCCGAAGAACTGGGACACCAGCCCCAGCCCCATGGGGAACTGGTAGGCCTGGCCCTTGTGCATCGCGAACACGCGGTGCTGGTAGTTCGTGAAGTCGGTGAACCGGTTCACGTAGTCCCACACCCGCTTGTTGGAGGTGTGGAACAGGTGGGCACCGTACTTGTGGATCTCGATCCCGGTCTCGGGTTCGGGCTCGGAGTAGGCGTTGCCACCGAGGTGGTGGCGGCGCTCGACGACGAGCACGCGTTTGCCGAGTTGCGTGGCGGCACGCTCGGCGATCGTCAGTCCGAAGAACCCGGAGCCGACGACGATCAGGTCGTGCTCACCGGTGGCAGGCTGGGGCGAGGGTGCAGCGGTCACGGAAGACCAGGGTAGGCGACCCGCGCGCCCGTGCGCGTTTCCGGTAGCGGGAGCGACCGGAAACACACACGAGTCAGGCGAGGCGGGCCCGCAGGGCAGACCGGACGAACTTCGCACCGTCCGGGCCGCCGTAGTTCGCGGCGAACCGCTCGTCGGCGACGTACATGTCGGCCAGGCCCAGGATGTAGTCCCGGTTCGGCTCCTCCCCGTACCCGGGGGTGCCAGGGATGCTGCCGAGCCACGCGATGTGGCGACGGGCCAGGTTCTGTCCTTCCGGACCGGCGGGGTCGAGACCGGCGGCCGCGGCGGCCGTCCAGTCCGCGCCCAGGCGGGCGGCGACGGTCTTCCAGTCGGCGCGCTCGTCGTCGCTCATCCCCCGCCACCAGCGGTCGCTGCTCTCGTAGGCGTCCGCGCCCCAGCGTTCGATCACCTCGTCGCGGTACTGCGTGTGGTCGAACCCGTCGAATACTTCGTCTGCCATCAGTTCCTCACCTCTCTCGGTTCTGCGGATGGTGGTGCGCACCGACTCGATCTGCCGGGCCAGCCGCCGCTGCTCGTGCTCGAGCAGTTCCAGGTGCACGCGCAGCGCCGCGGTGGCGTCGCGGTGCCCTTCGAGCACCTCCGCGATGGCCGGCAGGCCCAATCCCAGGTCGCGCAGCAGCAGGATGCGCTGCAACCGGACCAGGGCGTCGGCGTCGTAGAACCGCATGCCGCCCGGGCCGGTGCGGCTGGGCTCGAGCACGCCGACGTCGCCGTAGTGACGCAGCGTGCGGCTGGTGACGCCGGCCGCGCGGGCCAGTTCCTGGATGGACCACTCGCCCTTCATTCGCGGGCCTCTCTCGTCGGGTATCCCCAGGATGCGTCTTGACGCAACGTCAACGTCAAGTGCATTCCGGTCCCGTTCGTCCGGATCCGCGCCTACGGTTCTCCTGACGTCCCGGCCGACAGGAGAAGCGGTATGACACTGAGCGGTATGACACTGATCAGCGGACTGCCCGCCCACCCCCTGCTAGTGCACGGCGTCGTCGTTCTGGTGCCCCTGGTGTCGCTGGGACTGGTCCTGTGTGCACTGTGGCCGGCCGCGCGCCGGCGCCTGCTGTGGCCGGTCGTGGTGCTCGCGGCCGCGGCGCTGGTCCTGACCCCGATCACCGCCGAGACCGGCGAGCAGCTCGCCGGTGTCCTGGGCCCGTCTCCGCTGATCGAGACGCACGAGGAACTCGGCGAGACGATGACCCTCGTCGTCGTACTGTTGTTCGCCGCGACGATGTTGCTCACGGGTGCGCACGTGCTGCGCGGCCGCGGCGACGGCAGCGGGCGACGAGCCCTGACCGTCGTCGCGGCCGCGCTGGCCGTCGTCGCCGCGGTGGGTGCGACGGTGCAGACCGTCCGGGTCGGCGAGTCCGGCGCCGAGGCCGTCTGGACCGGACGGTTGCCGTGACGGCGGTGCGTCAGACCGTCGCGGGTGCCCCTGTGTCCGGTGTCGTTGCGTCCGGTGTCGTTGCGTCCGGGGTCGCGGCCGGGGTGCGTGCCGGTCGCAGCAGCAGCAGCGCCACTGCGGCCAGGACGACCACGCCGGCGACGGCGAAGTACAACTGCGCCGGCGACCAGCCCGCGTCGAGCAGCATGCCCGCGGCAGTGGGGGCGAGGATCGCGCCGGCGCGGCCGACGCCGATGGCCCAGCCGACGCCCGTGCTGCGCACCCGCGGGCCGTAGAGGGACGGGGCGAGGGTGTACAGACCGGCGATGCAGCCGTTGATCAGACCGCCGATCACGATTCCCAGCGCGAACGCGACGGCGAGTACCGAGATCGAGGCGATGAACACGGCCATGGCCGCCGCCGACAGGCCGGTGAAGGTGATCAGGACGGACCGGGTCGACCACCGGCTGGCCAGGACGCCGAACAGGACGGAGCCGACCGTGCCGCCGAGGGTGAGCATCATGCCGGCGGTCGCGCTCTGATCCTTGGTCAGCCCGGCCGTCTCGAGCAGCGACGGGGTCCAGGAATTGACGAAGTAGAAGCCGAACATGGTGGTGAAGAACGCCGCCCACAACAGCAGGGTCGGGCGGGCGCGGCTTCCGGTGAAGAGGTCCGCGATGCGGCCGGCCCCCGCCCCGGCGCCGCGGGTGGAGCCGTCGAGCGAGTCGATCGGGTCCTGGCCGATACGACGGGCGATCCGGTTGATCGAGGCGAGATCGCCGTCTCGGCCGCGGGCGCCGAGGAACTCGATCGATTCCGGCAGCAGCGCAGCCAACAGCACCAGCACCGTTCCGGTCAGCACCGCACCGACGACGAACACTGCCCGCCAGCCGTATTCGGTCTGCAGGCCCACGGCGGCCAATCCGCCGAGAGTGGCGCCGACCCCGTACCCGGCGGTGTAGATGCTGATGGCCAGGCCGCGCCAGCGCGCCGAGGAGTATTCGCTGGCGATGACGGTGGTGCAGGCGAGCACTCCGCCGATGCCGAGACCGGTGAGCACCCGCCAGGTTCCGAGCTGCCATGCCGATCCCGCGGTGGCGGACAGCGCCATTCCGGCGGTGGCGAGTGCGACCGACAGGAGGATGAGCGGCCGGCGGCCGACCCGGTCGGCGACCGGGGCGAGGGTGATCGCGCCCACGGCCATACCGATCAGTCCGGCGCTGAGGAGCACACCGATCGCCGAGCCGCCGAGCGCGAAGTCGGCGCCGATGCTCTTGGCAGTGAAGGCCAGGGCCATGACGTCGTAGCCGTCGAGGATGTTGAGCACTACGCACAGGGCGACGATCAGCCACTGGTAGGGGCGCATCGGCGACGTGTCGATGCGAGCACGAAGGTCCATGCCGAATTCCTTTGAGGGAGGGTGTATCCGATGACCAGGCCGTCAGTGGACGGCGAGGGTGACGGTGCCGGGCACGGCCGGGGCGCCGGGACGGCGCACCACTCGCGACACGCAGGCACACAACTTCGTCGCGGCCGTCTTCTGCTCTTCGCTGTAGAAGACGTCGCGGTGGTCGACGGTGCCGTCGACCGCGGCGATACCGACCTGACACAGACCGCATTCGCCCTTGCGGCAGTCGAACATCATGTCGACACCGGCACGTTCGAGTGCGTCCAGCAGGGACTCGTCGGTTCCGACGGTGGTTTCGACGCCGAGGTCGGGAACCTTGACGACGAACTCTTCGGCGTCGAACCAGCCACTGTTGCCGAAGGTTTCGTAACGGAGGTTCGGCAGCGGGAGCTCACGGTCCACCCAGGCGCGACGGACCGCGTCCATCAGCCGGATCGGCCCGCACATGTACAACTCGGTGCGGGCATCGACGCCGCCGACCAGGGTGCCGACGTCGAGGCCGGTGCCTTCGTCGTCGATGTGCAGCTCGAGCCGGTCCCCGTGGAGCCCGGCCAGTTCGGAGAGGAAGGCCGCCGCCGAGCGGGTGCGGGCGACGTAGACGAGGCGGTAGTCGGCGCCGACCCCCTTCAGCGCCGTGCCCATCGCGGAGATCGCCGTGATGCCGATTCCGCCGGCGAGCAGGACGTAGCGCGGCGCGCCGATCCGCAACGGGAAGTTCTGCAGCGGTGCGGTGACGTCGAGTTCGTCGCCTGGTCGGAGCGCGTGCATGAATCGCGATCCGCCCCGCGAGGTCGGGGACAGGTGCACACCGAGGGTGACGGTCCGGCCGTCGGCGCCTGCGGAGACGAGGGAGTAGGACCGCACCTCGCCGGTGTCGAGGCGCACGTCGACGTGGGATCCGGGTTCGGCTCGGACCGGGGTGTCGAGGGCGAGGACGATCCGGGCGATCGCGTCGGCCGCAGGGTCGATCGAGACGACGCGGCCGCGCTGCCAGGAGGCCTGGTTGGTGGCACTCATCTCAGCGCACCGCCTCGGGGACCGCGGTGCCGGCAGCGACGATCCGTTCGGCCTCGATCATGCGCTGGATGATCCTGCGCACCCACATGCCGCCGGCGTCGATGTTGAGGTTGTAGAACTCGTGGCCGGGGTTCGCCTCGATCGCCTTCTGCTGGGCGGTGAGCATCGCCTCGTCCTCCCCGAAGACGCCGTGCACGCCCTCGCGCAGTTGCGTGGTGATGAGCTGGCTGTCGAGCCGGTAGTTGCGCATGAATGCCCAGAAGTAGAGGGCGGTGCGTTCGTCGACCGGCGAGATGGTGTTCATCACGAATCCGTTGACGCCCTGGCTGCGGTCGCCTTCGGGGGCGCCCGTACCGGCCTTCGCCACCCCGACGTCGATACGGATGGTCGACGGCGCCTGGAATTCGATGATCTGCCAGCGATCGACCTTGCCCTCGAAGCCGGGGAACTTGTCGCGCATGTTCTTCAGCCAGAACGGGGGCGCGTCGATGTCGTGCATCCACCGGGTGACGGTGACGGTGCGGTCGTCGTGGGTGACGACGAAATCGGATTCGCTGAGTTCGTCCTGCCCGATCGACGACGAGTGCACGAACTCCTCGTGGGTGAGGTCCATGAGGTTGTCGAGCACGAGCTGATAGTTGGCCTGCACGTCGATGGTGCGCCCGTCGCCGGCCCAGTCGGGTGAATCCATCTGGAACATGTCGGGGATGGTGCTGGGATCGGCGAGCATCGGATCACCGGGCCACACCCACACGAAGCGGTGCCGCTCGACGACCGGGTACGAGGCCACCATCGCGGACGGGTTGATCGTCTGCTGGGCGGGCATGTGGGTGCACCGTCCGGCGGAGTTGAACTGCAGGCCGTGGTAGGGGCACTGGATTCCGTCGGCGCCGACGAGGGTGCCCATCGACAGCGGGGCGAGGCGATGCCAGCACGCGTCGGCGAGGGCCACCGGCCGGCCGTCCTCGGTGCGGTAGAGCGCGAGCGGTGTGCCAGCGATGGTACGGGCCAGGATCTCGCGCCTGCCGACCTCGTGGTCCCAGGCTGCGACGTACCAGGCGTCGAGGGGGTAGGCCATGTTCTTCGCGGTCGCCCCGGCGGGCCCCAGATCGGTCATGTCGTTCCTTCGGGATGAGCGGAAAGACTACCTATCGACATAGATAGTTGGTGACGTGAACCACACACTAACTATCGATATAGTGGTTGGCAAGACCTGCCCCCGAAACGAGAGGTGAGGACGAGATGAGCCTCCGCTATGCCCTGCTGGCGCTGCTCACAGCCGAGCCCCTCACCGGGTACGACGCCGCCAAACGCTTCGGCGGCTCGGTGGGCTTCGTCTGGCACGCCCCGGACTCGCAGATCTACCCCGAACTCCGCCGGATGGAGAAGGAGGGCCTGATCGAAGGCGAGCAGGTCCGCTGGGGACCGAACAGCACCAAGACCCGCTACTCGATCACCGACGACGGCATCCGCGCGTTCCGGGACTGGATCAACGCCCCGATGGACTACGGGCCGATCCGCGACGCTCCGCACATGCGAGCGGCCTACTTCGAGTGGGCCGACCCCGACTGCGTCCGCGAGAACCTACAGCGGCACATCGACTACTACACCGAGCAACGGGCTCGATGGGCCGCCATGCGCGCCTCGATCCTCGACGCCTCCCACCCCACCATCGCCACTCGCATCGAGAAATACCCCGCGCAGGAACACGAACGGATCATCGCCTACAAGGCATTCGCCTACCAGGGGCTCGTCGACCGCGCGACCGCCGAGATCGAATGGGCGCACGACGGCCTGGCTCTCGTCGACAAGCTGTCCCCCCCGTCGCCCTGACGCCGGCCCCGGCGAACCGTCGCGGGTGGGCGGGAACTGCCACCTCGTGGCGCACGCTCCGGAACCACCGCCGCGGCGCGGGAGGTTTCCGCGGACGTTCACCGCGCCGCCCGGCGTCGTTGGCGCGCCCGTCGCCGCGGTGCGGCTCACTGAGACCGGTGCGCATCGTTCAGCTCGCCAACTTCTACGGTCCCCGGTCCGGCGGCCTGCGCACCGCGCTGCACCAGTGGGGCGGCGGGTACGTCGCGCGTGGGCACGAGGTCGCGCTGGTGGTGCCCGGCGCCCGGCGCGGCGAGGAACTGCTCGGGAACGGGGTCCTGCGGATCACCGTTCCGGCGCCGGTCGTGCCGTGGACCGGCGGATACCGGGTGGCCGACCCGCGGCGTGTCGCGGATATGCTGCGCGGCCTGCGGCCCGACGCGGTGGAGGTGTCGGACCGGCTGACCCTGCGCGGGTTCGGTCGGTGGGCGCGACGCCGCGACGTCCGCAGCGTCGTCGTCTCCCACGAGCGGCTCGACCGCCTGCTCGGCCAGGCGCTGCCGTCGCCGGCCGCACGCCGGGCCGCCGACCTGGCCAACCGCCGGATGGCCGCGGACTACGACACGGTGGTGTGCACGACGGAGTTCGCGGGTGCGGAATTCACCCGCATCGGAACGCCGAACCTCGTGCGGGTGCCGCTCGGCGTCGATCTCGACCGCTTCCATCCCGACCGTCACGATCGGAGCCTGCGCGAGCGGTTCGTACCGGGCTCGGTGCGGCTGCTGCTGCACTGCGGCCGGCTGTCCGTCGAGAAGAAGGTCGAGCGCAGCATCGACGCGACGCGTCTGCTGCGTCGTCGCGGGCACGACGTGCACCTCGTCGTCGCCGGTGACGGCCCGAGACGACATGCGCTGGAACACAAGGCCAGAGGACTGCCGGTGACGTTCACCGGATTCATCAGGGACGCCGGCCGGCTCGCCGCGCTGTTCGCCACCGCCGACGTGTCGCTGGCCCCCGGCCCGCACGAGACGTTCTGCCTGTCGGCGCTCGAATCGCTGGCCGCCGGCACGCCGGTGGTGGCCTCGCGCTCGTCGGCGCTGACGGAGATCCTCACCCCCGATTGCGGCGCCCTGTCGGCCGATCGCGGACCCGCGTTCGCCGAGGCCGTCGACGAAATACTCTGCGGCCCGGACGATGTCCTGCGCCGCTCCGCACGTCGTCGAGCGGAGCAGTTCGGCTGGGCGGCGTCGGTCGACGGGATGCTCGCGGCGCTCGGCGCCTGCGGATAGCTTTCCCCCGACCCGGGGGTTTGGCCGAATGTCACATCGCATCGATCGGATCGACGCAATGTGACATTCGGCCACGAAACCGGGTGCTACTCGGCGCTTCCCGTCCCCGGCAGCCACTCGCGCATGATGCTCGAGTCGATCACCTGCGCGCCGAGGTCGGGGGTCCAGACGATGATGCCGCCGGTGAAGACGCGGAACTTGCCGCGTTCGTCGGGCAACATCAGTTCCGGGCCGACCGGGGTGCCCAGCGCTCCGTCGTGTCCGCCGAGCTCGAGGTACTTCTCCTCGATGGGCGAGCCCTGGCCGGTCTCGAAGGGTTCGTCGCCGACCTCGGGACCGGGCTCGGGTGCGGGAGTGGACGGCGGAACCGCGGCCTCCGCACCCTCCTGGACGGTGAACCAGTCGGAGCGCAGACCCAGCTTGGCGCGCGCCTCGGCGCCCGTGGTCTCGACCGTGCGATCGGCACCGACGATGCGGACGTGGGTGACGCGGCCGCCGTCGGCACCGAGGTTGTTGCGGCCGACGATCTCGAACGCCTGCAGTTCACCGATCCCGAAGGCCGTGCCGATCTCCCCGGCGGTCATCGTCTTCGCCCACTGCCGGTTGGGCGCGACGGCGTCACCGAGGTCCTCGACGGAGGGGAACACGCCCCCGGCCGAGTAGCCACCGGTCGAGGCCGAGAACTCGCTGGCGACGACCTTGCCGTCCTTCATGAGGACGGTGCCGCGGGTGGAGTTCACCGCCTCGTTCGTGCGGGGGTCCTCCTTGCTCGATCCCGCATACACCTGACAGTTCTGACTGTCGCACGTCTGCCACAGCGGTGAGCGGTTCTCTGCCGCGGCATAGGAGCGGGCGGCGATGGCCTGCGCACGCAGCGCCTCGGCACCGCCGGTGTCGGCCCAGCTGGGCAGCGACTCGGCCGGGACGACACTGAGCAGGTAGTCCTCCATCGACAGCCGGTTGACGGTGCGCGGCGCCGAGCCGTCGAGGACGACACCGAGCGAGCCACGGTAGGGGGCACTGTTGCCGCAGAGCTTCAGGTGTTCGGCGGCGGGCCGGGCCTCACCCATGTCGGCGGGGTCGACCCAGGGCAGGTCGGCGCGGCCCTGCCACAGCACCTCGCCGGAACATCCGGCCGTGACGACGACGTCCGCTCCCCCGTCGGCGGTGGGCGTCAGGTGGGCAGCCTCGCCGGGCCCGGTCTGCCGGCCGGCGACGGTCATCCCGGTGTCGGAGTAGACGTCGAGGGGCGCGTCGTCCTGCCCGACGAGCCGGACCGCGATCATGGTGTTCTCGGGGAGGGCGCCGAGGGTGGTGCCGCCGTAGTAGTGGCCGAGGATGCGATCGGCGGACCACCCGTGCTGCGAGGCGTAGCCGTAGGCACCCCACTGGCCCATGCCGCGTCCGTGACCGTGGCCGAAGCCCACGAAGGTGAACGGGGTGTCGGCGGCGACGGCCTGCGTCACCTCAGGTCCGGCGGTGCGCACGTGCATCACCCCACCGACTGCCGCGCCGATCAGCAGCGCGGGCGCGAGACCGACGGCCGCGGCGCGGGCCGTGGCGGGTCGCCAGCCGTTGCGGAGGGGGTGTCCGACGACGAGACGCCGCCGGCGGTGGGTCCGGCGGATGGACATTCGTGGCATGCGCTGCACTCCCTCGTTCTCGCACCGTGTGCCGCCCGGACGCAGGTCCGCGCGTATCGGACATTCGAGACGGATCCTCAAGCTCAGGTTGAGGCTTAAGGTTGTCTGCGACTAGTGTGGCAAGAGTGACTGGATGAAGCAACAACAGTCACACCAGTAACAGCAGAATCACAAGTTGCACACGATTCTCGGCCGTTCCGCACTCCGGGTCGTCCGGATGACGGAGGATTCGGTTCGATTCGAGCCGGCTCCTCGGCCTCGGCCGAGCGCCGCCCGGCCGCCGAGGACCGCCGCGAACATCGACAGGGAGAAGCACCGTGCCGCATCGCCGACCGAAGCCGTCGATCGTCCTGGGTGCCGTCGCCGCCCTGGCCGTCGCCAGCCCATTCGCCGTCTACGGCGTCACGAGCACCACATCGGACGTCCGCTCCACCAACGAGTCCGTCCCGACCGTCGTACCGCCCGAGATCGCGGAGGTCGTCCTCGCATCCGTGCCCGACATCGTGATCCCGATCCATGAACTCACCGGCCTGAACCTGCCCGACCTGAGCCTGAGGGAACTCGCCGCGGGGCTGCCGGAGATCGCCGCGCCCGCCCCGTCGACCACCTCGGCACCGGCTCCCGCGGCCGCGGACGTCGTCGACCGCATCGGAGCGACCGTCAAGCAGCTCACCCGGGACGCCCCGTTCAGCATGATCGCGCTGGCCGCCAAGGACGTCGCGGACACCGACGCACGGATCCGGGCCCAGCGGGAGGACGGCAGCTGGGGGCCGTGGACGGCCACCGAACCGATCGACACGAGCCGCGACGACCAGACGCCCGACGAGCGGGCCGGCACCGAACCGATCTACGTCGGCGCCACGAAGGTCGTGCAGGTGCTGCTCACCCCGCGCCCGGGGCCTGAACCGACACTCGCCGGCGCCGAGATTCCGGCACCGGCACCCGCACCGGCACCCGCGCAGCCGGAGCTGGGCTATGCGCCCGCGTCGTCCTCACGGCCCCTGCACGCGCAGGAACGCGCCGCCACCGAGGACGTCAGTGCCGTGCTCATCGACCCGGGGTCGAGCAGCGCCGACGCCGCGCTCGAGGACATCGCCGGTCCGGTCGGAGGGTCCGGGCCGAAGGTGATCACCCGAGCGCAGTGGGGCGCCGACGAGTCCATCCGCTGCCAGGACGCCACCTACGACGACTCGCTCGGCGGAGCCACCGTGCACCACACCGCCGGCAACAACGACTACTCCAAGGCCGAATCGGCGGAGATCGTGCGCGCCATCTACGCCTATCACGCACAGACCCTGGGCTGGTGCGACGTCGGCTACAACGTGCTCGTCGACCGCTACGGCCAGATCTTCGAGGGCCGCGCCGGCGGCCTGGACAAGCCCGTGCAGGGCGCACACGCCGGTGGCTTCAACGAGAACACCGTCGGCATCGCGATGATGGGCGACTTCTCCAACGTGGAGCCTCCGAAGGCAACGGTCGACGCGGTGGGCCGCTTCCTCGGCTGGCGCCTCGCAAAGGCGGGCCTCGACCCCAAGGGCGAGACCACCATGTACTCGGAGGGCACGTCCTTCACCCCGTACCCGCAGGGCGCGGCCGTCGACCTGCCGATCATCTTCGCGCACCGCGACGTCGGCAACACCAGCTGTCCCGGCGACTCCGGCTACTCGAAGATGGACGAGATCCGCGACATCGCCGCGGCCACCGCCGCCGGGCAGAGCACCACGCCGTCCACACCGAGCGACGACTCGTCCGACCTCGTCACCGACAACCCGCGCGAACAGGTGCCCGACGTCGACGCGGGGGCCCCGGCCACCGGCTCGGCGGACCGCCTGCCCGACACCGGATCGGCGGACCGCCTGCCCGACACCGGCTCGACCGAGAAGGTCGCGGACCTCGTCGGAGAGCTGATCCGGCTCACCGACAACTCGCCGCTGGCCCAGAAGTGGATCGCCGAGGGCGGCGAGACCGGCCGTCTCGGGGCTGCTGTGTCCGGCGTCTTGCCCGCGAAGGCAGGGTACGAGCGCGCCGAGTTCGTCAACGGCGCCATCTACACCTCGCCGAACGGGGGCGTGTGGACAGTGCTCGGCGAGATCTACAAGACGTGGCAGCGCAGCGGCCTCGACGCGGGTGAACTCGGTCTGCCGACCAGCGACGAGTACCGCGTCCCGGACGGCTGGCGCTCGGACTTCGAGTTCGGCTCGCTGATCTTCAACGAGCTCACCGGCGCGGTGACGAAGGTGCTGCGCGCCTACAACGACGCGTACGAACAGGCACAGGCCCCGGCTCCCGCGGCTCCGGCTCCCGCTCCCGAGGCCCCGTCCCCGGAAGCGCCGGCCCCTGCTCCGGCGCCCTGACCGATCGATCCGTCACCGCCACCAGCGCTCGAGGATGCGGGCCACCCCGTCCTCGGTGTTGGTGGCGGTGACCTCGTCCGCGGCCGCCTTCGCGTCCGGGTGCGCGTTCTCCACCGCGACCCCGTGGCGCGCCATCGACAACATCGGAATGTCGTTGGGCATGTCCCCGAACGCGACGATCCCGTCGGCGGCCACCCCCAGGTGTTCGGCCATCAGATGCAGGCCCGATGCCTTCGTCACACCGGAGGCGGAGATCTCGATCAGGCCGTTGTCCGTGGAGTAGGTGACGTCCACCATGCCGCAGAGCTGCGGAGCCAGCGCCTCGGCCATCTCGTGGCTCGTCGCCGACGCCAACCGGATCAGTAGCTTGACCGCCGGCTCGGCGATCACCTCGTGGTCGGCGAGCTCGGTGTTGTCCGGATTCAGCCACGCATGCTCGTAGCCGGGGGCGCTGACGAACTGCGGTGTCGCAGCATCGTGGGCGCTGGCCCCGATCCGCTCGGCGGCCAGACCGCAGCCGGGCAGCACACTGTTGGCGACGTCGGCAACCCAGGCCAGCTCGTCCGCGGAGAGCACGGCGGCGCTGAGAACCCGGTCGGCGGCACTGTCGTAGAGCACCGCACCGTTGGCACACACCGCCAGGGGCGCGAAGCCGAGTTGCTCGACCACCGGCGGGATCCATCGTGGAGGACGGCCGGTGGCCAGGACGAACGGCGTCCCGGAGGACACCACGGCCTGTACTACTGCGCGGGTCCGGTCCGAGACGCGCTCCTCGTCGTCGATGAGGGTGCCGTCGACGTCGGTGGCAACCAGGCTCGGCAGATCTCGTCTCACTTCGCCATTGTGCCGGTCCCCCGCGGCGCGGCGCATCCGGGAGTCAGCGCGCCGTGCGGCCGTCACCCGTCGGTGCCGGCATCCTTCTGCGCGCGGCGGGCCTTGCGTGCGGCGGTGTCGGCGTCGTCGAGCGCAGTGGCCTCCGCGAGCGTGGGAGCGGTGCCGCCGAGCCGCACGGGCACCCAGTAGGCACCGGGCTCGTGCACGTAGCTGCTCTGCAGCTCCCGCAGCATGCGTTCCATCGTGCTGTGCAACTCCGCGGTCAGCTCCGATGCCGGCTCGTACGGCCGGATGGGCTCGCCCACCGCGATGGAGATGGGCGTCTTCGTGCGGCCGAGCCGCTTCGGGTGGCCCTTGGTCCACACCCGCTGCGATCCCCACAGGACGACCGGGATGATCGGGACGTTCGCCTCGAGCGCCATCCGCGCGGCACCGGTCTTGAAGCCCTTGATCTCGAAGCTGCGGCTGATCGTGGCCTCGGGGAACACGCCGACCAGCTCACCGGCCCGCAACGCGTCGACGGCGGCGCGGTAGGAGTCGGCGCCGTCGGCGCGGTCGACGGGGATGTGCTTCATGGCCCGCATCAGGGGACCGGAGATCTTGTGGTCGAAGACCTCCTTCTTCGCCATGAACCGGATGTAGCGCTTGGAAGTGCGGGCGGGCAGGCCGGCGTAGGTGAAGTCCATGTAGCCGACGTGGTTCATGGCGATCACCGCGCCACCGACGGCGGGGATGTTCTCGGCGCCGGTGACGGTGAACTTCAGTCCCTGGGCGGCGAAGACGGTCCGGGCGAGGCCGATGACGGTCCGGTAGAAGGGTTCCACAGTCGGTCAGAGTAGCCGGATCGGCGCCGGCGGGCTCTGCTCGATGTCTGCGGGCCCGCCCGATTCGGGATCAATGGCCCGTATCCGGCCCGGGTTCGCTGCCTGGGCGAGGCGCCCCACCGGCGTCCCCCTACCCTGGGAGGTACGTCGGTCAGCACGTCAGGAGGCAACGAAGTGCAGATCACCAGCGTCGGACACGCCGGGTTCCACATTCAGACCGAAGCGGGATCGATCCTGTGCGACCCGTGGGTCAACCCCGCGTACTTCGCGTCGTGGTTCCCCTTCCCGGACAACACGCAGCTGGACTGGGGTGCGCTCGGCGACGTCGACTACCTGTACGTCTCGCACCTGCACAAGGATCACTTCGACCCGGAGAACCTGAGCAAGCACGTCCGCAAGGACGCGACGGTACTGCTGCCCGACTTCCCGGTTCCGGACCTGCGCCGCGAGCTCGAGAAGCTCGGGTTCACGAAGTTCCTCGAGACGACCGATTCCGTCAAGCACACCGTCAGCGGACCCAAGGGCGAGCTGGACGTGATGATCATCGCTCTGCGCGCGCCCGCGGACGGGCCGATCGGCGACTCCGGTCTCGTCGTCTCGGACGGCGAGACCACGGTGTTCAACATGAACGACGCCCGCCCGGTCGAGATGGACACGATGCTCGAGGCGTTCGGGACGATCGACGTCCACCTGCTGCAGTACTCGGGCGCGATCTGGTACCCGATGGTCTACGACATCCCGAAGCGCACCAAGGCGAACTTCGGCAAGCAGAAGCGCCAGCGCGGCATGGATCGCTGCCGCAGCTACATCGACCAGGTCGGTGCGACGTGGGTGGTCCCGTCGGCCGGTCCGCCGGTGTTCCTCGATCCGGCGCTGCGCCACCTCAACGACGACCACGGCGACGAGGGCAACATCTTCCCCGACCAGCGGGTCTTCCTCGAGCAGATGCGCCTGCACGGCAACGACGGTGGCGTGCTGATGATCCCCGGCTCGGTCCTCGACGTGCACGGCAGCGAGTCGATGACGCTGACCCATCCGCTTCCCGATGCCGACGTCGAGAAGATCTTCACCGACAAGGCCGCGTACATCGAGGAGATGGCCCAGCGCCTGGCCCCGGTGCTCGAGGCCGAGAAGGCGACGTGGGCCCCGGCCGAGGGTGAGCCGCTGATCGGTCCGCTCAAGGCGAAGTTCGAGCCGATCATGGCGCAGTCCGATCTGATCTGCGACGGCATCGGCTACCCCGTCGGCCTCGTGATGGGTGAGGAGACGGTCGTGCTGGACTTCCCCAAGCGGGTCGTCCGCGAACCCATCGAGGGAGAAGGCAAGTACCGCTACGGTTTCCGGATTCCCCCGGAGCTGGTGCGCACGGTCCTGCGCGACGACGAGCCGGACTGGGTGAACACCATCTTCCTGTCCACCCGGTTCGAGGCGTGGCGGGTGGGTGGCTACAACGAATTCCTGTACACGTTCTTCAAGTGCCTCACCGACGAGCGGATCGCCTACGCGGACGGCTGGTTCGCCGAGGCCCACGACGATTCCGCGTCGATCGAGTTGGGCGGCTTCGAGATCCAGCGCCGCTGCCCGCACCTGAAGGCGGATCTGTCGAAGTTCGGCGTCGTCGAGGGCACCAGCCTCACCTGCAACCTGCACGGCTGGCAGTGGGACCTCGTCACCGGCCGCTGCAAGACCTCCCGCGGTCACGAGCTGCGCTCCCGCAAGCTCTGACCCCTCGCGCCACGTGTGGTGACCGAATGTCACTGTGAGGATGAAACGGTCCGGTTGATACTGGA